>SCUD01000027.1 GCA_004297335.1 Gammaproteobacteria bacterium
GCCACCGTGACGCGCCCAGAACTGTGCGGGGGTGATGATGGAATACTGCTCCGCCAGCGCCAGCAGATCCTTGTCGCCACTGATCAGGTAATCCGCATTCGCCGCCAACAGCGTCAGCAGCACGGGCTGGTCGGCCGGATCGCGCAGGTTTGCCTCCCGCACGCCTTGCGGCTCGACGACATCGGCCAGGCTGCCCTGGCGCCACGCCTCGACGATGCGTCCTGGTACGCTGCCGGGATATGCCAGGCCCTCCTCGAGCGGCACCTCGGCATAGGCCGCGGCAATACGGGTGCAGAGCGTGTCGAAGCGCTCCCGCATGCGGCGGATGCGGGCGAACAGTTCGGCATCGACCAGCGCCGCGACCGGTTTGCCATCCTGTTGTCGAGTCCACGCTGCCGGACAGACCGACACCGGTAGAGCGCCACCGCGCGCTGATCCGCCGCCTGCACGGTGTAGCCGCCGTACCACCCCTGGGCGCCTGGGAGAACCGGCGACGCTTGACACTACCGGATCCGGATTGACCGACTCGGGACTGTGGCGGCATGATTTCCCGGAATTCTGGAATCCGGAAAGTGGAAATTATGGAATCGGTCAAGCTCGGGCGGAATGGGCAGCTGTCGCTACCGCGCGCGGCCGTGCTGCCGATCGAGATGTACACGCCGGAGCGGATCCGGGAGTTCGAACGGGCTACCGTCGTTGACGCAGAAACCCGGCGGATGGCCGCCCGGGCGGTGGCCGGAAAGCGGCGCTGATGGGTCGGATGCGGCTGTTTCTCGACGCCAACGTCCTGTTTCTTGCCGGCTACTCGAGCGACAGCCCGATTCACGATCTTCTGGCCCTGGCCCGTGCCGGACGCTGTGAACTGGTGGCCTCAGCCTACGCCGTCGAGGAAGCCAGCCGTAACCTGGTCGCCAAGGGACCCGAGAATGCCATTGGCGCCCTCGAACAGGCGTTGACCCTGATGAGATCTTGCTGCTGCGCGACGCACTGCGGCGCGTGCTCGGATTGCCGCTGGCCGAGGCATAGCCAGCCGCCGCTGTAGACCGCCGGTCGCGTTCTCCAGTACCATTCGGCCCCTTTCGGGCGCGTAGCTCAGCGGTAGAGCACTACCTTGACATGGTAGGGGTCACAGGTTCGATCCCTGTCGCGCCCACCACTCGTTCATTGCCAGCATCAGGTCCATGCCCACGATCACGCTACCCGACGGCAGCCAGCGCAGCTTCGAGCAGCCGGTCACCGTCGGCGGCGTGGCGGCGGCGATCGGCGCCGGCCTGGCGCGCGCCGCGCTGGCTGGCGAGGTGGACGGTCGGCTGGTCGACACGACCCATGTCATCACTGGCGATGCGCGGGTCCGCATCGTGACCGCGAAGGATCCGCAGGGCCTCGAAATCCTGCGCCACTCGACTGCGCACCTGCTGGCCCAGGCGGTGCAGTCGATCTATCCGCAGGCGCAGGTCACGATCGGGCCGGTCATCGAGGACGGCTTCTACTACGACTTTGCCTTCGAGCGGCCGTTCACGCCGGAGGATCTCGAGAAGTTCGAGGCGCGGATGCGCGAGCTCGCGCGGGCTGACCAGCCGGTGCGCCGGCGCGAGCTGCCGCGCGAGGAGGCGATCGCGCATTTCCGCGCGCTGGGCGAGCACTACAAGGCCGAGATCATCGTCGGCATCCCCGCCGACCAGCCGATCACGCTGTATGGCCAGGGCGACTGGGAAGACCTGTGCCGTGGCCCGCATGTACCGTCCACGGGCCGGCTCGGCGCATTCAATCTGACCAAGGTCGCGGGCGCCTATTGGCGCGGCGATTCGCGCAACGAGATGCTGCAGCGCATCTACGGCACGGCCTGGGCGGACGAGAAGCAGCTCAAGGACTACCTGCAGCGGCTCGAGGAGGCGGAGAAGCGCGACCACCGCCGCATCGGCCGCGAACTCGACCTGTTCCATTTCCAGGAGGAGGCCCCCGGTGCCGTGTTCTGGCATCCACACGGCTGGACGGTGTTCCAGGGGCTGATCGACTACATGCGCGAGCGGCAGAACGCCGCGGGCTACCAGGAGATCAGCACGCCGGAGATCATGGACCGCGAGCTGTGGGTGCAGTCCGGTCACCTCGAGAAGTTCGGCGAGAACATGTTCCTGACGCGCACGCCCGATGAGCGCGTCTATGCGATCAAGCCGATGAACTGCCCCGGACACGTGCAGGTGTTCCGGCACGGGCTGCACAGCTACCGCGAGCTGCCGATCCGCCTCGCTGAATTCGGCCGCGTGCATCGCTATGAACCCTCGGGGGCCCTGCACGGGCTGTTGCGCGTGCGCGCCTTTACGCAGGACGACGCGCACATCTTCGTCACCGAGGACCAGATCACCGGGGAAACCGTGCGCGGCATCGAGCTGCTGATGTCGATCTACCGTGACTTCGGTTTCGATGAGGTCAAGGTCAAGTTCGCGGATCGGCCACCGCGCCGGGTCGGGGATGATGAGATCTGGACGCGCGCCGAGAACGCGCTGATCGAGGCCACGCGCGCCGCGGGCGTGGACTACACGGTGAATCCGGGCGAGGGAGCTTTCTACGGGCCGAAGCTCGAGTTCGTGCTGAAGGACGCGATCGGCCGCGACTGGCAGTGCGGCACCTGGCAGGTCGACCTGAACCTCCCGGGCCGGCTCGGTGCGCACTACGTGGACGAGCACAGCCAGCGGCGGACGCCGGTGATGCTGCACCGCGCGATCTTCGGTTCGCTCGAGCGTTTTCTCGGAATCCTGCTGGAGCACCACGCCGGCCGCCTGCCCACCTGGCTGGCCCCGGTGCAGGCCGTGGTGATGAATATCACCTCCCGGCAGGCTGAATTTGCGGCAGAAGCTGTCGATTTCCTTAGAAATCAGGGGGTTCGGGTGGAAGCCGACTTGCGCAATGAGAAAGTCGGCTATAAAATCCGCGAACACACGTTGCAGCGTGTCCCGTACCTGCTCGTAGCGGGGGATCGGGAAGTCGGGTCCAGGTCATTGGCCGTGCGCTCGCGCTCCGGAAAGGATCTGGGAGCCATGCCCCTGGAAGAGGTGGCCTCTCGGATCGCCGGGGATGTGGCGAGCCGCGGCCTTCATTGTTTGGAGGACTAAAGCATTTCGACCACCAAACGCGTGCGGCGCAACGAGGAGATCCTTGCACCGCAACTACGCGTGATCGGCGCCGACGGCAGTCAGGTCGGCGTCATGAGTCGCGGCGAGGCCCTGGAGAGGGCCACCGCGGCGGAACTGGATCTCGTGGAGGTTTCGCCAACCGCCGAGCCGCCTGTCTGCCGGATCATGGACTTCGGGAAGTTCCTGTTCGAGCAGAACAAGAAGGCGCACTCGGCGAAGCGGAAGCAGAAGCAGACCCAGCTCAAGGAAGTGAAGTTCCGGCCGGGTACGGAAGAGGCGGATTACCAGGTCAAGCTGCGTAATCTGATCCGCTTCCTGAGTGAAGGTGACAAGGCCAAGATCACGCTGCGGTTTCGCGGCCGGGAGATGGCCCACACCGAGATCGGGCGCCGACTTCTCGACCGGCTGATTGCGGACCTCGCCGAACACGGCCAGGTCGAGCAGCACGCGTCGATGGAGGGGCGCCAGATCACGATGGTGATCACCCAGCGCAAGAGGTAGAAAAAGGGGACAGTCCCCTTTTTCTTCGGAACGAAAAAGGGGACTGTCCCCTTTTTCAAAAAGTGACCGGCGGCTCTGTCGCCGATACGCCTCCAGCCCGCCATGGCGGTGCGAAGAGGTCAGAAGAAGGAGTTGAGCAATGCCCAAGTTGAAAACCAACCGGGCTGCGGCGAAGCGTTTTCGCAAGACAGCGAAGGGCTTCAAGCGCGGCCAGGCCAATCGGCGGCACATCCTCACGAAGATGTCCAGGAAGCGCAAGCGTCAGCTGCGCGGAGGTACGGCTGTGCACGAGTCCGACGTCGGGCGCGTGACCAAGCTGCTGCCCAACCATTGACGCCCCGCTGAACGGAGGAATGTGACATGGCTAGAGTGAAACGTGGCGTCATCGCTGGACGCCGCCACAAGAAGGTCCTGAAGAAGGCCAAGGGCTACTACAACGCCCGCCGCAAGGTCTACCGCGTTGCCAAGCAGGCGGTGATCAAGGCCGGGCAGTACGCCTATGCCGGCCGCCGCATCAAGAAGCGCGACTACCGCGCGCTGTGGGTGCAGCGGATCAACGCCGCGGCCCGCGCCTGCGGGCTGTCGTACAGCCGGCTGATCGCGGGGCTGAAGGCCGCGGATATCGCGATCGACCGCAAGGCGCTCGCCGATCTCGCCGTGCACGACAGCGCCGCGTTTGGCGCCGTCGCGGAGAAGGCGAAAGCCGCACTGGAAGCCGGGTAAAGCACCGGGCCTCGGGGAGGTCGGGTGAAGGACCTGGAGCCCCTCGTCGGGCGCACGCTCGCCGACATCGCTGCCAGCGCGGATCTCGCTGCGCTCGATGCGGTGCGCGTCGGCGCGCTCGGGCGCAAGGGCACGATCACCGAGCTGTTGAAGTCGCTCGGCTCGCTACCGGGTGCCGAGCGCCGTGCCGCCGGTGCCACGATCAATGACGCGAAGCGGGCCGTGACCGCGGCGCTCGAGGCGCGCCGGGCGGAACTGGAGAGCGCCGCGCTCGAGGCCTCGCTGCGCACGGGTGCCCTGGACGTCACGCTGCCGGGACGGGGCCAGGCCCCCGGTGGGCTGCACCCGGTCACGCGCACGCGCCTGCGCATCGAGGCGATCTTCCGGCAGGCCGGTTTCGCCGTCGCCGACGGGCCCGAGGTCGAGGACGACTTCCACAACTTCGGCGCACTGAACATCCCGCCCGATCATCCGGCCCGGGCGATGCATGACACTTTCTATTTCGGCGACGGCCGGCTGTTGCGTACGCACACCTCGCCGGTGCAGATCCGGGCGATGCGCCGCCAGGGCGTGCCGATCCGCGTGATCGCGCCGGGGCCGGTGTATCGCCGCGATTCGGACGTGACCCACAGCCCGATGTTCCACCAGGTCGAGGGGCTGGCGATCGACAGCGACATCAGTCTCGCGAACCTCAAGGGCATGCTCACCGGCTTCGTCGAGCAGTTCTTCGAAAAGCCGCGCGCGCTGCGCTTCCGCGCCTCGTACTTCCCGTTCACCGAGCCCTCGGCCGAAGTGGATATCCAGTGCGTGCTCTGCGATGGCACCGGCTGCCGGATCTGCAAGCAGACCGGCTGGCTCGAGATCCTCGGCTGCGGCATGGTGCATCCGAACGTGCTCGCCGCCTGCGGCGTGGATCCCGAGCGCTGGCAGGGCTACGCCTTCGGTATGGGCATCGAGCGCCTGGCGATGCTGCGCTATGCGGTCAACGACCTGCGCCTGTTCTTCGACAACGACCTGCGCTTTCTCGCGCAGTTCAACCGGGGCTAGCGGGCGATGCGCGTCAGTCTCGAGTGGTTGCGCTCGCTGGTCGATCCGGGCTGGGACGTGCCGACGCTGTGCCGGCGCCTGACGATGGCCGGCATCGAGGTCGAGTCGGTCGAGCTCGCGAGTCCGGAGTTCAATGGCGTCGTGGTCGGCGAGGTGCTCGGGGTCGAGCGGCACCCGGCTGCGGACCGGCTGACCGTGTGCCAGGTCGCGAGCGGTGGCGCAGCGCCATCGCAGGTGGTCTGCGGCGCGCCGAACGTACGCGCGGGAATGAAGACGCCGTTTGCGCTCGATGGGGCGCTGCTGCCTGGCGGGCTTGCAATCCGGCGCACGACGCTGCGCGGGGTCGAGTCGGCCGGCATGCTGTGCTCTTCGCGCGAGCTCGGCCTGTCGGAGGATCACGAGGGGATCCTGGAACTGCCGGCTGATCTCGCCACTGGCACCGATCTGCGCGCGGCCCTGGCGCTCGACGACACCGTGTTGACGCTCAATGTGACGCCGAACCGCGGCGACGTGCTGTCGATGGTCGGCGTCGCACGCGAAGTCGCGGCGCTCGCCGGCCTGCGGCTCGCAGTGCCGGCGGCGGAACCGGTAACGGCGATGCACCGGGAGCGGGTCGAGGTGCGGCTCGAGGCTCCAGCGGGCTGTCCGCGCTTTGCCAGCCGCGTGATCCAGGGCATCGATCCGGTCGCGGCGACTCCCTTGTGGATGCGCGAGCGCCTGCGCCGGGCCGGCCTGCGGCCGCGCGGGCCGGCGGTCGACGTCACCAACTACGTGATGCTGGAACTGGGGCAGCCGATGCACGCCTACGACCTGCGCCGCATCGCCGCGCCGGTCAGCGTGCGGATGGCCGCGCCCGGCGAGCAGCTGAGGCTGCTGGACGGCAGCGAGATTGCGGTGGCCGGGGATACGCTGGTGATCGCCGACTCCGCCGGTCCGGTCGGGCTGGCCGGCATCATGGGGGGCGAGAAGAGCGGCATCGCCCCGGACACGACCGACGTGTTCATCGAGGTGGCCTATTTCGCGCCCGAGGCGATCGCCGGGCGGCCGCGGCGCTACGGGCTCGCGAGCGATGCCTCGCAGCGCTTCGAGCGCGGCGTCGATCCGCGCCTGCAGGAACGTGCGCTCGAG
>SCUD01000006.1 GCA_004297335.1 Gammaproteobacteria bacterium
ATCTGGTTGTAGATCGTGCCGCCCTTGACCGGACTCTGCAGCGAGTTCGAGAACACGATGTCGTCCTCGATGTTGTTGACGAACGCCGTCACCGACCAGGCGCCGCCGGCCGCCTCCCAGGTGACGCGCGCATTCGAGATCGTGCTGCTGCCCTGGCGCGCATCGGCCATGAAGTCCAGCGACAGGTAGCGCTCGGTCTCGATTCGCGAGTCGACGCCGAGGATCACCTGGCTGCCGTTGCCGAGCTCGAAGCGGTGCTCCCAGGCCGCGTTCACGGTCCACTCCGGCGCCTGCGGCAGCGGCTGGCCGCTGCAGTCGACGTCGTAGATACGGGCGGCCGGCGAGGTGCCGGTCAGCGCAGTCAGCGTCGCCGGGCAGCCGACCGCCGGCGGGGCGCCGCTGGTCGAGTAGGCCTGGTATCGAAGCTCGTCGTACTCGGTGTTGAGGTACTGGACGTTGAGCGACAGCAGGTCGCGCCGGGTCGGCTGCCACAGCAGCTCGGTCTCCAGCCCCCAGATGGTCGCGCCGCCGGCGTTCTCGGTCAGGAACACCGGACCGTACAGCGGACCACCCGGTGTCATGGCAACCTGCACCGGGCCGAGGTGCGAGATCTGCTGGTCCGTATAGTCCCAGTAGAAGGCCTCGAGGTTCAGCTGCAGCGTGTCACCCAGGAACCGGTTCTTCGATCCGATCGAGAACGCGGTCAGCTCCTCCGGGTTCGAGTAGTTCTGGCCGACCGCGGAATACAGGATGCCGCTCTTGAAGCCGGTCGCGACTGACGCATAGAGCAGCGAATCCGGCCCGAGGTCGAGTTCGAGCCCGGCCTTCCAAGTGGTCTTGGTGAAATCGACGTCGGTCTGCGGGTTCGACGTGATCGTCAGGATGATCGGGATGAAGGCCGGCGGGCCCGGCGGCACGAAGCCGACGAACGGCCGGGAGACGTTGGCCGTGTCCTGGCTCTTGTCGTCGCTGGTATAGCGGACGCCGGCGGTACCGCGCAGGCGGTCGCTGAAGGACAGCGTCGCCTGGCCGAACACCGCCACGCTCTCGGTATCCAGCTCGGAATCGATCCGGGTCGAGTTGCTGGACTGGTCGAAGAACTGCCGGGCCTCGATGTCCTCGTCGAACCAGTAGGCGCCGGCCACCCACTTCAGCCGCTCCCCGTCGTTGGCCAGGCGCAGTTCCAGCGACCGCTGCTCGGAGCGCTCCAGCACGTCGATCAGGAACGACGACGCATAGCCGACGAAGTCGAGGTTGGTCTCGCGCCAGGCCGGAATCACTGTCAGCCGGGCAAAGCCGAGATCGACGTTGGCCGTGGCGATGATGCCGGTGAGATTGTTGTTCTGGTAGCCATCGTCGCGGGCGATGATCTGCGGCACCGGCGGCGCCGGCGGCCGCGCCAGGTAGGCGGCGAGCACGGCGGGGTCGCTGGGGCCGAGCCGGCGGCTGCCGCCGACCAGCGGCACGATCGTGCCACCGCTGCCCTGGCCGCCGACATGGGCGTGGTCGATCATCACGTTCAGGTCGAAGCCGGCGCCGTTGTCGAAGCGAAACTGCATGCGAGCGGCCCGTGAGTCCTCGTCGTCGTAGCCATCACTGAAATAGCCGTCCCGGCTGACGTACTGGCCGGCGAACCGCCACGCGCTGCGCTCGCCGGAGGCGAGATTGAGTGCCGCGGAAGCCTTCAGCGCATCGTAGTCGCCGAACTCGGCGTTGATGAAGCCGCTGGTCTCGCCGAGCTGCGGCCGGGCGGTAATGATATTGACAGTGCCGCCGGTCGCGTTGCGGCCATACAGCGTGCCCTGCGGCCCCTTCAGCACCTCGATGCGCTCGATGTCGTAGAACAGTGCCGCCGGCGCTGCCAGCCGCGACAGGTAGACGCCATCGAGGTTGACGCCGATGCCCTGCTCGGCGAAGGCATTGGCGCCGAACGTGCCGACACCGCGCAGGTAGAACTGCGTGTGCGCCGAGCCGCGCGTGACCTGCAGCGCCGGGACCAGCTGTGTCACCTCGGTCGGGTCGGAGATGCTGCGGCTGGTCAGCACGTCGCCGGCAACCGCGCTGACCGCGATCGCCGCTTTCTGCAGCGTCTCCTCGCGCCGTTGCGCGGTGACGACGATGTCGTCCAGCCGGGCCGGCTCGGCCTCCTGGGACAGGGCCGGGGCCTGTGGCATGGCCGCCGCCGCCAGAATGGTGGCGATCGCGAAACTGATCTTCTTGCTCATCGTCCCTCCGGAACCAAATCTGTTGCGCTGTTGCAACATTCGGATACAATCCTGTGTCCATGTTCCCACCGTGAGGCAGGGGATGGAAATCCGTTCTGATGATGCAGCCAGATTCATTTGCTGGATGTTCATGGACGCGTGGACCTCCGCTGCGGCATTCCCGGCGGACTGAAGGGCAACGGCGATGCGTTTCAAGGGACTCGATCTCAACCTGCTGGCGGCTCTCGACGCGCTGATTGAGCTGCAAAGCGTGTCCCGGGCCGCCGAGCGGCTGCACCTGAGCCAGCCGGCCATGAGTGCAGTCCTCGGCCGGCTGCGTGCCTACTTCAACGATCCCATCCTGATCTCCTCCGGCAAGGGCATGCTGCCGACCCCGCAGGCGCTGCAGATGCAGCCGATGCTGCGGCAGCTGCTGACCAGCATCGACCGGCTGGTCACGGCCTCGGCGGTCTTTGATCCGGCGACCTCACAGCGACGGTTCCGGATTGGTGCCTCCGACTACGTCGCGACCGTGATCTTTTCGCGGCTGCTGCGTGAGCTCGAGACCCGGGCGCCGGGAATCGGCATCGAACTGGTACCACCCTCGGATGAGCTGGCCTCGAACCTCGAGCGCGGGCGACTGGACCTGGTGATCCTGCCCGAAATGAATCTCGTGCCATTGCACCCGACCGAACTGCTGTTCGAGGAGCGCTTCGTCGTGGCCGGCTGGAGCGAGAACCCATTGCTGCGCCAGCGCCTGACCGAAGCGACCTTCTATGAGGCCGGTCACGTGGCGGTCGAAATCGGTGAATTCCGGCCGACCTCGTTCATCGAAGCGGCGCTGGGGCAGCGCGGCCGCGCTCGCCGCATCGATGTGATTGTCACGGTCTTCTCGCTCGTCCCGATGATGCTGGTGGGGACCCGCAGGCTGGCCGTGATGCATGAACGAATGGCGCGTGAATCGGCCCGGGTCATGCCGATCGTGACAGCGGAGTTGCCGTTCGAGTTTCCGCTCATGCGGCAGATGCTGCAGTACCACAGCTCGCGCGCCGAGGACAGCGGACTCACCTGGCTGCGGGCAGCCATCACCACCGAGGTCCTGCGGACTGCGCTGCCGGGATAGCCCCGCCGTGCAACGTTGGCCGCGAGTAGCTGTCGTCGGCGTGTTACAGCCGGCGTACCTCCGGGAGAGCGGCCATCTTGCGGTCGAGCGTGAGCGTGATGAGTTCCGCCCGGCGGTAGTCGTCGGCAATCAAGCGGTCGAACAGGCCGCATCCCGCGCCGGCTTCCAGGGCGGCGAACACGCCCGCCCCGTTCAACGGCGCCACCAGACCGCTCCTGAGCACGCTGGTAAGTGCGGCGCGCGCGTCGGGCCTGGATACACCGTAATGATGCTGAAGGGCAATATAGGCCTCGCCGACGACCTGATTCGACGCGAATACCTCCGCATCGTCGCGCTCGACGAGTGCGGTCAGCTTGCGCACACAGTGTTCGAAGCCATCCTCGGGATCGCCCGTCGCCAGCCGCACCAGGATCGAGGTATCAATCCCGAAGCGCGCGGTCATGGGGTGTATTACGGAAGACTTCGAGATCGAAGCTGCCTTTGCCACGGCGCAGCTTGCCGCGTAGTGGCGCGAGGCGCGCCCGGTCGATATGCCGCGCGCGCAGTACGAACCCCCCGGGACCTTCTTCGAGTTCGATCCGGTCCCCGGGTTTAGCGCCCAGTGCCTCCAGGACCCGCGCAGGAAATGTGACCTGGCGCTTGGCGGTGATCTTGACGAACATGCCGGCGGCCTCGCTAGTGCTCTACCTTACTTCAAGGTTATATTAGTAAGGCGGTCGGGTCAAGCCAGTGCGGGTCACCGCGCCATCGTCCGGAATATCGTCGAGATCCGGAATCCTGCTCAGACGTTGAACCGGAAATGCATGACGTCCCCCTCGCGGACGACGTAGTCGCGCCCCTCGAGCCGCAGTCGCCCGGCCTCGCGGGCACCGGCTTCGCCACGGCCGGCGATGTAGTCATCAAAGGCGATCGTCTCGGCGCGGATGAAGCCGCGCTCGAAATCGGTGTGGATCACGCCGGCCGCCTGCGGCGCGGTCGCGCCGGCCGGAACGGTCCAGGCGCGCACTTCCTTCGGACCGGCGGTGAAGTAGGTCAGCAGGCCGAGCAGCCGATAGGCGGCACGGATGATCCGGTGCAGGCCCGGTTCCTCGAGCCCAAGGTCGGCGAGGAATGCCGCGCGGTCGCCCTCGTCGAGCTCGGAGATCTCGGCCTCGATCGCGGCACAGACCGGCACGATTTCGGCCCCTTCCGCAGCCGCAATCCCGCGCAGCACCTCGAGATGGGGGTTGTCGCTGAAGCCTTTCTCGGCAACGTTGGCGACATACAGCACCGGCTTGGCCGTCAGCAGGTGCAGCTCGCGCAACCGCTCGCGCTCGAATTCGTCCGGTCGCAGCGAGCGCACCGGTTCGCCACGGTCGAGCGTGGCGCGGATCCGCTCCAGTGACTCGCACCAGCGCTGCGCGTCCCGGTCCCCGGCACGGGCGGGCTTCTCGGCCCGCTGCCGGGCGCGCTCGACAGTGTCGAGGTCGGCCAGCGCGAGTTCGGTGTTGATGATGGCGACATCGCGTGCCGGATCGACCCGCCCGGCGACGTGGACGACATCGTCGTCATCGAAGCAGCGCACCACGTGCGCGATCGCATCCACCTCGCGGATGTGCGCCAGGAACTGGTTACCGAGGCCCTCGCCCTGCGAAGCACCGGCCACCAGGCCGGCAATGTCCACGAACTCGACGGTCGTCGGCAGCACTTTCTGCGGTCGCACGATCGCCGCGAGCGCTGCCAGCCGCGGATCGGGCACCGGCACCACGCCGATGTTCGGATCGATCGTGCAGAACGGGTAGTTCTCCGCGGCGATCCGCGCCTGGGTCAGGGCATTGAACAGGGTGGACTTGCCGACATTGGGCATGCCGACGATGCCGCAGCGGATGGCCATCTCGTGCGCCCCGGCCTCAGGCGCCGTCGCCGTCGGCTGCAGGCTGCGTGTGCAGGCGATTCATCATCTTCTCCGGTCCCTCGGTCAGCAGCCGCGGAAACTCGCCCAGGGCCAGCTCGATCGCCTCACGGATCAAGTGCTCCTCGACAGCCGGCGGCCGCGCCAGCACATAGTCGATCACGACGTTGCGGTCACCCGGATGACCGATACCAAGGCGCAGGCGCCAGAAGTCCTCGCCGACATGACTGATCAGATCCTTCAGTCCATTGTGGCCGCCCGCACCGCCGCCCCGTTTCAGGCGCACGACCCCTGGCGGCAGGTCGAGGTCGTCATGCACGACCAGCATCTCCGCCGGCGGCAGCTGCAGGTAATCGCAGATCGCGCGGACCGCGAGTCCGCTGCGGTTCATGTAGTTCATCGGCTTGAGCAGCCACAGCGTGGTCCCGGCGACCGTCGCCCGGCCGGCATCGCCGGCGTACCGGCGCTCCAGCTTGAGCAGCGCCTCATACCGGCGCGCCAGTTCGTCGACGAACCAGAATCCCGCGTTGTGACGCGTGGCTGCATGATCGGGGCCTGGATTGCCCAGGCCCACGACCAACCGCAATGGTAGCCCTGCCATGGCCCGCTCCCGGACAGCGAATCACTTCTTCGCGTCGCCCTTCGCCGGCTCCTTGGTCTCGGCGGCCGGCGCCGCACCCGGCGTCGCCGCGGCAGCCGTCGCCTCGACGACCGGTGCCGCCTCTTCCTCGACCCGCGGTGCGTGAATCGAGGCGACCGGAGCGTCGCGACCGGCCAGCAGCTCGGCAACCTGGACACCCTCCGGCATCGGCAGGTCCGACAGCTGGAGTACCTGGTTGATCTCGAGCGCCGAGACATCGACCTCGATGTACTCCGGCAGGTTCCGCGGCAGGCACAGCACCTCGATGTCGTTGCGCAGGTGCGAGAGCAACCCGCCCTGGGTCCGGACGCCGATCGCCTCCGCGCCGCCGCGGAAGTGCAACGGCACCTTCATGCGAATCGGCTCGTCTTCGAGCACCCGCTGCAGGTCCACGTGCAGGATCTGGTTCTTCCAGGGATGGCGCTGCACATCCTTGAGCACTGCCGCCTGGGACTGGTCCCCGACTTTCAGGCTCAGGATCGTCGAGTAGAAGCGCTCGTCGTCCATCAGGTGGCTGAGCCTGGCGTGATCGAGCGCCAGCGCGCTCGGCTCCACGCGTCCGCCGTACAGGATCGCCGGAACCTTGCCGAGATGACGCAGGCGGCGGCTCGCACCCTTGCCCTGGTCCTCCCGGAACTCGGCGGCGAGTTCAAAATAAGTTTTCATATCACTCTTACTCCCGATCATGGGATGTCCGGCCCGCGACCAGGCACCGGCATCCCGCCCATGGGGCCACCGGACCTCCCGGCAGCTGCCCTCGCAGAGGGACCGTCTCCCTCCTCAATCGACGTACAGGGAACTGACCGACTCCTCGTCGCGCATGCGCCGCATCGTCTCGGCCAGCAACCCGGCCACCGGCAGTACCCGGATCCGGCGGCAGGCCTCGGCGTCGGGCCGCAGCGGGATCGTGTCGGTCACGACCAGCTCGTCGAGCGCCGAGTCGGCAATCCGCTCGACCGCGGGTCCCGACAGTACCGCGTGCGTGATGTATGCGGCGACCCGCCGCGCTCCCTGCTGCTTCAGCGCCGCGGCCGCCTGGCACAGCGTCCCGGCGGTATCGACGAGGTCGTCGACCAGTACGCAGGACCGGTCACGCACGTCGCCGATGATGTTCATGACCTGCGACTCGTTGGCGCGCGCCCGCCGCTTGTCGATGATCGCCAGGTCCGCGTTGTCCAGGCGCCGCGCCAGCGCGCGCGCCCGCACGACACCACCGACGTCCGGCGACACCACGATCATGTCCTGGTACTTCTGCTTCCAGATCTCGCCGAGCAGCACTGGCGACGCATAGACGTTGTCCACCGGCACGTTGAAGAAGCCCTGGATCTGGTCGGCATGCAGGTCCACCGTCAGTACCCGGTCGATGCCGGCACAGCCGATCATGTCGGCGACCAGCTTGGCCGTGATCGGCACCCGCGTAGCCCGCGGACGGCGATCCTGCCGCGCGTAGCCCAGGTAGGGAACCACCGCGGTGATGCGCCCGGCGGACGCGCGGCGACAGGCATCGGCCATCACCAGCAGTTCCATCAGGTGCTCGTTCGCGGGCGGGCAGGTCGACTGCACAAGGTACACGTCGCGGCCACGGACGTTTTCCATGATCTCGACCTGGATCTCGCCGTCGCTGAAGCGGCCAACGACGGCACGGCCGAGCGGCTCGGTCAGGTGACGGGCGATCGCCTGCGCCAGCGCCGGATTCGCGTTGCCCGTGAACACAGCCATCGTGGAGTGATCCACTCCATTCTCCTCATTCCGGCGCGTCCTGCGCGCCGCGTTTCAACTGGCTGGGGTGGAAGGATTCGAACCTTCGCATGACGGAATCAAAATCCGTTGCCTTACCACTTGGCGACACCCCACTAAACTGCATCGGTGCCGCGGATCGCTCGCTCCGTCGCCAGGCG
Source organism: Gammaproteobacteria bacterium (assembly GCA_004297335.1). Taxonomy (GTDB): domain Bacteria; phylum Pseudomonadota; class Gammaproteobacteria; order Steroidobacterales; family Steroidobacteraceae; genus SCUD01. The sequence goes on from SCUD01000006.1 coordinate 7,757, forward strand.
CGCTGGCAACGGTGAGCGGCTGAGTCCGCGGACGACGAAACCAGTCCACTGCGCCGGCAGCTCGGCCAGTGCCGCCTGGGCTGCGGCCCGATCCGCGTACGCGGCGAACACGCAGCTGCCCGTACCGGTCAGCCGTGCCTCACCCCGTCGGCCCAGCCATGCCAGCGCTGCAGCCACCCCGGGATACCTCCCGGCGACCACCGGGGCGCAGTCGTTGCGTCCACCCGCCTTCAGGAAACCGCTAATTGTCGTCCTGGGGGAATTTCTTGTCAATTCAGGCGCCTGAAACACTTCGGCGGTACTGACCGCGACACCCGGAAATATCAGGGCATAGTGAGTCTCCGGCAGCTCGAGCGGCTGCAGCTCGTCGCCGATGCCGCCGGCCCACGCGCTGTCGCCGTGCACGAACAGCGGCACGTCGGCGCCCAGTTCGAGGCCGAGCCGGGCCAACCGCCCGACGGGCCAGCCGAGCCCCCACAGCTCGTTCAGCGCGACGAGTGTCGTCGCGGCATCGGAACTGCCGCCGCCGAGCCCGCCACCCACCGGGATGCGCTTGTCGAGCGCAATATCCACGCCGGCACGAACGCCGGCGGCCGCCTGCAGCCGGCGCGCCGCACGCACGCTCAGGTCGTCTTCGGCGGGCAGGGATTCGGGTCCGGCCACCCGGCGGATCAACGGGTCCTCGCGAATCGTGAACTGTAGTTCGTCCACGAGATCGATGATCTGGAACACGGTCTGCAGCTCGTGGTAGCCGTCCGGCCGCCGGCCGACCACATGCAGGAACAGGTTCAGCTTGGCTGGCGCCGGCCAGGCGTGGTTCATGGATCGATCCGCCAGTGCCCGGCCACGACCCGCAGGCGCGCGCCGGTCGTTACCAGTTCCAGGCGTGCCGGCAGCCAGCGCGCGCCGACCGCCTGGTACCGGTCATAGCGGACTTCCCAGCCAGATTGCGCCAGCTGCACCAGCCGTCCGTCCGGCCCCGCCACTTCCCGCTCAATCGCTCCCGGAGCTGGTACTCCGACCAGCCAGTAGCGCAGTTCGGCGACTGGAAGCGGTGCTCCGAGCACCTCCTCGATCTGCTGCCCGGCCACCGCCCCCGTCACGACCGTGCCGTGGCCATCCATCATTTCGAACCGGTCGCCGTCCAGGACCAGCCGCAGCGCGGTCCCGCCGAGCGGAGCACGCACCTGGATCTCGGCCCGGGCGCCGGCCTGCTGCCAGTCGAAGCCGCCGGAGAACCCGTCGGTCGCGGTAGCCACGGCGATCCGCCCATGCAGCTGCCAGTTCGCGAGCGCCTGCAGTTCCAGGCGACGGGCGGGCCAGTCCGTCGCATCCGGCGGCGGAGCTGGCACGCTGGCACAACCCGCCAGCAGCAGCACGACCATCGCGGCGAGCGGCCCGCGCATCTACGGCTGCAGACGGCGCTCGATCGCGCGCCGCAGCGGATCGCTGTCCGGATGCTCGGCGCGGGCCCGCTCCCAGGCAGCACGGGCCTCGTCCTCGCGACCCAGCAGCCACAGGGCCTCGCCGAGGTGAGCGGCGACTTCGGGATCCCCGGATCTCTCGAGCGCACCCTCGAGCCAGGGCAGACCGTCGGCAACCCTGCCCAGGCGCACCAGGGCCCAGCCCTTCGAGTCCTGGATCGCGACGCTGTCCGGCCGCGCGGCCAATGCGCGCTCGATCAGCTCGTGACCTTCACGGAGCTGCTGGCCGTGGTCCACGAGCGTGTAGCCGAGCGCGTTGGCGGCATCCGGGTTGCCTGGTCGCCGGGCGACCAGGGCACGCAGGTCCGTGATCGCCGCGCGCAGGCGGCCGAGCTTCTCGTTCACGAGAGCCCGCGTGAACAGCAGGTCGCCATCGGGCAGGTAGCGCAACGCGCGGTCGAGCAGCTGGACGGCCTCCCGGGCCCGACCCTCCTCCGTGAGCTGACTGGCGACGCCCGCAACGACTTCGGCAGTACTGCCCGTCGTGGCGGCGAGGAACTCGTCGATCTGCAGTTCCGCGCGTTCCGGCAGCCCCAGCTCGCGCCAGAGACGCCGGGCCCGCAGCTGGGCCGCGACCGCGCGCGGCCCGGTGACCGCACGCTGGTAATGCTGCAGCGCGAGTAACCGGTCGCCGCGCTGCTCCGCGATGCGCCCGAAATGCCAGGCCACGCCCTCGGCACCGCGTGGCTCCCGCGCGAGTTCGCCGAAGACCAGCAGCGCATCGTCGTAGCGCCGGTCGTCGATGGCCATCAGGCCGAGCGCCTCGAGCGCCTCGCGGGCCACCGGGCCCTCGCGCCGCAATTCGCCGAACAGGGCAGCAGCCGCTTCGCGCTGGCCCAGGCCGGCCAGCATCCAGGCGTGGCTGAGCCGCGCCGGGGCATCGTCACCGGCGGCCAGCACCGCCGAGCGCGCCAACGCCTCGTCACGCCGTCCCAGCGTCAGCAGCGCGCGCATCTCGGCGTATTGCGCGAGGCGCCAGCCCGGACGCAGTGCGAGCGCCGCCTGCGCCTCGGCCAGCGCCCGGCTGCCGTGGTCGGCGCGCTGCCACAGCACACTGACCGCGTGCCGGGCTTCGGGCAGGTCCGGATCGCCGGCCGCGAGGCGGTCCATGACGCGCGCCGCGCCGGTGACGTTGCGCTCCTCGGCGAGTACGCCGAGCAGCTGGCCATAGGCGCGACCGCGATCGCCACCATCCAGCAGTGGCGCGAATTCGCGGGCCGCCGCCGCATCGTCGTAATCGCGCAGCAGCGCGATCGCGAGGTGCCGGCGCGCCGTTTCGCTGCCTGGATCCAGCGTGAGCCAGCGCCGGGCGCCAACGACTGCCTTCCCGGTCTGCTGGTACTCAAAGGCAGTGCGGGTAGCCCGCTCCGCCACCGCCGGGTCGGCCGAGCGCTCCGCCGCGCAGGCCAGCCGCAGCGTGGCCTGCGGCCATTCCGACCGTGCCAGCGCGAGCTCGGCCGCCCGCACGAGCTCCGGCACATCGCCGGCAGGACAGCGGGCCGGCGCCGCAGCGGCGGAGGTGGCCGCACACAAAAGCATCGCCGGCAGCATGCACCCGAGGCTGATCCGCATCGCATCACTATAGCCCAGCGCTTGTGCTGCCGGGACCGTTCCCGGACAATTCCGGGATTCCCGCTGCCGGCTGATCATGTCGCTGCTCGTCGTCGGATTGAACCACCGGACCGCGCCGATCGAAGTGCGCGAGCGCATCGTTTTCGATGCCCTGCGCCTGCCAGGCGTGCTGGCGGAACTCGCGCGCGTGCCCGGCGTCCTGGAGTGCATGATCGTCTCGACCTGCAACCGGACCGAGCTCTATTGCGTGACCGGAGACGAAAGCAGCCAGCTGTCCGCCTGGCTGCTCGCGCACGCCGGCGACCTGCCCGTACCGGCCGACTGCCTGTACCAGTTCCGGGACCAGGAGGCGGTCAACCATCTGTTCGGCGTGGCTGCGGGCCTCGACTCCCTGATACTCGGCGAACCGCAGATCCTCGGCCAGCTCAAGGATGCCTACCGGGCTGCCCAGCAAGGCGGCCAGTCCGGCCCGCTGCTGAACCGCTTGCTGCAGACCACCTTCGCCGTCGCCAAGCGCGTGCGTTCTGAAACCGCGATCGGGGCAAGCGCGGTTTCGGTCGCTTCCGCTGGCGTGCAGCTCGCGCGGCGGATCTTCACCAGGTTTCGCCAGCATACGGCGCTGCTGGTCGGAGCCGGCGACATGATTGAGCTGGCGGCCCGCCACCTGCATGCGCAGGGTCTCGGCCACATGATCATCGCGAACCGCAGCCTCGATCGTGCCGAACGCATCGCCAGCCGTTTCCAGGCCTCGGCCATCGCGCTCGATGCGCTGCCCGCCCACCTCGACCAGGCCGACATCGTCGTCAGCTCGACTGCGAGTCCCGGTCAGGTGATCGGCTTCGACGCGGTGCGTTCGGCGCTGGAGGCCCGGCGCCACCGGCCAATGTTCATGCTCGACCTGGCGGTCCCGCGCGACATCGACCCGCGTATCGCCGAGCTCGAGGACGTCTATCTGTTCACCCTCGATGACCTGCGCAATGTGGTCGACGACAACGTCCGGGCCCGTCAGGAGGAAGCCGCGGTCGCACGTCGCCTGATCGCCGAGGAGGTCGGGCAATTCATCGCCAGCCTCAAGGTCCGCGATGCCGCGCCGTTGATCAGGAGCCTGCGCGGACAGTCGGAGGCGGTGCGCCAGCAGACCCTCGAGCAGGCCCGCCGCCTCCTTGCCAGCGGACAGGAACCAGCCACGGTGCTCGAGTTCCTCGCCACGACGCTGACCAACCGGCTGCTGCATGCGCCCTCGGTCGCGCTGCGCGAGGCTGCAACGCAGGGGGACGATACCCTCACCGCGGCCGCGGCCCGCCTGTTCCAGCTGAACCGGGACGAGTCGTGAGGGAACCGGTGCGCCGCCGGCTGGAGCAGATCGCCGACCGGCACGCAGAGCTCGAGCGCCTGCTGACCGATCCCGACGTGCTGGCCCGCGCCGGCCGCTTCCGCGAGCTGTCCGTGGAGTTTGCGCGCCTCGATCCGGTAGTCCGTGCCTTCGCCGGCCAGCGCGACCTCGAGCGGCAACTGGCCGCCGCTCACGCACTCGCCGACGATCCAGACCCGGCAGTGCGCGGACTCGCAACCCAGGAAACCGCTGACCTCGAGCACCGGCTGGCCGGGGGCGAGCAGGAACTGCAGCAGCTGCTGGTGCCCGAGGACCCGCTCGATGAGCACAACGTGTTCCTCGAGATCCGCGCCGCCGCGGGCGGCGACGAGGCGGCGATCTTCGCCGGTGACCTGTTCCGCATGTATGCGCGCTATGCCGAACGGCGTGGCTGGTCCGTCGAGATCCTCTCCGAGAGCCGCGGCGAGCATGGCGGCTATCGCGAGGTCATCAGCCGCGTCGCCGGCCGTGGGGTCTGGGCGCGGCTCAAGTTCGAATCCGGCACGCACCGCGTGCAGCGCGTGCCGGCGACCGAGGCCCAGGGCCGCATCCATACCTCGACCTGCACGGTCGCGATCCTGCCCGAGATCGAGGAAGTGGATAGCGTCACGATCAACCCCGCGGAGCTGCGCGTCGACACCTACCGCTCCTCGGGCGCGGGCGGCCAGCACGTCAACAAGACCGATTCCGCCGTCCGCATCACGCACCTGCCGACCGGCCTCGTGGTCGAATGCCAGGATGAACGCTCGCAGCACAAGAACCGTGCACGCGCGCTGGCGCTGCTGCGGGCGCATCTGCTGGCAGCGGAGCGCGAGCGTGCAACCAGCGAGCAGGCCCGCAAACGCCGCCTGCAGGTCGGTACTGGCGACCGCTCCGAGCGCATCCGCACCTACAATTTTCCGCAAGGCCGGCTCACCGACCACCGCATCGAGCTGACGCTGTACCGCCTCGAGTCGATCGTCGAGGGTGACCTCGACGAGGTGCTCGACGCACTGCAGCGCGAGTACCGGGCCGAGGAACTGGCCCGCCTCGAATGACCAGCGCCGGCGTTGCGGTCGCGGAGCTGTGCCGCCGGCTGGCGACGGTCTCGGGCACCGCCCGGCTCGATGCCGAGGTGCTGCTCGCGCAGGTGCTCGGTTGCGGCCGCGCGGCGCTCCGTGCGGATCCCGGACGCTGCCTGAGTGCGACCGAGGAGCGCGCGCTCGCCACGCTGGCCGCGCGGCGCCTCGCCGGCGAGCCGGTCGCCTACCTGACCGGCCAGCGCGAATTCTGGTCGCTCGAGCTCGAGGTGACGCCGGCCGTGCTGGTGCCGCGACCCGAGACGGAACTCCTCGTGGAGCTCGCGCTCGCTGCGCTGGCCGGCACCGCGGCACCGACGATCCTCGACCTCGGCACCGGCAGCGGTGCGCTCGCGCTGGCGCTCGCCACGGAGCGACCGGATGCCACCGTCGTCGCCGTGGACCTCAGTGCGGCAGCACTGGCCATCGCGCGGCGCAACGCCGCGCGACTCGGCCTCGGACGCATCGAGTTCCTCGAGGGCTCCTGGTATGAGCCCGTCGAAATGCGGCGCTTCACGGTCATCGTCGCCAATCCTCCCTATGTTGCCAGCGACGACCCCGTTCTCACTGCGCTCTGCCACGAACCCCGCCCGGCCCTCGCGGCCGGCCCCGAGGGCCTGGACGCGCTGCGGATCGTCTGCGCGGGTGCACCGGCGCGACTCGCGCCCGGCGGAACCCTGATCGTCGAGCATGGCGCCACCCAGGGCCCGGCGGTCCGTGAACTGTGCCTGGCAGCCGGGCTTGCCAATCCGCGGACCCACCGCGACCTCGCCGGTCATGAACGCGCGACGCAGGCGGTGGCTGCAGGCTAAGATGGCGCCTCGCGCAGATGCGCGGCAACGGCATGGAGAGCTGGCGATGATCCGCTTCGAAACCTCAATGGGCACGTTCACGGTCGAGCTCGATGCCGACTCCGCACCCATCACCTGCGAGAACTTCCTGCGCTACGTCGACAGCGGTCACTTCGATGGAACGATCTTCCATCGCGTGATCCCCGGTTTCATGATCCAGGGCGGAGGCTTCGGCGCCGACATGGGCCAGCGACAGACCGGCGCCCCGATCCAGAACGAGGCCGCCAACGGGCTGCGCAACCGGCGCGGCTCGCTGGCGATGGCCCGTACCAACGACATCCACAGCGCGACCGCGCAGTTCTTCGTCAATCTCGTGGACAATGCGTTCCTCGACCACCGGCCCGGCAACTTCGGCTATGCCGTGTTCGGACGGGTGAGCGACGGCATGGAGGTCATCGACGCGATCGCCGCCGTCGCGACCGGACGGCAACGCGGCCACGACGACGTGCCCGTCGAACCGGTGCTCATCCAGTCCGTGCGGCGCATCGCCGCCGACTGAGATCCTCCGCATGGCGCGCCGCCGGTGGTTCGCTCGGCTGGCGCGGACGCTCGTGCTGACGGGCCTGCTGGTGGCCGCCGCCAGCGTGCTGCCGATCGTCGCCTGCCGCTGGCTGCCCGTCCCCGTGACCTCGTTCATGCTGCTGGACCGCGGCACGGACCAGCCGCGCCAGCATGCCTGGATTCCCTGGGACCGGATTTCCCCGCACGCGGCGCTGGCCGTTATCGCGGCCGAGGATCAGCGCTTCCCGCAGCACGCCGGCTTTGACTTCGAGGCCATCGACCAGGCGCTGACCGCCGCCGGTCGCGGCCGGCGGCTGCGCGGCGCCAGTACGATCAGCCAGCAGCTGGCCAAGAACCTGTTCCTGTGGCCCGGCCGGAGCTGGCCGCGCAAGTCACTCGAGATCTGGTTCACGGCCTGGCTCGAGCTCCTATGGCCGAAGCAGCGGATCCTCGAGGTCTACCTCAACGTCGTCGAGTTCGGCCCCGGCATCTGGGGCGTCGAAGCCGCGAGCCGGCACTATTTCGGCCGGTCCGCCGCACGGCTCAGCCGCGAGCAGGCGGCGCTGCTCGCCGCCGTGCTGCCGAATCCGAAGCGCTACAGCGTCGCCGCCCCGTCCGCCTGGATCCGCGAACGGCAGCGCTGGATCCTCGGACAGATGCAGGCACTCGGCGGTCCCGCCTACCTCGAGCGACTTCAACGCGCGAGATTGGATGCCAGCCAGCGCCGCGCCGTCTCGAGTGGCAGCTCCTTGCGCCGCGCGTAGTCCTCGAGCTGGTCGGCCTCGATCGTGCCCACCGCGAAGTAGCGTGCCTCCGGGTGTGCCAGGTACCAGCCGCTGACCGAAGCCGCGGGGTACATCGCGAAGGACTCAGTCAGGCGTATTGCCGAGGCGCGCTCGACCTCCAGCAGGCGCCACAGCGTGGCCTTCTCGGTGTGGTCCGGACAGGCCGGATAGCCCGGTGCGGGCCGGATGCCGCGATACTGTTCGCCGACCAGCGCCGTGGCATCGAGCCGCTCATCCGCTGCGTAGCCCCAGTACTCGCGGCGTACGCGCGCATGCAGCGCCTCGGCGAGCGCCTCAGCCAGGCGGTCGGCGAGCGCCTTCAGCAGGATCGCCGAATAGTCGTCCGCGGCGGCTTCGAAGCGGGCCACGTGTTCCTCTATGCCGATGCCCGCGGTCACCGCGAAAGCACCGATGTAGTCGGCCGGACCGCCCTCGACCGGCGCAACGAAATCCGCCAGGCACAGCTGCGGCAGGCCATCCGGGCGCGCCTTCTGCTGGCGCAGCTGGTGCAGGCGGGCGAGCACCCGCTCCCGGCTGGCATCGGCGTACACCAGGATGTCATCACCAGCCGACGCCGCCGGAAAGAACCCGAACACCGCCTGCGCCCGTAGCCAGCGCTCGCGGACCAGCTGCCGCAGCATGCGCCGGGCGTCGTCGTAGAGTTGCGTGGCGGCGGCACCGCGCAGCGGATCGGTGAGAATCTCCGGGAACTTCCCCGAAAACTCCCAGGCGTTGAAGAACGGCATCCAGTCGATGTAGTCCAGCAGGTCCCCGAGCGGCACATCGGTGAGCACCCGCGTACCGAGGAACCGCGGTACCGGCGGCCGGTAGCCGGACCAGTCCGGCTGGAACCGGCGCTCCCGAGCCACCGCCAGTGGCAGCCCCGTGCTGCGGCTGCCTCGATCCGCGTGCCGCGCCCGCCGCTCCGCATGTTCCACGCGCACGCGTTCGAGGAAAGCCGCGCGCGACTCCGGCGAAAGCAGCGCCTGGCAGACACCGACCGCGCGCGAGGCATCCTTGACATAGACGACGCCGTGCCCGTAGCGCGGCTCGATCTTCACCGAAGTGTGCGCCGGCGAGGTGGTCGCGCCACCGATCAGCAGTGGCACGGTGAAACCCTCGCGCTGCAGTTCCGCGGCGACGTGCGTCATCTCCTCGAGCGACGGCGTGATCAGCCCGGACAGACCGATCAGGTCGGCGCCGGATTCGCGCGCCGCCGCCAGGATGCGCTCGGCCGGCACCATCACGCCCAGGTCGATGACCTCGACGTTGTTGCACTGGAGCACGACGCCGACGATGTTCTTGCCGATGTCGTGCACGTCGCCCTTGACGGTGGCGAGCACGATCCGGCCGCTGCTGCGGCGGACCCCGCCCTGCTCGCGCTCGATGTGCGGAATCAGCAGGGCCACCGCGCGCTTCATCACCCGCGCCGACTTGACCACCTGTGGCAGGAACATCTGGCCGGCGCCGAACAGGTCGCCGACGACGTTCATGCCATCCATCAGCGGGCCCTCGATCACCTCGAGCGGCCGCGCGGCCGCGAGCCGCGCCTCCTCGACGTCCTCCGCGACGTACTGGTCGATGCCCTTCACCAGCGCGTGCTCGATCCGCTTCGCGACCGGCCACTCGCGCCAGGCCAGGTCCTCGCCACGCTTGGCGCCCGCCTCGCCGCGGAAGCGCTCTGCGACCTCGAGCAGCCGCTCGGTCGCGTCCGGGCGCCGGTTCAGCAGCACGTCCTCGACCCGCTCGCGCAACTCCGGCTCGATCTCCGCGTAGATCGCCAGCTGCCCGGCGTTGACGATGCCCAGGTCGAGGCCGGCGCGGATCGCGTGATACAGGAACACGGCATGCATCGCCTCGCGCACCGTGTCATTGCCGCGGAACGCGAAAGACACGTTGCTGATGCCGCCGCTGGTCAGAACGCCCGGGCAGCGCTCCTTGATCCGCCGGACCGCCTCGATGAACGCGAGGCCATAGCCGGCGTGTTCCTCGATGCCGGTGCCGACCGCGAAGACGTTCGGATCGAAGATGATGTCCTCGGCCGGCATGCCGACCGTACCGGTCAGCAGCCGGTAGGCCCGTTCGCAGATCGCCACGCGGCGCTCGACCGTGTCGCCCTGCCCCTGCTCGTCGAAGGCCATCACGACCACCGCCGCGCCGTAGCGGCGGAGCTTGCGCGCTTGCTCGAGAAACGGGCCCTCGCCCTCCTTCAGCGAGATCGAGTTGACGACGCCCTTGCCCTGCAGGCACTTCAGCCCCGCCTCGATCACCGACCAGCGCGATGAATCGAGCATTACCGGTACGCGGGAAATGTCGGGCTCGGCGGCGACCAGGTTCAGAAAGCGGACCATCACCGCCTCCGAATCCAGCATGCCCTCGTCCATGTTGACGTCGATCAGCTGCGCGCCGTTCTCCACCTGGTCCCGCGCGATCGCCAGCGCGGCGGTGAAATCGCCCGCCTCGATCAGCTTGCGGAAGCGCGCCGAGCCGGTGACGTTGGTGCGCTCGCCGACGTTGACGAACAGCCGGGCCGGCTCGATGTTGCAGGCCTCGAGCCCCGCCAGCCGGCAGCGCGGCGGCAACAGCGGTGGCACCCGCGGCGCCTGGCCGGCCACGGCCGCGGCCAGGCTGGCGATGTGCGCCGGCGTCGTGCCACAGCAGCCACCGACAATGTTGACCAGCCCGCTCGCGGCCCATTCACCAAGCTGCCGCGCGGTTTCCTCGGGCGTCTCCTCGTATTCGCCGAAGGCGTTCGGCAGCCCCGCGTTCGGATGGGCGCTGACGCAGCAGTCGGCGAGGCGCGCGAGTTCCATGACGTAGGGCCGCAGTTGCCTGGCGCCGAGCGCACAGTTCAGGCCGACCGCCAGTGGCCGCGCATGGCGCACCGAGTTCCAGAAGGCCTCGACCGTCTGTCCGGACAGCGTGCGCCCCGAGGCATCGGTGATCGTGCCCGAGATGATGAGCGGCAGCTCGCAACCGGTTTCCTCGAACACCCGCGCGATTCCGTAGAGCGCCGCCCGCGCATTCAGCGTGTCGAACACGGTCTCGACCATCAGCAGGTCCACGCCGCCCGCGATCAGCGCGCGGGCCGCGGTCGCGTAGGTGTCGCGCAGCTCGTCGAAGCTGATGTTGCGGAAGCCGGGGTCATTGACGTCCGGTGACAGCGAGGCCGTGCGGCTGGTCGGCCCGAGCGCACCGGCGACGAAGCGCGGCCGGCCGTCGGCCGCGGCGGCCGCATCCGCCGCGCCGCGCGCGATCCGCGCAGCCTCCAGGTTGATCTCGGCGACCAGGTCTTCGAGCCCGTAGTCGGCCAGCGACGGGGCGCTGGCATTGAAGGTGTTGGTCTCGATGATGTCGGCGCCGGCCGCGAGGTACTGGCCATGGATGCCGGCGATCAGCTGCGGGCGGGTCAGCACCAGCAGATCGTTGCAGCCCTTGAGTTCCCGCGGCCAGCTGGCGAAGCGCTCGCCGGCATAATCGGCCGCCGCCAGTCCGGCGGCCTGGATCATCGTGCCCATCGCACCGTCGAGCACCAGGATGCGCTCGGTGAGCGCCTGCCGCAGCGCCGCGATCCGCTCCTCGCGGCCGTTCATCGGGCCCTCACGCCCAGTGCATGACAGATCGCATAAGTCAGCTCGGCGCGGTTCAGCGTATAGAAGTGGAACTCGTCGACGCCCTCATGGCGCAGGCGCGCGGCCTGCTCGATCGCGACTGATGCGGCGATCATCATGCGCGTTTCCGGATCGTCCTCGAGGCCCTCGAAGCGCTCGATCAGCCAGCCTGGCACGCTGGCGCCGCAACGCGCCGCGAAGCGCAGCAGCTGCGGGAAACGCGTGATCGGCAGGATGCCCGGCACGAGCGGCGCGCTGATCCCGCGCGCCGCGCAGCGGTCGCGGAAACGCAGGAAGCGTTCGGGCTCGAAGAAGAACTGGGTAATCGCCCGGTCCGCGCCGGCATCGAGCTTGCGCTTCAGGTTGTCGAGATCCGCCTCGGCGCTCGCCGCCTCCGGGTGAGTCTCCGGGTAGGCGGCGACCGAGATCTCGAAGTCGGCGACGCTGCGCAGGCCCGCGACGAGGTCGGCCGCCCAGGCATAACCGTCCGGCCGCGGCACGTAGGCGCCCGCTCCGGCCGGCGGATCGCCGCGCAGCGCCACGATATGGCGCACGCCGAGATCCCAGTAGCGCCGGGCGATATCCTGGATCTCGCCGCGGCTCGCGCCGATGCAGGTCAGGTGCGGAGCTCCGGTCAACCCGGTCTCGCCGAGCACCCGCGTGACCAGGCGATGCGTGCGGTCACGCGTCGAGCCATCGGCGCCATAGGTGACCGACACGAAGCGCGGGCTGAGCGGCGCGAGACGCTGCAGCGAAGCCCACAGCGTCCGCTCCATCGCCTCGTCGGCCGGCGGGAAGAACTCGAATGAGACCTGTACGGGGCGCCGCACCGGATCAGGCCAGCCCTTCCGCCCTGAGCGCGGCCTGTACCGCCGGCCGGGCCGCGACCCGTTGCTGGAACGCCGTGAGGCCCGGCCAGGTGGCGAGATCGAGCCCGGACATCCCGGTCCAGCGCAGCACCGTGAACAGATAGGCATCGGCCACCGTGAAGCCGCCACCCATCAGGTACTGCCGGTCCACGAGCTCGCCATTCGTCCATGCGAGTCGCCGCTTCAGGGTCCCGCGACCGAACTTCTTCCACTCCTCGCCCGCGCCCGGGAAGAAGAACGGAATGAACGACTTGTGCAGCTCGGTACCGACGAACGTCAGCCAGCCCTGCAGGCGGTAGCGCTCGCGCGTGCCGTTCGGCGGCGCGAGCTGCCGCTCGGGCACCAGGTCGGCGATGTATTGCACGATCGCCGGCAGTTCGGTCAGCAGCTCGCCGTCGTCCAGCAGCAGCGCCGGGATATAGCCCTTCGGATTGACCTGCGTGAAATCGCCGCCGCTGGCCAGCTGCCGGGTCCTGAGATCCACGACTTCCGTGTCATAGGCGAGCGCGGCCTCCTCCAGCGTGATGTGCGCCGCCAGCGAGCAGGCAGCCGGTGACAGGTAGAGCTTCATGCAGGGACTCTCCTCTTCATGACTTTCGCAGGATGCAGACAGTAGGGCATGCGTGCCGGGACCGCCAGACCCTGGCCCGGAATGAGCTCATGGGCCGGCGGCACCTGCAACCATCGCTGGCAACCTCGTCACCCAGGTATCGACCAGGTCGCACAGGGCCTGCGGCTGCTCGGTCGGAATCCAGTGCTGCGCCGGCAATTCCACGATCTCGACGCCGGGAATCGCGACCAGGGCGGCCCGTGTGCGCACCGGGTCGGCCATCAGCCGGCCGGTGGACAGGATCCCCAGCGTCGGGCAGCGGACCTGCGCGAATGGCAGCGGACGCAGCACTTCGCGCAGGTTCGCCAGGTACTGAGCCGTGGGCAGCGTCTGCAGGTCATGCCAGGGCGAGGCATAGCGGCGGCGCATCGCCTGCTCGCCGGCGGCGGCGCTCGGGGCCAGCCAGACACTGCGATCCAGCTGCTCCAGGTCGAGTGCCTGCAGTCGCCGGCGATGGATGCCGAGACGGTTCACGCCACGGGCGAGTGCGAGCGCGAGCCGCAGCAGGGGCTGGTACGGGCGCAGGCGCGCCATCGAGCCCAGCAGGGCCTCGGGGGCCATCGGCTCGATCAGCACCAGTCCCGCGCAGAGCCCGGGATGCCTCACGGCGAAATGCACCGCCAGGTTGGCGCCCAGGCAGTGCCCGCCGACGATGGCCCGCCGGTGGCCTGTGGCCTGCAGCAACTGCGCGAGGTCATCGCTCCAGCGCTCCATGTCCACGCGGCCGCGCCACAGCGACAGCCCATGGCCGCGCAGGTCGGGAAACAGCAGCACCCGCTCCTCGCGCAGCCGGCTGTGCGAGGCCAGGTGCCACCAGCGCGTGCCATTGCTCGCGGCACCATGCAACAGCATCAGCGGGGCCTGCGGCGAGCCGGCCGGTCCGGCACGGCGGTAGCCGATCCTCACTCCGTCCGCGGCGCGGAAGCTCAGTTCCTGCCATGCTATTCTCGATGCGTCCATCATCAGCGTCGCACCATGTTCGAAGCCGCAGCCGACCCCGGGTTCTGGATCTCCGTCCTGCAGATCATCGCGATCGATATCCTGCTCGGCGGCGACAATGCGATTGTCATCGCCCTGGCCTGCCGCCGGCTGCCGGAGCAGCAGCGCAACCTCGGTATCTTCTGGGGCATGGTCGGCGCCATCGTGCTGCGCGTGGTCCTGATCTTCTTCGCGCTGCAGCTGCTGGCGGTCCCGTTCCTGAAGATCGTCGGTGGAATACTCCTGCTGTGGATCGGCGTCAAGCTGCTGCAGCCGGAGCGCGAGGCCGGGCACGGCCGGATCGAGGGCAGCTCGCAGCTGCTGGGCGCGATCCGCACGGTGATCATCGCCGACGCGGTGATGAGCCTCGACAATGTCATCGCGGTCGCCGCAGCCGCGCACGGAGATATCCGGCTGGTCGTGTTCGGCATCCTCGTCAGCATCCCGATCATCGTCTGGGGCAGCCGCTTCGTGTTGCGGCTGATGGACCGCTGGCCGATCGTGATCACGCTCGGCGGCGGCCTGCTCGGCTGGATCGGTGGCGGCATGCTGGCCGGGGACATGGCGGTGCAGCCCCTGCTCGACGGGCAGCCGGAATGGCTGCACTCCGGGTTCGCGGCGGCCGGCGCCGTGGCGGTCATGATCGTCGGCACCTGGCTCGCACGCCGCGCGGCTCCGCGACCGGCGGTTGAGGTAGTGGCGAGCGGTACGCAGGAGAAGCACGATGGGCGATGAAACGGCGCACGCGCCGCGGCGGCGCGTACTGGTGCCGGTCGACGGCTCGGCCAACTCCGACCGGGTCATCGAGTACCTGATCCGGGAACACCGGGATGGCACGCCGGCGGAGCTGGTCCTGCTCAATGTACAGATGCCGCTCGATTCCGGGCATGCGCGGATGTTCGTCAGTCCCGAGGCCATCCAGGACTGGCATCGCGAGGAAGGCGAGAAGGCGCTGCAGTCGGCGCGGGCCCGGCTGGATGCGGCCGGCATCCCCTATGCCTGGCATGTCACCGTCGGCCGCATCGCCGAGACGATCGTCCGCTTCGCCAGCGAGCAGGGCTGTGACGGCATCGTCATGGGCACGCACGGCCGCGGCGGCCTGACCCACCTGCTGCTCGGCTCGGTCGCGAGCGCCGTATCCCGCGATGCGCCGGTTCCGGTCACGCTGATCAAATAGACCCCGCCGGGGCTTGATTGCCGGGGATCGGGATCCATCTACGACCCATGGCAAGGTCTCCACACAGCTGGATGTGGGCGCAGGCGCTCGAAATGCTCGGCGAAGCCGACCGGTTGCAGCGCCGGTTCTTCACGGGCACGGAGGCGCGCGGCCGGCACGTACCGGTGTGGGAGCCACCGGTCGACATCTTCTCCGACGGCGACGATATCTGGCTGTTCTTCGCCGTTCCTGGCGTCAGCACCGAGCAGACCGAGGTCAGTGTCGACGAATCCGGCGCCATCGTCGTCCGCGGCGAGCGCAGGCTGCCGCTGCCGGCCCGTTCCGGCAGCATCCGCCGTCTCGAAATCCCGCATGGCCGCTTCGAGCGCCGTGTGCCGCTGCCACCGGGGCGCTTCGAGCTCTTCGCGCGGCAGCTCGACCGTGGCTGCCTCGTCATCGGCCTGCGCCGGATCGCCTGAGGAGTTGCCGCGATGAACCTCGACCAGGACCAGCCCATGAGCCACGCCGATGCCCCGGCCGCGATGCCCGTGGCGCCGCCCGTAGCCGACGTCGTGCTGCCGGAAGACACGCTCGTGCTGGTGCCGGTGCGCAACCTGGTGCTGTTCCCCGGCATGATCCTGCCGGTGACCATCGGGCGGGGTGGATCGATTGCGGCGGCCCAGTATGCGGTCAAGCACGAGCGTCCGATCGGCCTGATCCTGCAGCGGGACCCGGCCGAGGACGCGCCGGAACCGGAGGGACTGCATGAGGTGGGCACCGTCGTCCGCATCCTGCGCTATGTGACGACGCCCGACGGCACGCATCACATCATCTGCCAGGGCGAAGAGCGCTTCCGCATCCGCGAGTTCCGCCGGGACCTGCCCTTCCTCGCGGCCCAGGTCGAGCGCCAGCACGAGGACGGCGAGGTCACCAGGGAACTCGAGGCCCAGCTGATGCAGCTGCGCGAGCGCGCGATCGAGGCGCTGGAACTGCTGCCGCAGGCACCGCCGGAGATGCTGCAGGCCGTGCGTGGCTTCACCTCCCCGGGCGGGCTCGCGGACATGGTTGCGGGCTTCATGGACCTGCCGGCGCCGGACAAGCAGGCGGTGCTCGAGATGTTCGCGGTGCCGGCACGGGTCGAACATGTGCTCGGCCTGCTCGCGCACCGCATCGAGGTGCTGAAGCTCTCGCGCGAGATCGATGCGCGTACCAAGGCCACGATGGACGAGCGCCAGCGCGAATACGTGCTGCGCGAGCAGCTGCGCCAGATCCAGAAGGAACTCGGCGAGGGCGAAGGCAGCGGCGAGGAATTCGCCGGCCTCGCCGCGGCCATTGACCGCGCCGGGATGCCGGAGGAGGTCGCCGCGCAGGCGAAGAAGGAGCTCGGCCGCCTCGAGCGCATGCCGGAATCCTCGGCCGAGCACTCGATGGTGCGCACCTATCTCGACTGGCTGGTCGAACTCCCCTGGGCGGAGCCGGCCGAGGCGCCAATCGACATCGCCGGGGCCCGGAAGATCCTCGACGAGGACCACTACGGACTCGAGAAGGTCAAGCGCCGGATCATCGAGTTCCTCGCGGTACGCAAGCTGAACCCGGCCGGCCATGGGCCGATCCTGTGCTTCGTCGGCCCGCCGGGCGTGGGCAAGACCTCGCTCGGCCAGAGCATTGCCCGCGCGCTCGGCCGGCGCTTCGTGCGCGTCGCGCTCGGTGGTGTGCACGACGAGGCCGAGATCCGCGGTCACCGGCGCACCTATGTCGGCGCGCTGCCAGGCAACGTGATCCAGAGCCTGCGCCGGGCCGGTTCGCGCGATTGCGTGATGATGCTCGACGAGATCGACAAGGTCGGCGCCAGCGTCCACCACGGCGACACGTCCTCGGCGCTGCTCGAAGTGCTGGACCCGGAGCAGAACAAGGCTTTCCGCGACAACTACCTCGGCGTGACCTTCGACCTGTCACGGGTGCTGTTCATCACCACGGCCAATGTGCTCGATACGATCCCGGGGCCGCTGCGCGACCGGATGGAGATCATCCACCTGCCGGGCTACACCGAGGACGAGAAGCTCGAGATCGCGAAGCGCTACCTGCTGCGCCGGCAGCGCGAGGCGAACGGCCTGGCGCCGGAACAGGCCGAGGTCACCGAAGCGGCGCTGCGCGGCCTCATCCACGACTACACGCGCGAAGCGGGCGTCCGCAATCTCGAGCGCGAGATCGGCGCCGTGCTGCGTAACGTCGCGGCGCGCATCGCCGAGGGCGAGACGACCGCGGCGCGGATCGATGCCGGCGATTTGGCGACCATCCTCGGGCCAGCCCGCTTCGAATCCGAGGTGGCGCTGCGGACGGCCCTGCCGGGGGTCGCGACCGGGCTCGCCTGGACGCCGGCGGGCGGCGACATTCTGTTCGTCGAGGCCAGCCGCACGCCCGGCAGCGGTAAGCTGATCCTGACCGGCCAGCTCGGCGAGGTCATGAAGGAGAGCGCCCAGGCCGCGCTGACGCTGGTGAAATCGCGCGCGGCGTCGCTCGGCATCAGCGTGGACTTCGACCACTCCGACGTGCACATCCACGTGCCGGCCGGCGCAATTCCGAAGGACGGCCCGAGCGCCGGGGTGGCGATGTTCATGGCGCTCGTGTCGCTGCTCGCCGGCCGCACCGTGCGCGCCGACACCGCGATGACCGGCGAGATCAGCCTGCGCGGACTGGTGCTGCCGGTGGGCGGCGTCAAGGAGAAGGTGCTGGCCGCCGCCCGTGCCGGCATCGCGACGGTGCTGCTGCCGGCGCGCAACCGCAAGGATCTGGTCGACGTGCCCGAGGCTGCGCGCGCCGGGCTGCGTTTCGAGTGGCTCGAGACCGTCGATGCCGCGATCGCGCAGGCGCTGGCCGGCTGAGCGGCCTGCGCCCCGATCAGAAGTCCGGAGTCAGCACCACCCGCTTCTTCAGCCGGCCGTGGTGGGCCTCGTCGAAGACCTGCTCGATCTGGCTCATCGGCCGGGTCTCGACGAACGGACCGAGCGCGATCCGGCCGTCGAGGCACATGCCGAGCACCTCCGGGTAATCCATGGGCCGGCAGCCCCAGACGCCGATCATGTCGGCCTCGAAGGCCATCAGCCGCGAGAGCATGTACTGGGTCTCCGCGGTCCCATAGCCGACGACGATCAGCTTGCCGACGAAGGACAGGAGCGCGAGCGCGAGTTCCTGGCCGGCCTTGCTGCCGGTGACCTCGAAGATCTTCCAGCCGAAGTTCGCCGGCAGGCCCTGGGTCTTGCACCAGTCCTTGATCAGGTCCTTGATCTCTTTCGCGCTCTTGCCACGCGGGTTGATGGTGAAATCCGCGCCGTAGCCGCACATCAGGGCCAGCTTTTCCTCGTTCAGGTCGATCGCGATCACCGCGCGGGCGCCAAGACCCTTCGCGATCTGGGTCATGAAGCTGCCGACGCCGCCGGCCGCACCGATGACGACCACGCGATCGTCCGGCTGCAGTCCGGCCCGCTTCGCTGCATGGAAGGGTGTCGCAATCGCATCGGCCACGACCGCCAGGTGTTCGAGCGGCTGCTGGCGGCCGGCCGGCACCCGGCACAGGTCCCGGGCCGGGACCGGGATGTGGCTGGCGAAGCCGCCCCAGATGCCCATCGAGTTGCCGGGCATGCGTTGCTTCAGGCAGCGATTGCCACGGCCGGACCGGCAGATCTCGCAATCATTGCAGGGCAGCACGGCCGGGATGATGACCTCGGCGCCGATCAGCTCCGGCTGGTCGCCGGCCACGATGACGCCGGCAATCTCGTGACCGAGCGTCAGCGGCGGCTTGTCCACGGTCGGCACGCCATCGTAGAAATAGGACAGATCGGTGTGACAGACGCCACAGCCCCGGATCTCGACCAGCGCCTCGCCGGGGGCCAGCTCCGGCCGCGGGATCTCGGTGCGCTGCAGCCGGCCCGGCGCGGTCATCTGCCAGGTCCTGATCGTGTCCGGAATCATGCAAAGCTCCTGTGGGTCGGTGGATCAGCGCCGGGCACCGCCCGGCTGCCTCGAAGTTTACGCGATTGTGCCGGTGCTCATCCGCCGGGTCGCCCCGTGAGCCACTGCGCCACCCGCCGCAGGCGGCCGTTGTCCCGCGGGGGTCGCAGCAGCGAACCGCCGTTGATGCGGCTCTGGTGGAACACGCCCTTCAGCTTGCTGAAGGTGTCGAAGCCCTCGCGGCCGTGGTACTGCCCCATGCCGCTCGGCCCGACGCCGCCAAAGGGCAGGTCGTTCTGGACCACATGCATCATCACATCGTTGACCACGGCACCGCCGGAAGTGGTCTCCCGCAGCACCCGGTCGATCCGGGCCCGGTCACGCGAGAACAGGTAGAGCGCGAGCGGACGGGGATGCCGGTTCACGTAGTCGATGGCCTCCTCGAAACGCTGGTAGCCGACCACCGGCAGCAACGGGCCGAAGATCTCCTGCTGCATGAGCTGCAGGTCCTCGCTGACGCCGGTCACCGCGAGCGGCACCAGCTGGCGGCTGCCTTCTGGTGCCGGCTCATCGTGCAGCGGGTGGATCGTGGCACCGCGCGTGCGGGCTTCCTCCACGTAGCGCCGCAGCCGCGCGACCTGCGCGTCACTGACGATGCTGGTGTAATCGGGATTGCCCTGCAGCCGCGGGTAGAACTGCATCGTCACGCGCTTCGCCGTCGCGAGGAACGCATCCTCCAGGCCGCGCGGCAGCAGCACGTAGTCCGGCGCCACGCAGGTCTGGCCGGCGTTCGCCAGCTTGCCGAACACGATCTGGCGCACCGCACTCTCGAGCGGCGCATCGTCCGCGAGGATCACCGGTGACTTGCCACCGAGTTCCAGCGTCACCGGCGTCAGGTTCGCTGCCGCCGCCGCCATCACCTGCCGGCCGACCGCCGTCGAGCCGGTGAACAGCAGGTGATCGAAGGGTCGCGCCACGAAGGCACGGGCCGCCGGTACGCCGCCGTCCACGACGGAGACTTCGTCCTCGCGGAATGCGCGCGCAATGCGCCCGGCCAGCAGCTCGCTGAACCGCGGCGTGTGCTCGGACATCTTCACCAGCGCCCGGTTGCCGGCGGCGAGCGCGGCGGCCAGCGGCGAGATCGCGAGATACAGCGGGTAATTCCAGGGCACGACGATACCGACGACACCGAGCGGCTGCCGGATCAGCTCGGCGCGCCCCGGCCAGGAGGTCAGGGCCACCGGCCGGCGCTCGCTCCGCATCCAGCGCCGCAGGTGGCGGATCGTGTGGCGGAGCTCCAGCGCGCAGGACAGGATCTCGAAGGCCAGGGTCTCGTCGCGCGAGCGTTGGCCGAAATCCGCCGCGATCGCCGTCTCGATCGCCGCCTGGTCGGCCTGCACGATGGCGAGCAGCCGCCGCAGCCGGTCGCGGCGTTCCGCGAGCTCCGGATACGGCACACGCCGGCATGCCTCCCGTTGCAGCGCCAGCACCCGGTCCAGGTGCGCGATCGCCCTGCCGTCCGTGTCCCCGCCGATTCCTGCCGTCCCGGCAACTGTGTGCATGCCGGGCATTATTGCACTCCCGCGCGACCGGGATCCCTACCCCGCCACCTGGGCCGTCAACTCGCCCTGCTCGACGAGCCGCTGCTGCAGCGGCCCGAGCCACCCGGCGTAGCGCCGCCAGTGGCCAAGGCCGCCCGTGTGAATGGGCTCGCGCACCTGCGTACTGCTTGCGGTCGTCACCGGCGCGGTGCGGCGCTCGATGGCGATGCAGCCCTCTTCCCAGCCCAGGCCGCAGAACTCGAGGATGCCGCGGGTCACCGATTCCGGGTCGGTCACCAGCCCGGCATAGGGCACATCGAGGATCCGCCCCGGCAGCGCGGCGTGCCAGTGCGCCATCAGGCGCCGGTAGCGCGCGTAGTGATCGGCGAGCTCGACCTGGTCGTAACTGTAGGGGTAGGCATCGGTGAACAGCTCGCGCAGGTTGGAAAAGCACAGGTCCAGCGGATCGCGCACGAGATGCAGGATCCGCGCCCGCGGCAGTGCGCGCGCGATGCTGCCAAGCAGCAGGAAGTTGCCGGGCTGCTTGTCGGTGTAGAACGGCCGGCCGCCGGCCCGCCACTGGGTATGCCCGAGGTAGCGCTGTCCCAGCAGGGAGTGGTCGAGGCCGGGGGCGCGCTCGAGGAGCGCCTCGTCGGGCCGGGCTGGTCCCGGCAGGTTGGCGACCCAGCGCATCTGCCACAGGAAGTCTGGCAGCTCGCCCGCATCCGCGATCGCGCTGTGATTGCCGAGGACGCGCTCCAGCAGCGTCGTGCCGGAACGTGGCATGCCGACGATGAAGATCGGCTGGGGGCCGGCCGCCGGTCCGTCCGCCCTTGCCGGCAGTCGCTCCGGAGCCAGGGCCAGCAGGCCCTCGAACAGGCGTTCCTCAGCCGCCGGATCGTAACGCAACAACGCACGTTTCTCCGCACAGCCCTGCGCCAGTGCCCGCCACGCCGGCTCGGGCGCACCTAGATCATCGAGTTCCTTGAACAGCGCGAAGAGCAGCTGCGGCCGATCCCCGGGCGCCAGGCCGGCCCCCTCCCGCAGCAGCTCCTCCAGCCGGGCGACGTGGTGGTGTCCGGGATCCTGCCGCCGCAGCTTCGCGAGCGCCCAGTGCGCGCGCGCGAAATCCGGGCGGGCGCGGAGGCAGGCCTCGAGCCCGGCCTCGGCGGCCTCGACCTCACCGCACTGCAGCAGCGCAATGCCACTCAGGTAATGCCGCGTCGGCGAGTCGTCGCCAAGGGACTGTGCCCGCCGCAGGAGTCCGAGCGCCTCGGCCGGCCGGCTGGCCCCGACCAGCAACCGGCCCATGCCGGTCAGCACGGATGCAGACTGGCAGTCCAGGCGAGCGAGCACGCCGGCACAGCGCAGGAACGCCTCGGACTCACCGAGCGCCAGCAGGCGACTGGCGAGGGACTCGATCAGTTCCGGCTCGCGGGTGCCCGGGTCCAGCGCCGCCAGGACCCCGGCCGTGGCCGCGCGCAGGTCGCCCTCGCGGACCTGGATGACCGACAGCCGCAGCCGGGCCGGGATTGCGAGAGGTCCGCCGATCAGGGACTCGTAGCAGGTACGCGCGCCGGCGAGATCAGCGCCTCGCAGCAGTTCCTCGGCCTTCTTCCAGGCAGCCAGTGCAACCGCCGGGTCCTGCGGCGCGCCGGTCCTCACCCGCCCGCAGCCTGCGGCATCGCCAGGCCCTGGAGCAGCGGCTGCAGCGAGGCCTCGTAGGGCCGCCACAGCGCGGATCGCCGCTCCCGGGCACCGCGCACCTGCACTGCGCTCGCGGTCGCGACTCCCCGCGCCGAGGCCGTGGTCTGCAGCATCGCCGGCTCGAACTCGAAGCCGCAGTGGCTGGCAACGCGACGCAGGGTCATCTCCGGTTCGTCCACGAGGGATTCATAGCCGACATCCAGGATCCGCCCCGGCAGGCGCTCGTGCCAGTGCGCCATCAGGCGCTGATAGAGCCGATAGTACCCGGCCAGTTCCCGCTGGTCGTAGGAAAAAGGACAGGCGTCCGCGGAGAAATACTCGCGCAGTGCGGAAAAGCAGGTGTCCACCGGATCGCGGACCACGTGCAGCACTCGAGCCCGCGGCAGCGCGGCGCCGATGAAGGCCAGGTTGAGGAA
>SCUD01000028.1 GCA_004297335.1 Gammaproteobacteria bacterium
GCTGTTCGTTCATGTCGATCACCATGGGCGGGATGATCGACCCAAACCTCAGCCGCCAGACTCATACCTCGTTGGAAATACGCCCCCACGTTCAGACTCATACCATGTTGGAAGAGACTCTGCCTTGACACGGACGAGCGTTTGGATGTCCTATCACCACGGTAGCCGGTTCGAGGGCGCCAGCGAACCGGGGGCTGGTGCTGGTAACGGGGGGTTGCCTTGCGCTACTTGCCATTTACGCTGTGGGTGGCCATCAGCGTCGTATTCATCGCCTACGCGATCAGCGACCTGGTCTTCGGCCATTCGACCGCCCGGCAGTTGCTCGTGCGGACTGCACTGGCGCTGGTCTGGCCAGTCGCCCTGTTGAGCAGTTCCGGTCGCGCGCTGTTGCTGAATGCGGGGAGGGGACTATGAGCCTGCCGGAACGCCTGGGTTACTCGGCCGCGGCGACTGGCCGCGTCATTCTCGGCGGGGGCATCGCGCTGCTGGCGATCCTGACGGTCTCGTGCAGCATGAAGACCGTCGATACCGGCCATCGCGGAGTCAAGGTGCGATTTGGCCAGGTCATGGGCGAGGGTTTGCCGGAGGGCCTGTATTTCGTCAATCCCCTGACCACGCACATCCAGGAGATCGACACCCGCGTGCTCAAGTGGGAGGACGAAACCCAGGCCTACACCCGAGATGTGCAGCAGGCGACGCTGCAGTTCGTCCTCAACTATCGCCTCGATCCCGAGCGCGCGCACACCGTATTCCAGCAGGTGGGTGCCGACTGGAGCAGCAAGCTGGTGGCCCAGGTCGTGCTCGAGGAAATGAAGCGTGAAGTCGGGCAGCATGAAGCCGTCGATCTCATTTCGCAGCGCGATACGGCGGCGCGGCGCATCGAGACCAATGTTGCGGCGCTGCTGGCCAAGCGCAATGTCATCGTCACCGGCTTCCAGCTGACCAACATCGACTACACTCCCGAGTTCGAACATGCCGTCGAGGCCAAGGTCATCGCCCAGCAGAAGGCGATCGAGGAGCAGAATCGCACCGTGCAGGTCCGGGAACAGGCAGCGCAACGGGTGGAAACCGCGAAGGGCAGTGCCGAGTCGACCATCCTCAATGCCAAGGCCGAGGCCGAGTCCATATCCATCCGCGCCCGGGCACTCGAGCAGAATGCGAAGCTGGTGCAGTGGGAGGCGGTGCAGAAGTGGAACGGTCAGCTGCCGCAGTACATGCTGGGCAACACGGTGCCGTTCGTGAGCGTGCCGACCAGCAAGGAGTAGGCCGCCCGGCGCCGCGAGTCCCCGCCCAAGTCAGGCGTCCGGAACGATTGCTCCGCAACTACCAGATCACCACGCGCTGCTCGCCGTCGCGCACCATGCCGTCGCCGCCCTGGCACTGGAAGGCGGCGGCGAAGGCCGGCAGGTTCGAGGGCGCGCCATTGGCGCGGAAGCCGGCCGGGGCGTGCGGGTCGGTGTTCAGGCGCACCTTCAGCTCTTC
Organism: Gammaproteobacteria bacterium; assembly: GCA_004297335.1. Taxonomy (GTDB): domain Bacteria; phylum Pseudomonadota; class Gammaproteobacteria; order Steroidobacterales; family Steroidobacteraceae; genus SCUD01. The sequence goes on from SCUD01000028.1 coordinate 1,483, forward strand.
CGGCCGGAAATTGCGGCGCCAGATCGTGCCAAAGTTGAGGAAGTAGCGCTGCGCCTGGCTGAAGCCATCGATCATCGGATCGGTGTAGTCGGCGCCCTGGGCACGCTGCAGCGCGTCGAAGGCCACGGTCAGGCCGCCGAGGTCGGCGATGTTCTCGCCCAGGGTCAGCTCGCCCTTGACGTGCAGCGGACCGTCCTGCGGATCGGTCAGCGCGACGTAGGCGGAGAACTGCTCGACGAGCCTGGCGGTGCGGGCCCGGAACTGTTCGAGGTCCGCGGCCGTCCACCAGTTCTGGTTGTTGCCCTGGGCGTCGAACTGGCTGCCCTGGTCGTCGTAGCCATGCATGATCTCGTGGCCGATCACCGCGCCGATGCCGCCGTAGTTGAGCGCGTCGTCGGCAGCGGGATCGAAGAACGGCGGCTGCAGGATCGCCGCCGGGAACACGATCTCGTTCTTGGTCGGGTTGTAGTAGGCGTTGACCGTCTGCGGTGTCATTCCCCATTCCTTGCGGTCGGCCGGCTTGCCGATCTTGCCCATCTGATAGGCGTTCTCGAAGGCGCCGGCGGCCAGCACATTGGCCAGGTAGCTGCTGTTACGGTCGATGCCGAGCGCTGAGTAGTCGCGCCACTGGTCCGGGTAGCCGATCTTCGGGTCGAAGGTCTGCCACTTCTCCAGGGCCCTGGCCTTGGTGGCATCGCTCATCCACTCCAGGTCCTGCAGGCGAACTTTGAGTGCCTCGCGCAGGTTCTGCACCAGGGCCTGCATCCTGGCCTTGGACGACTCCGGGAAGACCTGCTCCACGTAGACCTGGCCCAGGGCCTCGCCCAGCACGCCGTTGACGGTGTCGAGCACGCGCTTCCATTGCGGCTTCTGTTCCTGCTGGCCGCGCATGGCCTTGCCATAGAAGGCGAAGCGCTCGTCGGCGAAGGCGTCGGACAGGTACGGCGCGGCATCCACCAGCACGTGGTAGCGCAGGTAGGCGCGCCAGTCGTCCACCGGGGTGTCGGCGAGCATCCGGTCGACCTCGGCGAAGAAGGCCGGTTGTGACAACGAGAAGCCCTTGACCTCCTGCAGGCCCTCAACGGCCATGAATTGCGACCAGCTGAAGTTCGGCGTCAGCCGGTCGGCCTCGGCCAGGGTCACGTAGTGGTACTGGTTGGCCGGGTCGCGCAGTTCGGTCGGGGCCAGCGAGGCGCCGGCCAGGCGGGTCTCGAAGGCCAGCACGGCCTGCGCCTGCTGGCGGGCGGCGGCGGCGTCAACGCCACCGAGCCCGAGCATGCGCTCGAGGTGGGCGACGAAGGAATCGCGGGTTTCCTCGTACTTCGGCTCCAGGTAGTAGGCCTTCTCCGGCAGCGAGAGGCCACCCTGGAAGGCGTAGCCGATCACCATCGAAGCGTTCTTGAAGTCCTCGCTGGGGCCGAACCAGAACACCGACTGCTGGCCCTGGCCGAAAGTGCGGCGCAGGTAGGGAGCGATCTGGGCGCGGGTCTCGATCGCGTCGATCCCGGCCAGCAGCGGCTGGACCGGGGCCCCGCCCTGGGCGTTCCGCCGGGCCACATCCATGCCGGTGCCGTAAAGGTCGCCGATCTTCTGGGTGACCGTGCCGGCAGCGGCCTGCGCCGCGGCGGCGGCCTCGACGATCTGTTTCTGCACGGCCAGCGAGCGTTCGTTCAGCATCTCGAAGCTGCCCCAGGTGGTCTTGTCGGCCGGCACCGGGTTGGCGGCCAGCCACTGGCTGTTCACGTGGGCGTTGAGGTCCTGGCAGACCGGCCGGCCGGGGTCCAGGTCGCTGGCCGCGAAATGCGGCAGGCTCGGCAGGCTGGCCATGTCGATACGCAGGGGCGCGGTAGTCGCCGCCGGCGCAGCGGGATCAGCGGCGGCACAGCAGGTGCCGGCGCCGAGCGCGGCGGCCACGGCCAGGGCGAGGGGGTGCAGCGAGCGCAGGGTCATGATCAGGCTCCAGGCCCGAAGGGCGGCTGAGACGCGGGAAGGTCGGGAGAATCTTACACGCTGCTGCTGATCGTGGTCACCGGCCGGCCGTTCCTGGTCCGGGCAGGCATGCTCAGCCCAGCGCCGCAGCAACCTGCAGCAGATCAGCAAACGCCACGGCCTGCACCTGCCTGGCCAGCGGGAAAGTCGCCTCCCCTGCGTGCACGACGTACAACTGTTTGAGCTTCAGGTCGGCCAGCGCAGTCTTCATCGACAACGTCAGCGCCGGCGCCGTCGTGCGCTTCACCTCGAAGCCGATGCGCCGCGCGCCGCGGGTAATCAGCAGGTCGAGCTCTGCACCGGCGTGGGTGCGCCAGTAGTAGCACTCGTGCACCGCGGCATCCAGCGCCTGGATGATCTGGTCGATGACGAAGCCCTCCCAGGAGGCGCCCACCCTGGCGTGCACGTCCAGCTGGCGTCCGGTGCGCAGGTCCAGCAGTGCGTGCAGCAGGCCGGTATCGCGCACGTAGATCTTCGGCGCCTTCACCTGCCGCTTGCCGAGATTCTCGTGCCACGGCTGCAGCTGGCGCATGACGAATGCGTCAGTCATCTTGTCGAGATAGCTGCGCACCGTGGTGTCCGCAAGACCCATGGAGCGGCCAATCTCCGAGGCGTTCCACGGCTGGCCGTGACCATGCGCCAGCATCGACCAGAAGCGGTACATCGCCTGCGCCCCAGCCACGATCCCGAGCTGCGACAGATCCCGCTCCAGGAAGGTGCGCAGGAATTGCCGGCGCCACTCGAAGCTCGCGGCCTCCGACCTGGCCAGATACGCGCGCGGGAAGCCACCACGCAGCCACAACCGGTGCCAATGCCCTGGCGGCACCTCGGCAAGGCCCAACCCCGGCAGGAAGTGATAGCCGATGCGCCCAGCCAGGGACTCGGCACTCTGGCGGAGCAGTTGCGGCGACGCGCTGCCCAGGACGAGGAAACGCGCTTTGTTCGGGCGTCGATCCGCCAGCACGCGCAGGCTCGGAAACAGCTCCGGTCGGTGCTGGATCTCATCGAGTATCACCAGGCCCCGCAGGCCGGCCAGCGCCAGCATGGGATCAGCGAGGCGGGCTATTGCCGCCGGGTCCTCGAGATCGAAGCGGGTGACCTCGCCACGCCAGGCTCGGCCAATGGCCGCCGCCAACGTCGTCTTGCCGACCTGGCGGGCCCCCAGCAGACCGACGACGGGGAAGCTGGCCAGCAGCCGGCGGACGGCCCGCAGATGGGAGGGGCGCTCGAGCATCAGCGGATGGTACCTTGAAACTTCGGTTTCACAAACCGATCTTTCAATGATTCACCGGGGGCACCGCGCGCTGCTGTGAGCCGCGGCCGGCCGAGGCCTATACTGCCGGCCATGAGATCGCGGGTCGCCGAAGAGCCGCGCCGCGCGACCGATACCATCGTCGGCATGCCGGCGCGCGAGGCAGCGACGCTGCGGGGCCTGCTGGCCGACCGCGGACCGGGCGACGCCCGCCGCTGACCCCGCCCGCGCCGAATCCTCAGAACGCCGCGCCGACCTGCACCCAGAACTTGCTGGTGTCGGTGAAGAGCCCGTCGGTCGAGTAGTCGGCGTACTTCACCAGCAGCTCGTAGCGCTTGGCGAACTTGCGCGCGACTGAGAGATCGAGCTCGGTGCCATAGTCCTGCGAGGTGGCCTCGGCCTGGTAGTCGTGCCACACGGCCTGCCCGGTGAATCCGGCCAGCTTGCCGTTGATGCCGACATAGCGGTCGTCGATGCCGGCGCTCGGTGTGGTCAGGAACTTGTCGGCCCAGCCCTGCCACTTGTGCAGCGTGGCGAGCGGCGTCTGGAAGGCGGGATTGGTCAGCGCAGTGAAACTGCCGCTGCTGCCATCGAGCACTTCCTGCCCGGCGAGCAGGCCGAAGGCCGGCCACTTCAGCGCGAATTCGATCTGCCGGTAGCCGGCGTCGGTGCTGGCCTGGCTTCTCGCTGCATCCTGCTGCCGCGCGTACTCGAGGCCCCAGGCGAACTCCGGCCCCGTGCCGAACTTGCGGCTGCCGTCGTAGCGCAGCCCCAGCGTATTACTCGACAGCTGCGGGGCGTCGTCGAAGTCCAGGCGATAGAAATAAGCGCTCAGCGCGCCGACCGGCAGCTTCTTCAGGCGCAGGTGCAGCAGGTGGCTGTCCGAGTCGAAGTCGGCGGCCGGATTGCCGGAATCCGGCCCGAACACCCGGCGCACCGCGGTGACATAGCTGTAGTTGAAGGTGACGGCAGGCAGGGTCTCGTTCGTGATCGTCAGCGCATCGTAGGTCTGCTCGTTCTGCCGCCAGCCAACCGCGCCGATGTGTCGTTCGCCGTCATGGCGGATGCGCTGGCGGCCGATGCGCACCGTCGTCTTTGGCAGGCCGGTGTACTGCAGGTACGCCTGGTTGAGGTCGGTGCCCTCCGGGTCCGCGACGATCGGATAGCTGGTCCGGCCGTTCCGGGTGCTGTTGAAGCTGTCGCTGCCGAGGATCTGCACGTGGTCCAGCTCGAAGAACGCCGAGAAGTCGTGCACCTTGCCGGTCGCGAGGTTGAGACGCAGCCGCAGCGTGTTGGCACCCGCATCATTCGCCAGTCCGTCCTGGTCGACGGACTCATGGCGAAATCGCAGGTCGAGACCAGCCTTGGCGCCAGCCATCAGGCCGGCCGGCTCATCCGCCAGCGCCGCGGCCGGACCGAGCAGCGCGACGGCGGCCAGGATCGAATAACGGCTCATCTTCGTCTCCCCGCAGCCCCACGTGGCGGGGCTTTCGGGCATTAGAATAGTCCTGCCAGCCGGCTCACTGCCTCAGGATGATCCGCATGGAAGTAGGTAAACACCCGGTACCGCCTGACTACCAGGCGCTGTACGCAGAATCCCTGCGCGACCCGGAGAGTTTCTGGGCGCGGGTTGCGGGCCGCATCGACTGGTACCGCAGGCCCAGGCAGATTCGCGACGTCAGCTTCGATGCCGATGACTTCCGGGTACGCTGGTTCGCGGATGGCGAGCTCAACGTCGCGGTCAACTGTCTCGACCGCCACCTGGCGACGCGCGGCGACCGGACCGCGCTGATCTTCGAGGGTGACGATCCGGCGGTGTCGCGCCAGATCAGCTACCGCGAGCTGTACGAGCAGGTCTGCCGCCTCGGCAACGCGCTGCGTGGCCTTGGCGTGCGCAAGGGCGACCGCGTAACGATCTACCTGCCGATGATCCCCGAAGCCGTGGTCGCAATGCTCGCCTGCGCGCGCATCGGCGCGGTTCACTCGGTCGTGTTCGGCGGCTTTTCACCGGAGTCGCTGGCCGGCCGCATCCGCGACTGCGGCTCGACACTCGTGATCACCGCCGACGAGGGCGTGCGCGGCGGGCGCACGACGCCGCTGAAGCAGAACGTCGACACGGCGCTCGCACACCCCGGCATCGCGGTCGACAAGGTCGTCGTCGTGCGGCGCACCGGCGCGCCGGTCGGCTGGAACCCCGGCCGCGACCTCTGGTACGAAGACCTCACGGCCGGCCAGCCCGCGAGCTGCGAGCCCGAGCGCATGAACGCGGAGGATCCACTGTTCATCCTGTACACCTCGGGCTCGACCGGGCAGCCGAAGGGCGTCCTGCACACCGGCGGGGGCTATCTGGTCTACGTGAACTGCACCTTCTCCTGGGTCTTCGGCTATCAGGACAGCGACATCTTCTGGTGCACCGCGGATGTCGGCTGGGTCACCGGACACAGCTATATCGTCTACGGCCCGCTGTCGAACGGCGCGACCAGCCTGGTCTTCGAGGGCGTGCCTAGTCATCCGGACCACTCGCGCTTCTGGCGCGTGATCGACAAGCATCAGGTCACGATCTTCTACACCGCGCCGACCGCGATCCGCGCACTGATGCGCGAGGGCGATGCACCGGTCAAGGCCTGTTCCCGCACCAGCCTGCGGCTGCTCGGCTCGGTCGGCGAACCGATCAATCCCGAGGCCTGGCAGTGGTATCACCGCGTGGTCGGCGACGGCCGCTGCCCGATCGTCGATACCTGGTGGCAGACGGAAACCGGGGGCATCCTGATCTCGCCGCTGGCCGGTGCAACTGCGCTGAAGCCGGGTTCCGCGACGCTGCCATTGCCGGGCATCCGCCCGGCGATCGTCGATGGTGAGGGGCACCTGCTGGAGGGCCCGGCCGAGGGCAACCTCGTGCTTCTGGACAGCTGGCCGGGGCAGATGCGCACGGTCTACGGCGACCACCAGCGCTTCATCGATACGTATTTCAAGACCTTTCGCGGCATGTACTTCACCGGCGACGGTGCGCGCCGCGACGAGGACGGTTACTACTGGATCACCGGCCGCGTCGACGACGTGATCAACGTCGCCGGCCACCGCATGGGCACCGCCGAGGTGGAAAGCGCGCTGGTCGCGCACCCGAAAGTCTCCGAGGCCGCGGTGGTCGGCTTCCCGCACGACATCAAGGGCCAGGGCATCTACGCCTACGTGACGCTGCTCGCCGGCGAGGAGCCGGACGAGGCGCTGCGCCAGGAACTCGTGCAGTGGGTGCGCCGGGAGATCGGACCGATCGCGGCGCCCGACTATATCCAGTGGGCGCCGGGCCTGCCGAAGACGCGCTCCGGCAAGATCATGCGGCGCATCCTGCGCAAGATCGCTGCCGACCAGCCCGGGGAGCTCGGCGACACTTCCACGCTCGCCGATCCCGCGGTCGTGCAGGACCTGGTCGAGAACCGGCGCCAGGGCGACGGGTGAACCGGGCCGTGCTGCTGCTCGCCCTGTTCGTCGCCGCCTGGCCGGCCGTGGGCGCGCCTCGCCTGCGGCTCGCGAGCTGGAATCTCGAATGGCTGATGACCCCGGCGACCTTCGACCGCCTGGCCGGCCACTGCCTTGGAGCACGCCGGGCCCGTGACGGTGAGCGGGCACTGCCCTGCGATCTCGTGCCGCGCGGCCGCTGGAGCGAGGCCGATTTCGCGCGCCTGCGAGTCTTCGCTGCCAGCGCCGCCCCGGATGTCGTTGCGCTGCAGGAGGTCGATGGACCGCAGGCCGCAGCACTGGTCTTTCCCAGGCACGGCTTCTGCTTCACGCGGCGCCGCCAGCTGCAGAACGTCGGCTTCGCGATCCGGCGCGGCATCCCGTACCGCTGCAACACCGATCACCGCGCGCTGGCCCCCCGGGGCAGCGGCGTCCGCTATGGCGCGGATGTGACGCTCTTCCCCGGCACGGCGCAGGAGCTGCGCCTGCTCGCGGTGCACCTGAAGTCCGGCTGCCCCGCCGGCAAGCTGTCGGCGGCGCGGGAGGCCTGCGGTGTGCTGTTGCGGCAGGTACCGGCTCTCGAGGACTGGATCGACCGGCGGGCGGCAGAACAAGCGCGTTTTGCCGTGATCGGCGACTTCAACCGCCACCTGGATCGCGAGGGCAGCGTGGCTCGCGATACCTCCGGCCGGACTGTGGCGCTGTGGCCCGAGATCAACGACGGCGAACCGCCGGGTGCCTTGCTCGTGAATGCCGGCGCGGAGCAGCGCCGGACCGGTTGCGCCACGCGCCACGACGGGCGCCCGGCCGTGGATCATATCGTTCTCGGCCGCGAGCTGGCGCCAGCGCTCGTGACCGGTTCCTTTCGTGCCTGGCCCTGGCCGGGGCCCGGCCGCTGGCCCGATCATTGCCTGATCTCGATCGAACTCGATCTGGAGAGCTACCATGGCCTATGACCCGAACAATGTCTTCGCGCGGATACTGCGCGGTGAAATTCCCTGTCACAAGGTCTGTGAGGACGACGCCACGCTGGCCTTCATGGACGTCATGCCGCAGACGGACGGCCACACGCTGGTGATCCCGAAGGTCGCAGCAGAGGATCTGTTCACGCTGCCGCCGGAGGCGCTCGCCGCGACCATCCGCATGACCCAGCGCGTCGCACAAGCCGTCAAGGTGGCGTTCGCACCGCCGGGAATCATGATCGCGCAGCTCAATGGCGCCGCGGCGGGCCAGAGCGTTTTTCACCTGCACTTTCACGTGCTGCCGCGCTACCACGGCCGCGAGCTGCGCCTGCACGCGGGCGTGATGGCCGATCCGGCAGTCCTCGCCGACCACGCGGCGCGGATCCGCGCGGCGCTGTAGCGGGGCACCACCGATGAACCCAGCACCCGACCCGGCGGCTTCCGATGCGATCTTCTGGCGCCGGCTGTTCGCGGTGGCCGGCCTCGCGCTGCTCGTGCTGCTGCTCTACCGGATCCTGCAGCCGCTGCTGGCGCCGCTCGCCTGGGCCCTGTTCCTCGCCTTCCTGCTGCAGCCATGGCAGCGCCGCCTCAGCGGCTGGCTGCGCGGACGCACATCCATCGCCGCGCTCGCGCTGACGTTTGCCACGCTGCTGCTCTTCGTCGGACCGCTGACGGCGCTGGCGATCGCGTTCGCACGCCAGGCGACGCAGCTCGCCGATCTGCTGCGCGACGGGCTCGCCCGCCTGCGCGGCGACGGCCTGGCCAGACTCACTGACCATCCGGCCCTTGCGAACCTGCTGGACTGGCTCGACCGGCACCTGACGGTCAGCACCGTGGAGGTGCAGGCCTGGCTGCTCGATGGCGGCAAGCGCCTGCTCGAGCAGCTTGCGGAATTTGGCGGCACCGCGGTCCTCGGCGCGGTCGGCACGGTCGTGTCCTTCACCGCGATGCTGTTCATGCTGTTTTTCCTGATCCGGGACGGGGAGCAGATCGCGCGCTCGGCGCTCCGGCTCGTGCCGCTCGCCCCGGTCCGGCGCGCCGAAATTGCGCGGCATCTCGGCGAGGTCACCCGTGGCATCGTCGGCGGCACGCTCCTGACAGCGGCGATCCAGGGCGCGCTGCTCGGCGCCGCCTTCGCCGCCATCGGGCTGCCGGCACCGGTCGTGTTCGGGGCGCTCGGTGGGCTGCTCTCGATCGTGCCGCTGGCTGGCACGGCGCTGGTCTGGGTGCCCGCCGCCCTGGTGCTGCTCGCGCAGGGCCGCTACGTCACCGCCGCGGTCATGACCGGAATCGGCATCCTGGTCAGCACCATCGACAATTTCATCAAGCCGATGCTGATCTCGGGCCGGGTCGTCGTACCCGAGCTCGCCGTATTCATCGGTGTGATCGGCGGCCTCACCGCGTTCGGCATGGTCGGCATGTTCCTTGGCCCGGTCGTGATCGCGCTTGCACTCACACTGCTCGCTTTCGTGGAGGAGCCGCAAGCACGGCCGGAATGAAGGTGCCGCCCTGCTAGAATGCGCGGCCCATGGACCAGCACCCCCTGCTCGCTCCGCTGAATGAGGCCCAACGCGCAGCGGTCGCCGCCGCGCCCGGCCCGGTGCTCGTGCTCGCTGGGGCCGGCAGCGGCAAGACCCGCGTGCTGACGCACCGCGCCGCGTGGCTGATCCTGGAGCACGGCCTGGCTCCGCAGGGCCTGCTTGCGGTCACCTTCACCAACAAGGCCGCTGCCGAGATGCGCGGCCGCATCGAGACGTTGCTCGGCATTCCCGGCTCCGCGCTGTGGATCGGCACCTTCCACGGCATCGCGCACCGGCTGCTGCGCCGTCACTGGCGCGAGGCCGGCCTGCCGCAGACCTTCCGGATCCAGGACGAGGACGACCAGCAGCGCCTCGTGCGCCGCATCATCCGCGAGCAGCAGCTGGATGAGCAGCGCTGGCCGCCTCGCGAGGTCACCGGCTTCATCAATCGCCAGAAGGACGAGGGCCGGCGCCCGCCGCAGCTCGAGGACCGCGGTGACCCGACGCGCCGGCAGCTGATCCGGATCTACGAGCTCTACCAGCAGCGCTGCAACCAGCAGGGACTGGTCGACTTCGCCGAACTGCTGCTGCGCGCCTTCGAGGTGCTGCGCGACCAGCCGCAACTCGGCGCCCATTACCGCAGCCGCTTCCGGCACCTGCTGGTGGACGAATTCCAGGACACCAACACGATCCAGTACCAGTGGCTGCGCCTGCTGGCCACGGACGGCGGCGCGCCATTTGTCGTCGGCGACGACGACCAGTCCATCTACCGCTGGCGCGGCGCGCGCGTCGAGAACATGCAGCAGTTCCGCCGCGATTTCGCCGCGCAGGTGTTCCGGCTCGAGCAGAATTATCGTTCGACTGCGGTGATCCTCGGCGCCGCAAACGCGGTGATCGCGAAGAACCGCGATCGCATGGGCAAGGAGCTGTGGACAGCCGCGGCGGGTGGCGAGCCGATCCGCGTCTATGCGGCCTTCAACGAGCGTGACGAGGCCGAGTTCGTACTCGAGCGGATCCGCGAGCACCAGCGCTCGGGCGAGCCGCTCGCGGCCTGCGCGATCCTGTACCGCTCGAACGCGCAGTCACGCGCGTTCGAGGAAGCGCTGATGGCCGCGCGCATCCCGTATCGCGTCTACGGCGGCCTGCGCTTCTTCGAGCGGGCCGAGATCAAGGACGCGCTCGCCTACCTGCGCCTGACCCAGGCGCCCGCTGACGACACGGCCTTCGAGCGCATCGTCAACCTGCCGGTCCGCGGCATCGGTGCAGCGACGCTCGAACAGCTGCGCGCGGTGGCCCGGCAGCGCGAGCAGTCCCTGTGGGACGCGGTGGAGACCCTGGCGCCCGAGCTGCCGGCACGGGCCGCGAATGCGCTGCGAGGTTTCCGGGCGCTGATCGCGCGGATCACCGCCGGGATCGCCGGCCTCGAGCTGCACGAGCAGATCCGCCTGGCGATCGAGGCCTCGGGCCTGCGCGAGCACTATGCCCGCGAGAAGGAGAACCGGGGCGAGGCCCGCCTCGAGAACCTGGAGGAGCTGGTCAGCGCCGCGGAGGGATTCGCGCCCGACGATGACGAGGGCCTGCCGCCACTCGCCGCATTCCTCGCCCACGCCACCCTCGAATCCGGCGAGGCCCAGGCCTCCGCCGGCCTCGATTCCGTGCAGCTGATGACGCTGCACTCGGCCAAGGGGCTCGAGTTCCCGACCGTGTTCATCGTCGGGCTGGAAGAGGGGCTGTTCCCTTCGGAGCAGGCGGCTGCGGACGCCGACCGGCTGCCGGAGGAGCGCCGGCTGTGCTATGTCGGCATCACCCGGGCGATGCGGCGGCTGTACCTGACCCACGCGGAGAGCCGGCGGATCTATGGCCGTACCGGCTACCGCGACCCTTCGCGATTCCTGGCCGAACTGCCACAACAGGCACTCACCGAAGTCCGCCCGCGCATCAGCGTGAGCCGTCCGCTGGCCACCGACCCCGGCCGGCCGATCGTGCGGCCCGACACGCGCGCGTGGGCGGCACCGGCTGTCAGCCCGCGCCGGTCCCATTCCGCCAGGCCGGTGCCCGGCGAGGACACCCCGATGCCCCTCGGGGCCCGGGTCCGGCACCCGAAATTCGGCGAGGGCACGATCCTGCGCTTCGAGGGCAACGGCGACAGCCGGCAGGTGCATGTCAACTTCGAGCGCGCCGGCCAGAAGTGGCTGATGTTCAGCCTGGCGCGCCTGGAACAGCTCTGAGCATCGCGCTGCGCTAGAATCGCCCGTCACGCGCGTCACGGGTGGCTACAGCGCCGGAGCAGGCCCGCCTTGAAGATCATCATCCTCGGAGCCGGACAGGTCGGCAGCACCGCTGCGCAGCAGCTCTCGCGCGAGCAGGACAACGACGTCACGGTCGTCGATCAGCGCGATGACGTGCTGCGCGAGCTGCAGGACCGCCTCGACATCCGCACGGTATCCGGCAATGCCGCGCACCCGGCGGTGCTCGAGGCAGCCGGCGGCGATGGCGCGGACATGGTCGTCGCGCTGACCAGCAGCGACGAGGTCAACATGATCGCCTGCCAGGTCGCCTGGTCGCTGTTCGGGACTCCGACCAAGATCGCGCGCATCCGCTCCAGCGACTACCAGAAATGCGCGGCGCTGTTCGGCGACAAGGGCCTGCCGATCGACGTGATCATCAGTCCGGAGCAGCTGGTCACCGATTACCTGGTGCGCCTGGTCCAGCACCCGGGGGCACTGCAGGTGCTCGACTTCGCCGACGGCCGCGTGCGCCTGGTCGGCATGCGCGCCGTCCAGGGCGGACAGCTCGTCGGCCACCAGCTGCGCGAGCTGCGCGAGCACATCCCGAAGCGCGAGGTGCGCGTGGCCGCGATCTATCGCGAGGGGCAGAGCATCCAGCCGGAGGGCGCGACGGTGATCGCCGCCGGTGACGAGGTGTTCTTCATCGCCGCGCGGGATGACATTGGCACGATGGCGCGCGAACTGCGCACGGTCGAGGCGCCGATCCGGCGCGTGGTGATCGCCGGCGCCGGCAACATCGGCTTCCGGCTGGCGGCCGCGCTCGAGAACGTCGCCCAGGTCAAGCTGATCGAGCGCAGTCCGGAGCGCTCGCGGCGCGCGGCCGAGACGCTGCGGCGCACGCTGGTGCTGACCGGCGACGCGGCCGACGAGGAGCTGCTGCTGGAGGAAAACATCGACGATGCGGACGTATTCGTCGCGGTGACCAATGCCGAGGAGGCCAACATCCTCTCGGCGCTGCTGGCGAAGAGGCTCGGCGCGCACCGCGTGATGGCGCTGGTCAACAAGCCGTCCTATGCCCAGCTGATCGAGGGCGGCGAGATCGACGTGGCGATCTCGCCGCAGACGATCACAATCGGTGCGCTGCTAGCGCACGTGCGGCACGGCGACGTCGTGCGTGTGCACTCACTGCGCCGCGGCGCGGCCGAGGCCCTCGAGGCCGTCGTCCACGACGACGGGCGCAGCTCCCCGGTCGCCGGCCGGCGCATCGACCAGATCGAGCTTCCCGAGGGCACGACGATCGGCGCGATCGCCCGCGGCAGCGAAGTGCTGATGGCCCGCCACGACCGGGTCATCGAACCGGGGGATCACGTGATCCTGTTCCTGACGGACCGCCGGCATGTCGACGCCGTCGGCCGACTGTTCCGCTCCACCAGCCGCCACGGCTGAAGCCACAGGGACACCGCCTCGAGATGAACCTGTCGGTCGTGCAGCGCATCCTCGGCCTGATGCTGCTGATGTTCAGCCTGACGATGCTGCCACCGATCGGCGTCGCGCTGGCGATGGGCGACGGCCACTGGTACCCCTTCCTGCTGGCCTTCTTCGCCGTCGCCGCGGCCGGATTCCTGCTGTGGCTGCCGGTGCGCGGAGTCCGCCGCGACTTGCGGCTGCGCGACGGCTTCCTGGTCGTCGCGGTATTCTGGATCTGCCTCGGCCTCGCCGGTGCCGCGCCATTGCTGATCAGCGACGTGCCGGCCCTGTCCTTTACTGACGCGGTGTTCGAGGCGGTCTCCGGCTTCACGACCACTGGGGCCACGGTCATCACCGGGCTCGACGGGCTACCGAAATCCATCCTCTACTACCGCCAGCAGATCCAGTGGCTGGGCGGCATGGGCATCATCGTGCTGGCGGTCGCGCTGATGCCGGTGCTCGGCATCGGCGGCATGTCGCTATACAAGGCCGAGACACCGGGGCCGATGAAGGACCAGAAGCTGACGCCGCGCATCACGCAGACCGCCAAGGCCCTGTGGATCGCCTACGTGCTGCTGACGGCGGCCTGCGCGGTGGGCTTCTACCTCGCGGGCATGAGCGTCTTCGATGCCGTCGGGCATGCGTTCGCGACGCTGTCGACCGGCGGCTTCTCGCCCTATGACGCGAGCATGGGCCATTTCGACAGCGTTGCGATCGATGCCGTGGCGACCGTCTTCATGTTCCTGGGTGGGGTCAACTTTGCGCTGCACTTCTCGGCGCTGCGCCGGCAGGATCTACGGCTCTATGCGCGTGACACCGAGTTCCTCGCCTACTTCCTGCTCAGCGCCGCGATCATCGGCTGCATGACCGCCTACCTGTGGCTGCACGGGGATTACGAGGCCCCACTGCAGGCGCTGCGCTACGCCAGCTTCCAGGTGGTCTCGATCCAGACCACGACCGGCTTCACGACCGCGAGCTTTGCCGACTGGCCCGGCGCGCTGCCGGCGCTCCTGATCCTGCTGTCCTTCATCGCCGGCTGCGCTGGCTCGACCACCGGCGGCATGAAGGTGATCCGCTGGCTGCTGGTGTTCCGCCAGGGGGTCGCCGACCTGAAGCGCCTCGTGCATCCGAGCGCGCAGATACCGGTCAAGCTGGCCGGCCGCCCGATACCCCAGCAGGTCATCAATGGCGTGGCCGGCTTCTTCGCTATGTATTTCATCGTCTTCGGCGCACTGATGCTCACGCTGATGATGCTGGGCCTGGACCAGGTCACCGCCTGGTCCGCGGTGGCGACGACGCTGAACAATGTCGGCCCGGGCCTTGGGGACGTCGCCGTCACCTTCCACACGGTGCCGGACGCGGCCAAGTGGGTCGGCATCGTCGCGATGATCGCCGGGCGACTCGAGATCTCGGCGCTGCTGCTGCTGCTGACACCCGCGTTCTGGAGGAAGTGACTTGTCCACGCCCGAACGCGTCGCCGCCGCGCTCGACAGCTTCGCGCGGCGCACCGGCCAGGCCGTCGCCTGGCTCACGCTGGCGATGGTGCTGGCGACGCTCGCCGTCGTCGTGCTGCGCTACGGCGCCGGTGTTGGCCTGATCTGGCTGCAGGAATCGGTCACCTGGATGCACGCGCTCGTGTTCATGCTGGGCGCCGGCTACACCCTCGGCGCCGATGAACATGTCCGCGTGGACGTCTTCTACCGTGGCTTCAGCCCGCGCACCCGTGCCGCCGTGGATCTGGCGGGAACCCTGCTGTTCCTGCTGCCGTTCTGCGTCTTCCTGGCCTGGCAGAGCTGGCCCTATTTCGCCGGCTCCTGGCAGGTGGGGGAGCGGTCGCGCGAGGCCGGCGGGATGCCGATGCTGTACCTGCTGAAGGCCGTGATCCCGCTGATGGCGGTCGTACTCCTGCTCGCCGGCATCTCCCTCGCACTGCGCTCATGGGCCATGCTGCGCGCGCCGCGGGGACCATGATCGTGGAGTGGCTGGCGTTCGTACTGTTCGGTCTGGTGGTCGCCGCGCTGCTCGCCGGCTTTCCGGTCGCGCTGACGCTGGCCGGCGTCTCGCTCGGATTCGCGGCGCTGTGCGGGGCTTTCGGCGTCTTCGAGTTCGCGTTTCTCGAGGCCCTGCCGAACCGGATCTTCGGCACGATGCAGAACTCGACGCTGATCGCGGTGCCGCTGTTCATCTTCATGGGGCTGGTGCTCGAGCGCGCGAAGATCGCCGACGACCTGCTCGAGACCCTGGGCACGCTGTTCGGACGCGGCCGCGGCGGACTGGCGATTGCGGTGGTCGTCGTCGGGGCGCTGCTCGCGGCCAGCACCGGCATCGTCGGCGCCACGGTGGTCACGATGGGCCTGCTGTCGCTGCCCTCGATGCTGCGGGCCGGCTACGATCCGCGCATTGCCACCGGCACGATCTGCGCCGCCGGCACCCTCGGCCAGATCATCCCGCCGTCGATCATCCTCGTACTGCTCGGCGACGTGCTTTCCGCCGCCTACCAGCAGGCCCAGCTGCGCCAGGGCAACTTCGCCCCCGAGAGCGTTTCGGTCGGCGACCTGTTCGCCGGCGCGCTGCTGCCGGGGCTGCTGCTCGTGCTGCTGTACATCGCCTACATCCTGGTGGTCGCGTGGTGGCGGCCGCAGCGACTGCCCGCGCCGCCGGCCGGGATCATCGCCGCGGCACCACGGGCCGGCGCCTGGCGGGTATTCCGGGTCATGGTCGCACCACTCGTGCTGATCCTCGCGGTGCTGGGCTCCATCATCGCCGGCTTCGCCACACCCACGGAAGCTGCCGCCGTCGGCGCGGGCGGCGCCATGCTGCTTGCGCTCCTGCGCCGCAGCCTGGATGGCGCCCGGCTGCGCGAGGTCATGCAGGGCACCGTACGCCTGAGCTCGATGGTGTTCCTGATTCTGGTCGGGGCCGCGGTGTTCTCGCTGGTGTTTCGCGGCCTCGGCGGCGACCGGCTGGTGCACGAATTGCTGTCCGGACTTCCGGGCGGTGCGCCCGGCGCGGTGTTCATCGTGATGCTGGCGCTGTTCCTGCTCGGCTTCATCATCGACTTCATCGAGATCACCTACATCGTCGTGCCGATTGTCGCACCGGTGCTGCTGGCCATGGGCCTCGATCCGGTCTGGCTCGGCGTGATGATCGCGGTCAACCTGCAGACCTCGTTCCTGACGCCGCCGTTCGGTTTCGCGCTGTTCTACCTGCGCGGCGTCGCGCCGCCCGCAGTGCGAACCATCGACATCTACCGCGGCGTCGTGCCTTTCGTCGCGATCCAGCTGGCCATGCTCGTCGTGCTGTGGTTCTGGCCGGCGCTCGCGACCTGGCTGCCGGCGCTGCTCTACGCCGACTGAGCAGCACCCGGCGGGCCCTCAGCCGGCGCGTGTGTTCAGCATCGCCCGTTCGGCGACCGCCAGGTACGGGTCCATCCGGCGCCGGAATGCCCGCAGTGACTCAAGCACGCGCGCAAACAGCGCATCGCGGCCTGCGGTCTCCTCGAGCACCGCCAGCGACAGTTCCTGCAGGCGGGCGAGGACGTCGGCTGGATAGGGACGCAGCTCCACACCGTGCTGGCTGACCAGGGTCTGCAGTGCCTCGGCATTGCGCGCGGTGAACTCGGCGAGCATGCGGTCGTTGATCGCCGCGGCCGAGGTCCGCACGATTTCCTGCAGATCCTCCGGCAGTGAATCAAAGGCCTGGCGGTTGACGATCATCTCGAGTGTCGAGCCCGGCTCGTGCCAGCCGGGGTAGTAATAGAATTTCGCGGCCTTGTAGAGCCCGAAGGCGAGGTCGTTATAGGGGCCGACCCACTCCGTCGCGTCGATTGCACCGGTCTGCAGCGCCGTAAAGATCTCGGAACCCGGCAGCGTTACCGGCGTGCCACCGGCACGCGCGAGCACCTCGCCGCCAAGCCCCGGCATGCGCATCTTGAGCCCCTGCAGGTCGGCCACCGAGTGGATCTCGTGGCGGAACCAGCCGCCCATCTGGCAGCCGCTGTTGCCGCAGGGCATCGGCAGCAGTCCGAAGGGCGCGTAGGCCTCCTGCCACAGTTCCACACCGCCCCCGTGATACAGCCAGGCGTTCATCTCCTGGGCGGTGAGGCCGAAGGGCACGGCACAGAAGAACGGCGCCGCCGCGATCTTCCCCTTCCAGTAATAGGAGGCGCCATGGCCCATCTCGGCGGTGCCCTTCGCGACCGCGTCGAACACCTCGAAGGCCGGTACGAATTCACCGTCGCCGAACACGCGGATCGAGAGCCGGCCGCCGCTGCAGGCCTCGACCCGCCGCGCGAATTCCACCGCACCGGTGCCGAGCCCGGGGAAGTTCGGCGGCCAGGTCGTGATCAGCTTCCATTGGAAGCGCTGGCTCCGATCGCTCGTCCCGGTCTCCACTGCCTGGCGGCTGCAGGCCGCGGTGGCTGCAGCCGCCGCTCCCAGTCCGAGACCCTGGATCAAGTCGCGTCGCTTCATCGCTCTGTCCTTGCTGCTGCCGGGCTGCGGCCACTACAAGTACCATAGTCGGGGAGGTCAGCGCATGTCCGTCCGGAGCTGCAGGTGAACACGGGGCCCCGCGCCGGCAGTCCGCCGTCGAGCTGGCGGACCCTGCCGCGGGGCATCTGGTCGCTCGGCCTCGTGTCCTTGTGCATGGATGCCTCGTCGGAGCTGGTCCACAGCCTGTTGCCCGTGTTCATGACCGCGGTGCTCGGTGCCTCGATGATCACCGTCGGTCTGATCGAAGGGGTCGCCGAGGCCATCGCCGCCTTCACGCGCGTGCTCTCCGGCGCGCTCAGCGATCATTTCCGCCGGCGCAAGGCGCTGGTGGTGCTCGGCTATGGGCTGGCACTGCTCGCCAAGCCGCTGTTCCCAATGGCCACGTCGGTCGCCTGGGTATCGGCCGGGCGCTTCACGGACCGGATCGGCAAGGGCATCCGCGGCGCGCCGCGCGATGCACTGGTCGCGGACCTGACCGCGCCGGGTCAGCGCGGCGCGGCGTATGGGCTGCGCCAGGCGCTCGACTCCGTCGGCGCGCTGCTCGGCCCGCTGCTGGCAGTACTGCTGATGCTCGCACTCGCGAACGACCTCAGGGCCGTGCTCTGGGTCGCGGTCGCGCCGGCGGCGATCGCCGTTCTGGTGCTGCTCACGATGGTTCACGAGCCGGCCCGGCCCCCGATGCCGGGCTCCGGACGCCCGCCGTTCACGCTGGCTGGTGCCGGACACCTGCCGCAGCGCTTCTGGAGGATCGTTCTGCTGGGCGTCGTGTTTACGCTGGCCCGCTTCAGCGAGGCCTTCCTCGTGCTGCGCGCGCAGGACCTCGGCGTCGGCCTGGCCTTCGTGCCGGTCATCATGATCGTGATGAACCTCGCCTATGCCACGGCTGCCTATCCGGCCGGCGCGGCCAGCGACCGGATCGGGCGGCGCCGGCTGCTGTACGCCGGCATGCTCGCGCTGGTGATCGCCGACCTGGCGCTGGCGTTCGCAGTGGCACCGTGGCAGGCGTACGCCGGGGCCGCACTGTGGGGCCTGCACATGGCCCTGACCCAGGGGCTGCTGGCGGCACTGGTCGCCGACGCCGCCCCCGCGGCGCTGCGCGGCACGGCCTTCGGGGTCTTCAACCTGATGACCGGTATCGCCGTGCTGCTGGCGAGCGTCATCGCGGGCCTGCTGTGGAGCACCTTCGGTGCCGCCGGTACATTCCTCGCCGGTGCGGCCTTCGCACTGCTGGCGACCACCGGTCTGCTGGCCCAGCCGGCGCAACCACGAGGGATCATCCGATGATCGGCCTGCTGCAGCGAGTCACCGAGGCCGCCGTCGAGGTCGACGGCCGCGAGGTCGCCCGGATCGGGGCCGGCCTGCTGGTGCTGGTCGGCGTTGAACGCGGCGACACCGAGCGGGAGGCGAAGCGGCTCCTCGAGCGCCTGCTCGGCTACCGCGTATTCGCGGACGAACAGCAGCGCATGAACCGTTCGCTGCTGGACACCGGCGGCGGCCTGCTGCTGGTACCGCAGTTCACGCTGGCGGCCGAAACCCGCAAGGGCACGCGACCCGGCTTCAGCACGGCCGCCGCCCCCACGGACGGCGAGCGGCTGTACGGGAGGTTGCTGGAGCTGGCCCGCGAGCGCCTGCCCGGGGTCCAGGCCGGGATCTTCGGCGCGCACATGCGTGTGCGGCTCGAGAACGACGGCCCGGTGACCTTCTGGCTGCAGGTGGCTCCGGTGGGGACCTGAGGGTCGTTTGGCGTATCATGGATCGTCGTGCCCGGTGGGCGCGCTGGAGCAGGAACATGGGAATCGGATTCAGGGAACTGCTGATCATCCTCGCGATCGCCCTGCTGATCTTCGGGGCCAAGCGGCTGCGGACGATCGGCTCCGATCTCGGCGCGGCGGTCAAGGGCTTCAAGAAGGCGGTCAACGACAGCGACCAGGAGGAGTCCGGCAAGCAGCTCGGCCAGGACCAGCAACCGGACGCCACTTTCGATGCGGGCCGCAAACCCGAGAACGCCGGCAGCGAAAAGAACGCCTGAGTCGCGATGTTCGAGGTCGGTTTTACCGAGATCATCCTGATCCTCGGCATTGCGCTGCTGGTACTCGGCCCCGAGAAGCTGCCGAAGCTCGCCAACCAGGTCGGGCGCTGGCTCGGGCGCGCGCGCGCGATGGCGCGCCAGCTGCGCGAGCAGCTCGACCAGGAGGTGCGGCTGGATGAGACCGAGCGCCGCAGTGCCCGGACGCCCCCGGTTGCCGAGAGCGCAGCCCCGGCAGCTGAAGCGCCTGAAGCGGCACCTGAAAAGCCACCAGCGCCCGGATCATGAGCGCGTCGCCGCCCGAACCGGAGCAGCTCCCCGAAAGCTCCCTGATCTCGCACCTGCTCGAGCTCCGCGACCGGCTGCTGCGCGCGCTGGTCGCCACCTTCCTGATTGCAGTTCCCTGCCTGTATTTCGCCAACGACCTGTTCAGCTGGCTGGCCGCACCGTTGCTCGAGTGGCTGCCGGAAGGCAGCACGCTGATCGCCACCAGCGTCGTCGCCCCGTTCATGACGCCGTTCAAGCTGGCGCTGCTCGCGGCGATCTTCCTCGCCATGCCGGTCATCCTCTATCAGGTCTGGGCCTTCGTCGCGCCGGGGCTCTACCGGCACGAGCGGCGCTTCGCGCTGCCGTTGTTCGTCTCCAGCGTGCTGCTGTTCTACGCCGGCGCCGCCTTTGCCTACTACGTGGTCTTCCCGCTGGTATTCCGCTTCTTCGTGATGACGACGCCCGCTGGCGTGCAGATGATGACCGACATGACCCAGTACCTCGATTTCGTCGTACTGCTGTTCTTTGCCTTCGGCCTCGCCTTCGAGATCCCGGTCGCGACCGTGCTGCTCGTGCGCACCGGACTCGTCGGGCATGACACCCTCGGCCGGAACCGCGGCTACGTGCTGCTCGGGATCTTCATCATCGCCGCGTTCCTGACCCCGCCCGATCCCGTGTCACAGACCATGATGGCCGTGCCGATGTACGTGCTCTACGAGGCCGGCCTGCTGCTGGCCCGGCTGCTGGTGCCGAAATCCGCTTGATGTTGCACCGCAACATCGCGGAGACTCGCCGGATTGTCCAGGGGGCTGACGAATGAGCACCGACGTGCAGGTTCCACCCGGTACATTCCTCGGCCACCCGCGCGGCCTGTACCTGCTGTTCGTAACCGAGATGTGGGAACGCTTCAGCTACTACGGCATGCGCGCGTTGCTCGTGCTCTACGCGGTGGCCGCCACCCATGCGGCCAATCCGGGCCTCGGCTGGGACAGTCCCCAGGCGCTCAAGCTCTACGCCTGGTACACCGGCCTCAGCTACCTGACGCCGATGCTGGGCGGCTGGCTGGCCGACAATTACCTCGGCCAGCGCAAGGCCGTGATCACCGGCGGCATCCTGATGGCGCTCGGTCAGTTCTCGCTCGCATCGCCCCCCGCCACGCTCGGCATGAGCGCCCCGTGGTCGCTGGCAGCGCTCGGCATCGCCTTCCCGGAAGCACCGACCAGCTTCTATGTCGGTCTCGCGCTGCTGGTCCTCGGCAACGGCTTCTTCAAGCCCAACATCTCGACGATGGTCGGCGAGCTCTACGCCCCGGGCGATGCCCGTCGCGACGGTGCCTTCACGATCTTCTACATGGGCATCAACGTCGGTGCCTTCCTCGCCCCGCTGGTATGCTCAACGCTCGGCGAGGACCCGGCCTACGGCTGGCGCATCGGCTTTCTCGCTGCCGGCATCGGCATGACGCTGTCGGTGATCATCCAGCTCGCGTTCGCGCAGCATTACATTGGCAATCTCGGCGTCGAGCCAGCCGCGCGCCGCTCGCTCGCGCTGGCCGGCGGGCAGAAGCAGCCGCTGACCCCGGTCGAGCGCGACCGGATCCGGGTGATCTTCGTGATCTTCGCCTTTGTCGTGATGTTCTGGGCGGCGTTCGAGCAGGGCGGCGGACTGCTGAACCTGTTTGCCAACGAGTACACGGACCGGGCCGTGGGATCCTTCACCGTGCCCACGGGCTGGTTCCAGTCACTGAATCCGCTGTTCATCGTGCTCCTCGCGCCGGTGTTCTCGATGTTGTGGAGCCGGCTCGGCGAGCGCGGCCGCAATCCGGCCACGCCGGTCAAGATGTACGCCGGACTGTTCCTGGTCGCGATCGGCTTCCTGTTCCTGGTGGTCGCCGTGTTCGAGATGCAGCGCACCGCCGACATGAAGGCCGGCATGTTGTGGCTCGTGCTCGGCTACCTGTTCCACACCATGGGTGAGCTGTGCATCAGCCCGGTCGGCCTGTCCGTGGTCACCAAGCTGGCGCCGCTCCGGCTCGGTTCGCTGATGATGGGCGTCTGGTTCCTGATCAACTTCGTCGCCAACACGATGGCGGGCTACGTCGGCGCCTTCTCCGAGGACATGGGCCGCTACGAGTGGATGCTGGCCCTTGCAGCCAGTGCCGGCGTCCGTCCGGAGCACGCCGGCCTGCTCGGCGTCTTTGGCGGCATTGCCGTCGTACTGCTGATGTTCACGGCGCTGCTGTGGGCCATCTCGGGCCGCATCGTCGGCTGGATGCACGGCGCGGAGGGCCCGCAAGGGCGACCGGAGCCGCGGTCCGCGGCGCCGGCCACCTGAGCATGGACACCCGCGACACTGCACCGCAGCTCACCGCGCGCGCGATCCTGCTGTCACTGATCCTGACCGTGGCGCTCGCCGCCGCGAATGCGTATCTCGGGCTCTTCGCCGGGATGACGGTCGCGACCGCGATCCCGGCCGCCGTGATCTCGATGGGCGTGCTGCGCCTGCTCGGTCGCTCGAACATCCTCGAGAACAACATCGTCGCAACCGGAGCCTCGGCCGGCTCCGCGATCGCGGCCGGCACGATCTTCACGATCCCGGCGCTGGTGATCATGGGTCACTGGACGAAATTCGACTACTGGTGGGTACTGGCGATCGCGGGCCTCGGCGGCATGCTCGGCGTGCTGTTCTCGGTGCCGCTGCGGCGCACGCTGATCATCGAGCAGGACCTGAAGTTCCCGGAAGGCGTCGCGACCGCCGAAGTGCTGAAGATCGGCGAGAATCCCGGCCCCGGCCTGCGCGCGCTCGGATTTGCTGCAGCCGCGGGCGCGATATTCAAGACTGCGCTCTCCGGCCTCAGGCTCTCACCCGAGGCCTTCACGGCCGCCGGCTTCGTCGGCGACCGGGCCCTGGCGGTGTTTGCGCTCAACCTCTCGCCCGCGCTGCTCGGCGTCGGCTACATCGTCGGGATCAACATCGGCTCGCTGATGCTCTCCGGCGGTGCGCTGTCCTGGTGGATATTCATCCCGTACTACCACGGCTTCCTCCTCGATCAGGACCCGGCGCTCTCCGCGCGGGTCGCCGGGGCCGCGGCCGGAGACGCGGCCTACATGATCTGGAGCGCGAAGATCCGCTACATCGGCGTCGGCGCGATGCTCATCGGCGGGCTGTGGTCGCTGTGGACGCTGCGTGGCTCGCTGCTGTCGGGAGTGAGGACCGGGCTGGCGCTCAAGGGCAGCGGTGACCGCAGCGTTCCGCACACGGAGCGCGACCTGCCAATGACGGCGATCCTCGCCGGCATCGTGCTGTTCGTCATCCCGCTGTTCGCGCTCTACCACGCCGTCGTCGGGCACTTCGGCATTGCGCTCACCATGGCCGTGATCATGGTGATCGCCGGCTTCGTGTTCTCCTCGGTCAGCGGCTACATGGCCGGTCTCGTCGGTTCCTCCAACAACCCGGTCTCCGGCATCACCATCTCGACGATCCTGTTCGCATCGCTGGTGCTGCTCGCGATGCTTGGACCAGGCTCCGCGGTCGGGCCGGTCGCCGCGATCCTGATCGGCGCGGTGATCTGCAATGCCGCGGCCATCGCCGGCGACAACCTGCAGGACCTCAAGGCCGGCCAGCTGGTCGGCGCGACCCCGTGGCGCCAGCAGGTGATGCTCGCCGTCGGCGCGCTGGCAAGCGCCGCGGTCATGGCCCCGGTACTCAACCTGCTGCTCGAGGCCTATGGCATCGGCACGCCGGCGCGCGCAGGCGTCACTGCGCTGCCCGCGCCGCAGGCGACCTTGATGGCCTCCGTCGCCGGCGGCATCTTCGGCGCCGGGCTGCCGTGGAACATGGTCGCGACCGGCGCCGTCGTCGGCGCGCTGGTGATCGCGCTCGATGCCTGGCTGAAGCGCACGGGCCGGAGCTGGCGCGCGCCGGTGCTCGCGGTTGCGGTCGGCATCTACCTGCCGCTCGAGCTCTCGACGCCGATCTTCGCCGGCGGCCTGGTGGCCGAACTGGCGACACGCTGGCACCGGCGGCGCAGTCCGGGCGCCGATCCGGAGATTCTCAAGCAGAACGGACTGCTGTTCTCCGCGGGCCTGATTGCCGGCGAGGCGCTGATCGGCGTGGCGCTGGCGATCCCGATCGTGCTGAGCGGCGATGCCGAGGTGCTCGCGGTCGGCGAGCAGCTGCGGCCCGGGCAGTGGGCCGGGGTCGTCGCACTCGCTGCGGTCGGCTGGTGGCTGTTCCGGACCGCGACCGCGGGCGCGCGCCGCGCGGCCTGAGCCAGCCAGCGGCCTGGCGCAGACGCGCGAATGCCCGTTTACGTTCTCTACGCTGCGGTGGTGCTGATCTGGGGCACCACCTGGTACGCCATCGAGCTGCAGCTCGGGATCGTGGCACCCGAGATTTCACTGCTCTATCGCTTCGGGCTGGCCGCAATCTGCCTGTTCCTGTATGCGCTGGTGATGCGCAGTCCGATGCGCCTGTCCTGGCGCGATCATGGCTACGTCGCGCTGCAGGGCCTGCTGCTGTTTTCGCTCAACTACTGGCTGATCTACCTCGGCACCCAGCACCTGACCAGCGGCCTGGTCGCCGTGCTGTTCACCAGCCTCATCTACATGAACCTGGTCAACGCGCGGCTGATCTTCGGCCACCCGATCGAACGCCGCATCCTCGTGGCGGCGACCGCGGGCATGCTCGGTGTCGTGCTGCTGTTCCTGCCGGAGATCCGCTCGACCAGCGGCGATGCATCCCTGGCGCACGGGGTTCTGCTCGTACTGGGCTCCACCTACCTCGCCTCGCTCGGCAACATGGCCGCGCTGCGCAACACGCGCGGCGGCCTGTCGGTCGTTACGGTCAATGCCTGGGGCATGGCCTGGGGCACGCTCGGCTTTGCCGTCCTGGCCTGGGCCAGCGGCGCAGAACTCGCCTTCGACCCGTCGTGGCCCTACGTCGCCTCGCTGCTCTACCTCGCGATCGCTGGATCGGCCGTGGCCTTCGGGCTGTACCTGGCGCTGATCCGGCGGATCGGCGCCGCGCGCGCGGCTTATACGAGCGTGCTGGTTCCGGTGGTGGCGCTGCTGGTATCCACGGTCTTCGAGGGCTATCGCTGGAGCGCGCCGGCGATTGCCGGCCTCGTGGTGCTGCTGGCCGGCAATGCGCTGGCGCTGCGCGCGAGGCCGGCGCCGGGGTCAACCAAGTAGGCTGCTCCGGCCACGGACCATGGTTCCCGGCATGTACGAGGGCTCCCGCAACCCGAAGCTGCAGATCAGGCTGGCACTCGCCATCATCTACCTGGTCTGGGGCTCGGCTTATCTCGCGACCAAGGTGATGGTCACCGACGAGCCGCCGCTCCTCGCCGGTGGCTTGCGTTTCACGCTCGCCGGGCTGCTGCTCGGCGCCTTCGCCTGGTGGCGCGGCGGACCGCCGCGCTGCAGCCGGCTGGAACTGCGCCACATCGGCATCGTCGCGCTGCTCGCGATCGTCGTCAGCAACGGCTGCAACGTACTCGCGATGCAGCACGTGCAGTCCAACATGGCGGCGATGCTGAACTCGACCCCGGCCCTGTGGATCGCCTGGTTCGGCACCTTTGGCCGCCACGGCAGCCCCCTGTCCGGCCCCGCACGAATCGGGCTGCTGGTCGGCCTCGCCGGCGTCGTGCTGGTGCTCGCGCCCGCCGGCGACCTGCATACGACCGCGCTGCGCTGGCAGCTGCTGATACTCGTCGGCTGCGTCGGCTGGTCGCTCGGCACGATCTACTATCGCCACGCGAAGGCGGTCAACGACCCGCTGATGTTCACGGCGCTGCAGATGCTCACCGGTGGCGCCGCGCTGCTGCTGCTCGCCGCGGCGAGCGGCGAACCGTTCGTACTGCAGTGGACTCCGCGTGCCATCGCCGCCTTTCTGTGGCTTACGCTGATGAGCTCCTGCGTCGCCTACTCGGCCTATGCGTTCCTCGCCCTGCACACGCGGCCGGTCATCGTCGGTTCCTTCGGCTTCGTGAATCCAGCGGTCGCGGCCCTGTTCGGCTGGCTGCTGCTCGGGGAAACGCTCTCCTGGACCCAGGCTGCCGGCATGCTGGTGATCCTCGCCGGCATGGCCCTCGTGACCGGCTACTGGCGGCCGCTGCCTCCGCTCCACCCAGGGTCGCGCTGACCGGTCAGATCTCGACTTCGGTCGCGAGCATGACCACGCGCGCCGCGGGCATGCGGAAGAACTCCGCCGCCTGGGCGCTGCGTCGCTGCATCCAGGCAAATACCCGCATCCTCGCCCCGGCGATGCCGGCCCGCGACCGCGCCCGCACCAGATGCCAGCCGACGAAGAAGGTACGGTCCTCGCTGATCCGCAGTCCACGGCGAGCCGCGCCGCGGAGCGCCGTGTTCACGTCCGGCGTCTCGAGGAAGCCGAAGCGCGCGTGCACCAGGTGCACATCCCGCATGATCTCCTCGGGCCAGCTCCGCGCCACCGGATCCTGCCGCGGCGTACGCAGGATCTCGAAATGCAGGATCACGATGTTCGCGTGGCGGACGTGGTTGTGCTCGAGGTTGCGCAGCAGCGCAGTCGGCACGAACCCCTGCTGGCTGACCAGGAATACCGCCGTGCCCGGAACGCAGGTTGCACCCTCGAGCAGGGCCGGCAATTCGCTCATCGGCACGGCACGACGCCGCAGTTCGGCACGCAGCAGCAGGCGGCCGTCGCGCCAGGTCAGGAACATCGCGAACATGCCGGCAGCGAGCACCAGCGGCACCCAGCCTCCGCTTGGGATCTTGCTGGCGTTGCCGGCGAGGAATGCAAGATCGACCGCAAGGAACAGGCCGAACACGAGCGCGATGCGCCAGGCCGGCCACTGCCAGGCGGTAGCGGCCGCGGCAGCACCGAGCAGCGTCGTGATCACCATGGTCCCCATCACCGAGGCACCGTAGGCACCCGACAACGCGCTCGAGGAGCCGAACCCGAGCACAAAGGCGATGACCGCGATGAACATGAAGGCGTTGGCGGCCGGCACGTAGATCTGTCCGCGCTCATCCGCCGAAGTCTGCAGGATCTGCACCCGCGGCAGCAGGTCGAGCTGCACGGCCTGGCGGGTGATCGAGAACGCGCCGGAAATCGTCGCCTGCGAGGCGATGACCGTTGCCCCGGTCGCCAGCAGCAGCAGGGCCGGCAGCATGCCGGCTGGTGCGAGCGCGAAGAACGGATTGGTCGCAGCCTCCGGATGCGCCAGCAGGAGCGCGCCCTGGCCGAAGTAGTTGAGGAGCAGCCCCGGCAACACGACCGTGAACCAGGCGAGACGCACCGGCGCGCGGCCGAGATGCCCCATGTCGGCATACAGCGCCTCGCCGCCGGTCAGTACCAGGAACACCGCGCCGAGGATGGCCAGCGCAAGGCCCGGATGCGCCAGCAGCAGCGCGAGCGCGTGGACCGGGCTGAGGGCCGCCAGGATACCGGGAGCATCGAGGATCGCACGCACGCCGAGCACCGCGAGGACCGCAAACCAGGCGACCATGACCGGTCCGAACAGGCGCCCGATGCGCTCGGTGCCGCGCCGCTGCAGCGCGAACAGCGCTGCCAGGATGCCGAGGGTGACTGGCAGCACTGCCTGGCGCATGCCCGGATCGAGCAGTTCGAGCCCTTCAACCGCACTCAGCACCGAAATCGCGGGCGTGATCAGCGCATCGCAGTAGAACAGCGCCGTACCCAGCACGCCGAGCAGGACCAGCCGGCTGGCCCACGCACCCGCGGTACCGATACGCCGTTGCACCAGTGCGACCAGCGCCAGGATTCCGCCCTCGCCGTCGTTGTCCGCACGCAGGATCAGCACGATGTATTTGGTCGAGATGACGACCAGCAGGCTCCAGAAGATCAGCGATACCACTCCGAGCACGGTGGCGGGTCCGGTGACCCCGCCGGCCGCGGCCGTCGCCTCGCGCAGCGCATACAAGGGGCTGGTACCGATGTCGCCGTAGACGACACCGAGTGCACCCAGCGTGGCGCGGGAAAGTGAGCGTGATTCAGTCATGGTTGGGGTCGCACGGGTCGATTTGTATACACGAAACCGAGGGCGGCCATCTGCCTCAGGCTGGCCGCTCCGCATCCCAGCGCGCCTGGTACCGCGGCCGCCGCGCGCCGCCGACCAGGACGAGCCCGCCGTCGCGCTCAGCCCGCGTCGGGATCACGTTGCGGTCGATGGCGCCCTCCAGCGTCAGCGCGAGGTCGAGCGCGAACACCGGATCGCCGATGTGCCAGGAGTGGTTGAAGGTGCCGGTGAACTCGGAGGTCGCCGGATTCTTGCGGGCGAAATACGCGGAGCAGTCCACATTGACGAGCTTTCGCGGGGCATCCTGCGGCACGCCGACACGGCCGGCGCGCGGCGAAGTGCCGAGGCGCTTCATGCTCGAGGCCGCCAGCACGCGGTCGAAGCCGTTCGAGTAATTCGTCAGCCGGAAGATGCGCTCGTACATCGGCCTGGCCCAGTCGGACCCGGCCCCGAGCGAGGAACTCGCGACGTCACCGGCAATGAATGCGACCTGCCCGATGCGCCAGTGCCGGCGGAAGAACTCGCCGCGCTTCGCCGCGTTCGCGAACGCCTCCATGATCACGTAGGCTCCGGTCGAGTGCCCGAGCAGGTGCACGTTGATCCGGCAGGGCGGCACCGCCGGCTCGGCCGGATACTGCGCATCGATCAGCAGCTGCAGCGCGTCGTCGACCAGCGCGTGGGCTACCTGCGAGGCATCGCGGCGGTCCTCGAGGTAATTCAGCGTCGAGTTGTCGCTCGGCCAGTCGAAGGCGACGACCAGTCCGCGCCAGCCCTGGGCGGCGAGCGTCCGCTGCAGCGTCCGCGTGCGCCACAGCACGGTCGCGGCGTCATTATTGTAACCGTGGACGAAGAACAGCAGGTCGCCGGTCGCACCGGTGACCGGATCCTCCGGGCCGCTGGCGCTGGCAATTACGGCGCGGCGCCAGCGCTCACGGTCGATCCGCTGGGCGGCGGCAAAGGAGCGACGGGAGGTCGGCACGTGCAGGAAGCTCGTCGGCCCTGGCTCCGGCCGGAAGTTACCGGCGGAGTCGAGCGCGCGGGTGCAGACGATGTAGCTGCCGCTGCTGCGCACGGTGCCCCTCCTGCAACCGGGGACGTCGATCAGTCCGGCGAAAATACCAGCATCCGGACGATGCCGGTCGTCCGGTTCTCGATCGAGCGTTCCTCATGGGCCTCGATCAGGCAGGAATCCAGTGGCCCGAGCGTCACCGCGCCGGCCCCGGTGATCACGGTGATCTCGCCTTCCAGCACGACGTAGACCTTTTCGGAGGGCGCCGAGCCCGTTTCCGCGCCGCCACCCGGCAGGAAGATCGACAACCCGGCCCAGGCAGAGTGGCTGGGGCTCGCCTCCTTGCCCTGCAGGCGAAATGCGACCATGCCGTGGTGCTTGACGGTCGGATACGGCTTCATCTCGTTACGTCGCGTGACGTGCATGTGGCGACTCCCTGCTGCTGTCAGCTGCCGCGCAGGGCCGCGCCCGGCTTGAACAGGGCGTTGCCGATCCAGCTCACCAGGCTCACGAGCAGCGCGGCCCAGAACGCCGCCCAGAAGCCGCCGATCGTCATGCCCGGCAGGAAGAACGCCACCAGCCCGAGCATGCCGGCGTTGACGACCAGCAGGAACAGCCCCAGCGTCAGCAGCGTCAGTGGCAGCGTCAGCAGGATCGCCAGCGGACGGACGATCGCGTTGACGATGCCGAGCAGCACCGCCGCGAGCAGCAGGGTCGCTGGTGAGTCAACCTGCAGCCCGTCGACCCACTCCGTGGCCAGCCACAGGCCGAGTGCCGCGATCAGGGCGCGAAGGATGAATCGGGTCACGGCTTCAGCGTACCCGACTCCCGCGCCGGATCACAATATCCACGGCCTGCAGCAGCACCGGGTGCCGCAGCAGGTCGCCGCGCACCGCAATGACATCGGCATACAGGCCCGGCAGGAGGGCCCCCGCCTCGTGGCCGGCCCCCATCGTGATGGCGGCATCGCGGGTAGCGGCCTGGATCGCGCGCAGCACCGGCAGGCCGCAGTCGCTGACCCAGAAGTCGATCTCCTGCCAGGTGGCACGCGAGTGCAGGTGGCCGGGCACGCCGGCGTCCGAACCGAGCACCAGGCGCAGCTTCGCCTCATCCAGCTGGCGCAGCCGCGCACACTGGCCGCGCGCCTGCGAGGCAGGCATCTCCCACCAGTCGACGCGCCCGGGGTCCGCGAGCGAGCCCAGGACATCGGCCCGGACCAGCGGCGGCAGCGCCGCGGTGGCAGGACCGTCGTCGAGCGGTTCGGGATTGGCCCGCAGTGACTCGAAGTTGAGGAGCCCGGAGATCCCCGGGGACCAACTCAGCGGCCGGGCCTGCGGATCGAGCAGGCGCTGGTGCAGGCTCAGGATGACCTCCTCCGGCAGTGCCGGCAGGCCGGCCATGCCGGTGCCGAGGAAGCCGTCGATGCCGAGCGTGACGCCACGGATGACGTCCGCGGGGCGCTCGGCCCAGGCGTGCACCGGCAGCCCGCGCGTGCGGGCTTCACCGACCGCGGCGCTGAGCTCCTCGGCGGTCCACAGGTCGAGGTCAGCGAGCAACAGGTAGTCGACGCCGGCTTCGGCCAGCCGCGCGACCCGGGCGCGGGCATCCAGGGCGCCCTCCACGACCCACTGCCAGTCTCCCGCTTCCGGTGCGACCTGCTTGCGCAGCTGCGGCCCGGACACATAGAGCGTTGGCCCGCGGACCAGGCCGTTGCGGGTGCGATGGCGCAGGTTCAGCGCCGCCTCGAGCGGGGCACCGACGTCGCGCGCGCTGGTGACGCCGGCTTCGAGCAACTGGCGCGCGGCGATCGGCATCACGACCCGTTCCGCGAGCGGCCCGTAGGTCGAGTTCCAGCGCGTGCGGTCGCCGTGGCCGAGGCGCATCAGGTGCACCTGCAGGTCCCAGAGCCCCGGCAACACCGTCATGCCCTCCGTGGAGATGAGTTCGGCGCCTGGCGGGATCCGCAGCTGCGTGGCGGGACCGACGGCCGTGATGCGCTCGCCGTCGATAAGAACGACGCCGTTCCGGATCGGCGCACCGCCGGTACCGTCGATGATCGTGCCGCCGGCCAGCGCCAGGGTCGCGGCGTCGGCACTGCCGGCTGCGAGCCAGGTGCCCAGCAGCAGGCCGGGCCACAGCCGGAGGCCGCGGCAGGCGCTCATTCAGGGCGCTCCGCTGGTGCCCGCCGTGGCCTTTTGCCGGCGCAGGTCCTTGTCGCGATACATGCGCGCCTCGGCGGCGGTGACGACGTCGTCGGCACCCGGCCCGTCCTGGGGATAGCTCGCGGCGCCGACGCTGACCGTGATGCGCTGCAACCGGTCGCCCGCCGGAAACAGGCTGCGATAGGCATTGTTTCGGATCCGCTGGGCCACGCCCTCGGCGACTTCCGGGATCGATTCCGGCAGGAACACGATGAATTCGTCGCCGCCGTAGCGGGCGACGATGTCGCTGGCGCGGACGGCGCGCTGGATCGCCGCGGCGACGGTGGTGATCGCCAGATTGCCGGCCTGATGCCCGTGCTCATCGTTCAGCTTCTTCAGGTTTTCCATGTCCACCATCAGGATGCCATAACCGCCCCGGCCGGCGCGCTGGCGCAATCGATGCTCGCGGTCCAGCAGCAGCCGGAAGGTGCGCAGGTTGAACGCTCCGGTAAGCCCGTCGCGCTCCGCCATCACCTCGATCCGGCGCCGGGCCGTCGCGATCGAGTTGCTGAGCGCCCAGGTCAGGTAGGCGACCAGCGCGTACGGCCCGAGGGTCCCGAACAGGCCCGCGAGCAGCTCCCCGGTGGACGGCAGCGTGGCCTCACCGAGCACCAGCGACGCGAAGGCGAGGGCGACGCTCAGGAATGCGACGATAGCACCGCGCCGGCCCAGCGTCATCGCCACCAGCACGATCGGCAGCAGGTAGAGGTTCACCAGCGCGCTGGCCGCACCACCGGTCTGCATCGCGACGAAGGTGATATACGCGACCATGCCGGCAGCGCCGAGCGCGATGCGCGGGCCCGTACCGCGCACCGGGAAACGACTCCAGCGCAGGCCGATCACCAGCAGCGCGAACAGGGCCGTTACGACCAGCAGCAGCAGCGGGGCGCGCGGCGGACTGCGGTTGGCCAGCAGGTACAGCGCGACGACCAGCAACACCAGCCAGTCCACCCGGGCGACGCTGCGCAGGATGCCGGCGTGCTCGTCGCGCCGTGCTCCGTTCACCGGGCCGCCATGACCTCGTACAGCGCCAGGTCCCCGAGCACCTCCTCGAGCGGGACCGGGCGGCCGATCGCGAAGCCCTGGCCGAAGTCGACGCCGAGACCGGCCATGCGGGTCCTGAGTTCATCGGTCTCGACGTATTCCGCGACCGTCTCCATGCCCATCGTGTGT
Source organism: Gammaproteobacteria bacterium (assembly GCA_004297335.1). Lineage (GTDB taxonomy): Bacteria > Pseudomonadota > Gammaproteobacteria > Steroidobacterales > Steroidobacteraceae > SCUD01. The sequence continues at coordinate 33,546 of SCUD01000028.1, forward strand.
GCCAGCTGGGCGATCGCGCGCACCATGGCCTCCGTCCGCTGGTTGATGCCGGCATCGCGGACAAAGCTGCCATCGATCTTCAGCACCGAGACCGGCAGCGCCTTCAGGTAGGCCAGCGAGCTCAGGCCAGTGCCGAAGTCGTCCAGCGCAAAGCTGCAGCCGAGCAGCCGGATCCGCTGCATCAGCCGGTCGGCCCGCGTGAGATTCGATACCGCCGCAGTCTCCGTCAGTTCGAAGCACAGCGCCTCGGGCGGCAGCCCCGAGCTGCGGATGCTGCCCTCGAGGAACTCGAGGAAATCCTCCGCGGCGAGCGACGGCCCGGAAACGTTGATCGAGAATGACAGGCCGCGCCCGCGCAGCACGCCGGCGTGCGGGCGCAGCGCCGCCAGCGCGTGGCCGACGACCCAGCGATCGATGACCGGCAGCATCTGGTAGCGCTCGGCGGCCGACAGGAACTTCTCTGGCGGCAGCACCTCGCCATCCGGGGCCAGCATGCGCAGCAGCAGTTCGAAGCGCGGCTCGGTGTGGGCCGGCCCCAGCGGCAGGATCGGCTGTGCATACAGCACGAAGCGGTCCTCCTCGAGGGCCTCGTGCAGGCGCTTCACGACCAGCACGTCGCTGTGCCGGCGCATGATGCTCTGGTCAGCATCCTGGAACAGCTCGACGCGATCGCGGCCACGGTCCTTGGCCGCCTTGCAGGCGATCTCCGCGTTCGCCAGTCCGTGCGCCAGCGGATTCTGCGTGTCCGGCAGCTCGGCGACGCCGATACTGACCGACACCTGCATCATGCCGTCGCCGCGCGAGCCCGACAGCTCGGCGCACTGGCGCCGGATCATGTCGGCGATCTGCTGCGCGAAGTCCAGGGTGCAGTCCGGCAGGAACACGCCGAACCGGTCCCCGGCGATGCGCGCCACCAGCGCGCCGGGGCGTGGCTTGCGCCGCAGCAGTTCGGCAATCCGCGCCAGCAGTTCGTCGCCGACATGCAGGCCGAAGTTGTCGTTGACGACGTGCAGGCGGTCCACGTCCAGATACAGCACGCTGTCGGGCACGGTCTGCCGGCGACTGGCGACCAGGGCCCGTACCTGGGTCTCGAACGCCGGACGCGTCAGCAGTGCGGTCAGCGCGTCGAAGTTGTTCTGCAGGATGGTCGTGGTCTTGCGCGCGAGCAGTTCGACGAGCTGCTCGCTGCGCGGCTCGAAGTCATCGCCCGCCTCCTCCCGGAACAGCGCCAGGAAGCCCACGACCCGCCCCGAGGCGTGGCGGATCGGAGTCGACAGGATCTTGAACGGCGGCAGCTCGACCGGCCGGGCACGCACCCGGTTGATGGTCAGGTTGCGGCGCTGCAGCTGCGCCCAGTTCAGCAGGTGCCGGTGGATCCGGCTCAGGATCTCGACCTGCGGTTTCTGCCCGGCCGGGGCCCGGCAGATCGCGATGTTGCGCTCGGGCACGACCAGCGCGCCCAGCGCGCAGCCGAGGTGGTCCACGCAGGCCTGCACCAGCGTACCGAGTTCATCGCCCTGCGGCGCGCCATCCGCTTCGTCGGGCGTGATCCGCAGCAGCAGGTTGAGGTCGTCGTCACGCGCGCGCAGGTCGCGGCTCAGCTCGCCGAGGCTGTTGCGCGCCTCGAGCTCGCGTTGCAGGCATTCGAGTGCCGGCTGCACGAGGTGCTGCACAAAGGAATAGGGATGATTCTCGATGTCGCGGGTCAGCAGGGTCGCGACCGCAATGACGTTGCCATCGCTGTCGCGCAGGCGGAACACGTAGGCCGGAGCGCCCTCGTGGTCCTGGCTGAAGCCATCGATCCGCGCGGTCGTGGCCGGCGGCACATCGCTGAGCGCTGCGCGGACCAGCGGCAGCGGATCCGGCCCTTCATAGCCATCCGCGACCCACATCGGCTTCCCATCCGCATCGTAGAAGGCGATGCCGACGGCACGCGGCATCAGCATCCGCAGCAGGTGCCCGTACGGGTCCAGGCTCGGCCTGGTCGCCGACAGATGCTGCGGAAAACTGTGCGCGATCGCCGCCATGGTACCAATGCCTGCAGCCAGCGCGGCGCTGGCCCTGATGCGCAGCCTCGCCGAAAATCCGGGTACGTTCTTTGACGTAATCCGCAATTTGCCGGGTCAGCCGGCGCGATCAGTCGTGTACGCTGCCCCCTTCCTATCCACGGGTGGATCCTGAGGTGAGCGTGCCGCGGCGCCTGGCGGTACTGGGCTTCGATGCCCTGGACGTCGACCTGGTTCTGAAGTGGTCGGCAGAGGGACGCCTGCCCGCATTCCGCCAGCTGCTCGGGGAATCCGCCTGGTGTCGCTTCGACCTCCCCGCGGAATATTCGAGCGGCATGGTCTGGCCCTCGATCACGACCGGCCTGGCTCCGTCGCAGCACCAGTCCTGGTTTGGTACCCGGCTCATCGACGGGCAATACCGGGTCCGGCCGCGGCGCATGTCGGACCTGCGGGGACAGCCCTTCTGGACCGGCCTCGCCGAAGCGGGCGCCCGGATCGTCGTGGCGGACGTACCTTTCACCGTCGTGAGTCCGGCGCTCGGTGGCCGGCAGCTGGCCTACTGGGGTTCGCATGAGTGGATGCCTCATCCCGGATCCCATCCGCCGCAGCTGCTCGCCGAGCTCAGTCGCCGCGTCGGGAGGTATCCGATCGGCGCCGTCGTGGAAGACACCTGGGCGCGGGCCGGCGCGCGGGATTTCGCCCGGATGCTGTCGCAGGCGATTCAGCTGCGCAGCAGGATCCTTGAATCGCTGTGCGAGGACGACTGGGATTTCTTCTTCGGGGTCTTTCCGGAAAGCCACAGCGCGGGCCATTACCTGTGGCACGACGCTGGCGACCCGCAGGCACTGCGGCGCATCTACGAGGATCTCGACTGCGCCCTGGCGCGGTTCCTCAGCCGACTGCCTCCGCAGGCCGGTCTTGCCGTGGTGCTGTCCCACGGCATGGGCCCGAATTACAACGGCTGCCATCTGTTTCCGGAGCTGCTGGCGCGCTTCAACGCACGCTGGTCCGGATCCATAGGCTCCGCAGCCAGCCGCAGCCTGCTGGATCGCATCTGGAGCTCAACCGTTACCCGGCTGCCGGCGCGCTGGCGCATCGCGGCCGCAGCTTGTCTGCCCGTGCAGGCGCGGCGCTGGCTCAGCAGCCGGCGCCAGCAGAATGCCCGCCTGTGGCGCGGCTCCCCGGCCTTCGCCCTGCCCGCCACGGATGGCTTCTCCGCCGTGCGGGTCAACCTCGCGGGGCGGGAGCAGGCTGGTCGCATCCCGGATCCGGACGCCTATGACGCCTATCTCGGCAGCCTCGAAGCCGAGCTGTCGCAGTGGACGGTCGAGGGCGCGGGCCATCGTGCCGTCGCGAGGGCCTGGCGCTCGGCCGCTCATGCGGATGCACTTCGACTGGGTGCCGCGCCTGACCTGATGGTCTGGTGGGACAACTCGAGGCCAGTCACCGCCATTCATTCGCCGTCGCTCGGGACGGTCCGCGGTGAATCCAGCGCCGCCCGCTCCGGGGAACACGTGATGCACTCGCTCTTGCTGCTGCGCGTGCCGCACGGTGCACCAGGCCGCAGGAACGTGGCCGGAATGGGCCTCACCGACATCGCGCCGACGCTGCTCGACTACGTGGGCCTGGCTGCGCCAGCGTCCATGAACGGACGCAGTCGATTGCGGGAATTGACCCGTCCCTAGGGACTCGACCGGCGGAACCAGGGGACCGGGTCCACCGGCTGGGCACCGCGACGGATCTCGAGATACAGGCCCGGCTGGCTGCGCCCGCCGCTGTCCCCGACGGTTGCCACCACCTCGCCCCCTTCGACCCGGTCACCCGCGGCCTTGTAGAGCTGGTCGTTATGGCCATAGAGGCTCAGGTAGCCACCGTGATCGATGATCAGCAGCAGACCGAGGCCCGGCAGCCAGTCGGCATACGCGACCCGTCCCTCATAGAGCGAGCGGATCTCACTGCCGCGCGCGGCCTCGATCATCACGCCGTTCCAGCGCAGGCCGCCGCCGCGCGACTGCCCGTAGCGCGCCACGATCCGGCCGGCGACCGGCCAGGCAAGCCGCCCCCGGACCTTGGCGAAAGCCTGCCCGCCGGCTGGCGGCAGGTCCCGCAGCGCCCGGCGCAGGTCCGCGATCAGCTTTTCCAGTGCTGCCGCGTCACGGCGCAGTTTCGCAATCGTGTCGCTGTTGCTGCGGATCTGCGCATTCATCGCCTGCAGCGCCCGCGTGCGTCCCGCGCGCGCGGCATCGAGAGCCGCGAGTTCCCGGCTGGCCTCCGCTTCGAGCGCCGCGAGCCGGTCGCGCTCGGCGGCCTCCTGTGCCGTCGCCTGGTCGAGCTTCAGCACCGCCACTTCGATACCGGCGATCTGCCCCGCCCGGGCGCGGCCCAGGTAGGAGTAGTAGACGAGCACCCGGCCCAGGGCCACCGGATCCTGCTGGCCCAGGAGCAGGCGCAGCTGGTCACGCGGCCCGATCATGTAGGCGGTCCGCAGCTGCGCGGCCAGGAGCTCCCGCTGCTCCAGGAGCTCCCGTTCGCTCTGCTCACGCTGGATCCGCAGCGCACCCAGCCGCTGGTCGCTCGCGGCCAGTCGCGCTCGTGCCGCGGCATGGCTGCTGCTGGCGGCGCGGAGCGACTCCTCCGCGTCGCGCAGCTGGGCGGAGAGCGCGTCGCGCCGTCCGGTGTCCTGGCGTACCGCGCGCTGCAGGCGCTCGATGCGCTGCCGCACCTCGCGCAGCTGCCCCTCCGGATCGCGCTCCGCAGACCCGGCCGGGCCCGCGAGCAGGGCCAGGATCAGCAATGCAATCGTCTGTTTTCGCAGGATAAACACCTCGGGACCGGCCAAGGCAGCCCCCGGTCGCGGGCTTGCTATAATGCGCGGCTGTTCGTTGCCGCGGCACTACCGCCGCCCCCGGTACGCCGCCCAT
>SCUD01000029.1 GCA_004297335.1 Gammaproteobacteria bacterium
GCCGACCCGGCGATGAAGATCGGCCGCCCGCGCCAGCTCTATCTCGGTGCGACCCGGCGCGATTACCGGCCGCTGGAACAGCGCTGACCGGAACCGGAATCAGCCGGCGGCCGCCTGCGACGGTGGCCCGCCGACCAGTGCCGCCAGCTCCTCGGGCGTCGCCCGGCGCATCGGCCGTCCGTCCACCGGGCCGAGCGGCGCCTGGCGGATGCCCTCCGGCGGGAAGATGACGGCGTCCACCTCGTAGTCACCGGCCGTGAAGCGGATGGCCGGGCAGGTCTCGACGGTGTCGCGCTGGTAGCGCAGGCGCCGTTCCGCGACCTCGTACGGAATGCCGCGATCGAGCAGCAGGACGGCCACCCGCTCCGGCGTATCGGCGAACAGGTGCAGCGTGATGACGCTGTGCGCAGTGGCGGTTCCGGCCAGCAACGGGCCGACGAGGCGCGGCTGGAATCCACACAGCAACCGCATCGCCTCGAGCGCGGCGCGGCGCATCGCCTCGAGCTCCTGCTCATGTTCTGCCGGCCCGAACAGCCGCTGGTGCTCGGCGAGCGCCGCCTCGATCTCGAGATTGTTCGGCAGGGCGGCGCGATCGGCGACGCCGAGCCGGCTGGCCGCCTTGCGTTTCGCGAGCCCGTAGTCCTCGATGCCGTGCTCGATCATCAGGCGCGCCGCCTCGCGCGCGAGCGCCTGGCGCAGCAGGTCCGGCCGGGAGGAGCGCCTGGCCATCAGAAGATCGGTTCCTCGTAGCGGGTCGGCGGCGCCGGGCCGCGTTCCGCGTCGCCGCCCGCCTCGCGGCCGGTGGGCACGTGGTCGGCGAGGAAATACTCGAAGGCCCCGCCCGGATCGCCGCCCTCCGGCGCAATCCGCAGCGTGACCACGCCTTCGGGCATCAGCGGGCGGGCGGAGGGACGCCCGCGCAGTGCCTCCTGCATGAAGTAGATCCACATGGGCAGCGCCGTGCGGGCGCCTTCTTCCTGTGGACCCAGCGGGCGCTCCTGGTCGAAGCCGACCCAGGCGGTGGCGACCAGGTCGGCATTGAACCCGGAGAACCAGGCGTCCCGGCCGTCATCGGTGGTCCCGGTCTTGCCGGCGAGGTCGGTGCGGCCGAGCGCGCGCGCCCGCTGGCCGGTGCCGATGCGGATCACGTCGGCGAGCATGTCGCTGATGATCCAGGCGTTGGCCTCCGTGATCGCCCGCGGCGCCTGCCGGTCCCCGTCCGGCGGGGGCAGTGCCCCGCCGGCATCGCCGGCCCGGAGTATCCCGGAGCCGTCACCGGTTGCGACGGGCACCAGCGTGCCGGCGCCGGGCGCTGCGCCCGCGCGGCAATCCACGCAGGCCACGGGCGGCTCGGCCTGGCGGACCACGCGGCCCGTGGCGTCGGTGATGCGCTCGATGAACCAGGGCGGCACCCGCGATCCGCCGTTCGCAAACACGGCGAATCCGGCCGCCATCTCCAGCGGGGTCAGCTGGGCGGTACCGAGCGCGGCGCTCAGGTCGCGCGGGATGTGCTGCCCGGGCAGGCCGAAGCGCTGCACGTAGTCGTGGGCATAACCGACGCCGAGCTCACGCATGATGCGGATGGTGACCAGGTTGCGCGAGCGGGCCAGCGCATCGCGCAGGCGGGTCGGCCCGTAGAAGCGGCGGGAATCGTTCATGGGCCGCCATTCCCGCTGGACCTCGGTGCCGGTCGCATCGACGCGTGCCTCGTAGACGATCGGCGCGTCGAGCACGACTGAGGCGGGGGTGAAGCCGTTCTCCAGGGCGGCCGAGTACACGAAAGGCTTGAACGACGAGCCCGGCTGGCGTCGCGCCTGGGTCACGCGGTTGAACTTGGAGGCCCGGAAGTCGAAGCCCCCGGACAGGGCCACGATCGCGCCATCGTGCGGGTCGAGCGCCACGAAGGCGCCCTGGACCTCCGGTACCTGCGCCAGCAGCGCCGTGTCGGGGCCATCCGGCAGCAGGTACACCACATCGCCCCGGGCCAGCAGGTCGGCCGGAATGCGGGGCGCCGGGCCCAGGCCTCCATCGGGCCGGACCGGACGCGCCCAGCGCAGGCTCTCCGCCGGCAGCCGGAAGATCCGCTGGTCACGGGTCACTGCCCGGGCTGCGGTGGGATCGACGGCCATGATCACCGCTGGCTGCAGGCCGCCGACCACCGGAAAGCGCTCCAGTCCGGCTGCGGGGGCGCCCTGGTCCGGAATCGGGCGCGCCAGCCGGCCCGCATGCCCCCGGTAGCCGTGGCGCCGGTCGTACTCGAGCAGGGCACTGCGCAGGGCAATGTCCGCGGCCCGCTGCAGCCGGCTGTCGACGGTCGTGAAGACCTGGAAGCCATCGCTGTAGAGGCGCTGGCCGAATTCCTCGAACAGCGCGGCGCGCACGAGCTCGGCGACATAGGGCGCGTCGAACTCGATGCGCGGCCCGTGCACTTCATGGGGTACCGGTGCCTGCAGTGCCACCCGGTAGCCGGCCTCGTCCAGGTAACCGAGCTCGCGCATGCGCCGCAGCACGTAGGCCCGCCGCTCCCCGGCCAGGCGCGGACTGGCCACCGGGTTCTGCCGTGACGGGGCCTGCAGGATGCCAGCCAGCAGCGCCGCCTCGGCGACCTCGAGGGCCCCGAGCGGCTTGCCAAAATAGGTCTCGGCCGCGGCGGCGAAGCCGTAGGAGCGCTGGCCGAGGAACTGGCTGTTGACGAACAGCGTGAAGATCTCCTGCTTGTCGAGCTCGTCCTCGAGCGCCAGCGACAGGAAGACCTCGCGCAGCTTGCGCCGCAGCTGTTTTTCCCGCGTGATCAGCACGGTACGGACCAGCTGCTGGGTCAGCGTGCTGCCACCCTGCGAGACCTCGAGCGTCGTTGCCGCGACCACGGCCGCGCGTGCGACCCCCTGCCAGTCGACCCCGGGGTGTTCGAAAAAGCGGTCGTCCTCGGCGGCGAGCACCGCCTGCACGACGACCGGAGGTATCTGCTCCCAGCGGACCGGAACCCGGCGCTGCTCGCCGATCTGGGCCAGCAGCAGGCCGTCGCGGCTGTAGACCCGCAGCGGCACCTGCAGCCGGATGTCGCGCAGCTGCGCGACGTCGGGGAGCGTCGGCTTCAGGTAGTAGAAGGTCGCCAGCAGCGCGAGCCCCAGCAGGCCGGCGAGCGTGACGACCACCGTGGCGGCGAGGGACAGGCTGCGGGTCAGGCGGGGTTGCACGTCTCGGGCCGGCGGGGGGCGCGGTTGTCTCGGGTCCGGCAATTATGCATAGTCGGCCGGGCCGGTGGGCGAACGGCCGGCCGGCGGACCCGGAAAGTGCGGATCGTGACGCCGCACACGGTCGGGAATCGGCCTTGCAGGCAGCATCGGCGACGGCCTGGGAGGGTCGCCCCGGGGGGGTGGAGAGGGCCAAGCTGGTGTTCTGGGATCCGGGTCACGTTCAATTTGACAATTGCTTGCTATATAGTTGGCCGACAAAGTTGACCCGAAGCAGCGCATAGGCGGCGCAGAAGCCTGACCTGCAAAGGAAATTTCCGTGCTCAAGCTGCCAAAGTTCTCGCTGGGATCGCGGTATCGACCGCTGATCGGGCTCGATATCACGACTTCATCGATCAAACTGATCGAATTGTCGTCGGCGGGCGGGCAGTATCGCGTCGAGGCCTACGCGGCCGAGCCGACCCCGCACAATGCGATCAATGAGAAGGCCATCGTCGATGCCACGGCGGTCGGCGAGGCGGTGCGCCGGGCGGTCAAGCGCTCCGGCGTCAGGTCAACCGAGTGCGCGGTGGCGATCAGCGGCGACGCGGCGATCACCAAGGCCATCCAGATGCCGCGCAGCCTGTCGGATAGCGAGCTCGAGCAGCAGATCGAGATGCAGGCCGACCAGTACATCCCGTTCCCGATGGAGGAGGTCAGCTATGACTTCCAGATCCTGGGGCCGTCGGAAAAAGACCCGGAGATGCGCGACGTGCTGCTGGTGGCCTCGCGCTCGGAGAACGTCGAGCAGCGCGTCGCGGCGGTCACCGCAGCGGGCCTCACGGTAAAGCTGGTTGACGTCGAGGCCTTCGCGCTCGAGAACGCCTGCCGGCTGCTGACGCACCAGATGCCGGACGGCGGCATCGATCGGACGATCGCGGTCGTGGACTTCGGCGCCAGCACGACGACGTTCAGCGTGCTGCGCGACCTGGTCGTCGTCTACACGCGCGATTTTGCCTTCGGCGGCCAGCAGCTGACCGAGGAGATCATGCGCACCTACGGCCTGTCCATGGAAGAGGCCGGCCGCGCCAAGAAGGAAGGCGGGCTGCCCTCGAACTACCAGCCCGAGGTGCTCGACCCGTTCATCGACGACATGACCCAGCAGGTGAGCCGCTCGCTGCAGTTCTACCTGGCCTCGGGCACCGGTCGCAGCCAGCCGGAGCAGATCATCGTCTGCGGTGGTTGTGCCAACATACCCGGCGTGGCGGACGTGATCGCCAGTCGGGTGGGCATCCCGGCCGAACGTGGTGATCCGCTCGGCCAGATGAAGATTTCCTCGAAGGCCAAGGCACTCGGCGTCGGGCGGGACTCGACCGCGCTGCTGACGGCCTGTGGCCTCGCACTGCGGAGCTTCGACGAAGATGCCAAGTATTAACCTGCTGCCCTGGCGGCAAGCGCTCCGCCAGCGGCGCCAGAAGGAATTCCTGATCGGCCTCGGCGCGGCGGTCGCGCTGGCCGCGGTGGTCGCGCTGCTCACGCACCTGCTGATCAGCTCGATGATCGACCGTCAGCAGCGGCGCAACGAACTGCTGAAGACGGAGATTGCCGAACTCGACAAGGCGATCGAGGAGATCGTCCAGCTCGAGGAACGCAAGGCGCGCATGATCGCCCGCATGGAGGTCATCGACCGCCTGCAGCAGAGCCGGCCGGAGGTCGTGCGGCTGTTCGACGAAATGGTCGCGCAGCTGCCCGAGGGGCTGTACCTGACCTCGGTCAAGCAGTCCGGGCGCAAGCTCGAGTTCAACGGCGTCGCGCAGTCGAGCACGCGCGTCTCTTCCTTGATGCGCAATATCGATGCCTCCGAGACGCTCGCCGCCCCGGACCTCAAGGTGATCCAGACCGGGCGTGACGCGGGGCCGGGCGCTCAGTTCACGCTGTTTGCCCAGCTGCGCGGAGCCGCCGAAGCGGAGGCCGAGCCGGCGAAGTCCCCGGCCGGCACCAGGGAGGCCAGGAAATGAATTTCCTCGAACAGCTGCGGCAGCTGGATTTCCGGGAGATCGGCCGCTGGCCGGTGTTGTTCCGTGCGCTCGGCGTCGGCCTGACCTTCGTGCTGGTGACCTCGCTGCTGGTCTGGTATTTCGTGGTCAGTGACCAGGGCAACCTGCCAGGCCTGCGTCAGGCCGAGGCCGAGCAGAAGTCACTGTGGCAGACCTTCGACCAGAAGCAGCGCAAGGCGGCCAACCTCGAGGCCTATCGCGAGCAGCTCGCGGAGATTGAGCGGACCTTCGGCGCGATGCTGCGCCAGCTGCCCGGTCGCACCGAGGTGCCGAACCTGCTCGTGGACATCTCGCAGGCCGGGCTGGCCGCGGGCCTGCAGGAACGGCTGTTCCAGCCCGGCAGCGAGTCGAAGAAGGACTTCTACGCGGAGCTGCCGATCAAGATGCAGCTGACCGGTGGCTATCATGAGTTCGGCCAGTTCGTCAGCGGCATCGCGGCGCTGCCCCGCATCGTGACGCTGCACGACATCGAGATCACCCGCAGCGGCGTGCGCGCCAACGCCACGCGCCGTGACCGGGCGCCGGCCCCGAGCGACCTCTTGACGCTGAACCTGACGGCCAAGACCTATCGCTACCTGGATGAGGCGGAACTCGCGGCCGCAGCACCCGACAACCGCAAGAAGTCCACGAAAACGAAGCGGAAACCGACATGAACCAGGCGCGCAAGCATGGGCCCATCGTCGCGGCGCTGGCCGGGGCGTTGCTGTTCGGCGGCTGCTCGGGCGGCCTCGACGACCTGCGTGAGGAGATCGCGCGCGCGAAGCAACGCCCGGGTGGTCGCATCCAGCCGCTGCCCGAGGTCACGCCCTACGTGAGCCACGAGTACCAGATGGCTGACCGGCGCTCACCGTTCCTGCAGAGCCTGGCGGGCGAGAACCCGTCGGGCCCGCGGCCGGACGTGCAGCGGCCGCGCGAGTATCTGGAGCAGTTTCCGCTCGATACGCTGAAGATGGTCGGCACGCTGCGCATCGGCGGTGCCACTTATGGACTCGTGCAGACGCGCGACATGATGATCCATCGCGTGCTGCCGGGTAATCACCTGGGGCAGAACGATGGCCGGGTGATGTCGATCGGCGAGGCGCGCATTGCGCTGGTCGAAATCGTGCCGGACGGGCTCGGCGGCTACCTCGAACGCGGCGCGGCGCTCGCGCTCGGCGACTGATTTCTGGGAGAACGACTGATGGTCGGCAATAACCGGACGATGACTGGACACAGTGGCGGGGCGCGGAGCCGCGCCGGGGCATGGGGCGGCGTACTGGCGACGCTGGTGATCGCGTGGTCGGCCCTCGCGCAGGCGCAGGACGCGGTCCGGCTGACCGCGGTGGAGGTGCTGCCCATGCAGGGGCAGTCCCTGCAGGTCCGGCTGCGCACCGACGGGCCGGCGCCACAGCCAATGACCTTCACTATCGACCGGCCCGCGCGGCTGTCGGTCGACCTGCCGGGCGTCGTGCTGGCGCTCGAGGATCGCCGCATCGACGTCAATGCCGCCGGCGTCGACACGATCGTCGCCGCCGAGTCAGCGGGTCGCACGCGCGTCGTGTTCAATCTCGATGCCCTGGTGCCCTACACCGCCGAGTCCGACGGCGATGCGGTCCTGGTGACGCTCGGGCAGGCCGCGCCCGCGGCGGTGGCCGCCGCGATGCCGGTCGCCATGGCCGCGGAACCCGTGGACAGCAGCGGGCGGCGTATCGCCAGCGTGGACTTCCGGCGCTCCGCGGAAGGCGCCGGGCGGGTGGTCGTGCAGCTCTCCGATCCGGGGACGCCGGCCAGCCTGCGCCAGGAAGGCAATCGCGTGATCGTGGACTTCAGCGGGGCCGCGCTCGGCGACGACCAGCTCAAGCGCTACGACGTCGTGGACTTCGCGACGCCGGTCACGACGGTCGATGCCCTGCGCGCCAGCGGTGGGGCCCGCATCGTGGTCACCGCCACCGGCGATTTCGAGCAGCTCGCCTACCAGGCTGACAACCAGTACGTCATCGAGGTCAAGCCGCGGCCGAAGGCGACGGCGGTGCTGGAGCGCGACCGCGAGTACACCGGCGAACGGCTGACCCTGAATTTCCAGGACATCGACGTGCGCGCCGTGCTGCAGCTGCTGGCCGATACCAGTGGCCAGAACATCGTGGTCTCGGACTCGGTCAAGGGGCGGGTCACGCTGCGCCTGCAGAACGTGCCCTGGGACCAGGCCCTCGACCTGGTGCTGAAGACCAAGGGCCTCGACCAGCGCCGCAAGGACAACGTGATCATGGTGGCGCCGCAGGCCGAGATCGCGGCCCGCGAGAAGGCCGAGCTGGCCGCGCAGAAGGACATCCAGGACCTGGCGCCGCTGCGCACCGAGTTCCTGACCGTCAACTACGCGAAGGCCTCGGAGATCGCCCGGCTGGTGCGTTCCGCCGGGGGCGGCTCGCTGCTGTCGGCCCGTGGCAACGTCACCGTGGACGACCGTACCAACACACTGCTGGTGCAGGACACCGCCGAGCAGATCACCGCGATTCGCAACCTGGTCGCGACCCTCGACATCCCGGTGCGGCAGGTGCTGATCGAGTCGCGCATCGTGATCGTCAGCGACGACTTCAGCCGCGACCTCGGCGTGCGCGCCGGCTTCACGCGGATCTCGGACGACGTCAAGGACCTGCTGGCGGTCAGCGGCAGCGCCCAGTCGACCGATTCGATCGTGGGCTCGGCGCTCGACAACCTGGCCACGAACGGCAATCCGTTCCCGGTGAAGGTGCCGTTCGGCAACTTCGACCGCTACAACGTCAACATGCCGGTCGCCAGTCCGGCCGGGCGCATCGCGCTGTCGATCCTCGACTACGACGACTACCTGATCGATCTCGAGCTGTCGGCCGCGCAGAACGAGGGCCGTGGCGAGATCAAGTCCACGCCGCGCGTGATCACCGCGAACCAGCGCGAGGCGATCATCGAACAGGGTGTCGAGATCCCGTACCAGGAGTCCGCCTCGAGCGGCGCGACCACGACGCGCTTCAAGAAGGCGGTGCTGTCGCTGAAGGTGACGCCGCAGATCACGCCGGATGACCGCGTGATCCTCGACCTGACGGTCACCAAGGACAGCGTCGGCCAGCTGGTGCCGAGCGCAACCGGCGGTTTCGTGCCTTCCATCGATACGCGCAACATCCAGACCCAGGTGCTGGTCAAGGACGGCCAGACGGTCGTGCTCGGCGGCATCATGGAGGCGGAACGGCGCGAGTCGGTCAAGAAGGTGCCGGGCCTCGGCGACGTGCCGGTGGTCGGCAACCTGTTCAAGTCCCGCAACAAGGTCAACAATCGCGACGAACTGCTGATCTTCGTGACGCCGAAGATCCTGCGCGAGGGTATGCGCGCGGACTGAAAGCGGCTCGGTGACGGGGCACGGTGGCCCGGGTGATCCGCCATTGTTCCGGAGCATTTTCCTGGTGGGACCGATGGGCTCTGGCAAGACCGCGGTCGGGCGGCGCCTCGCGCGCCGGCTCGGGCTGGGTTTCCACGACAGTGATGCGGAGATCGAGGCCCGCACCGGGGTCGACATCCCCTATATCTTCGAGCGCGAGGGCGAGGCCGGTTTCCGGGCCCGCGAGTGCGAGGTCATCGACGAGCTGACCCGGCGCCCGGGCATCGTGCTGGCCACCGGCGGCGGCGCGATCCTGCTGCCCGAGAACCGCGAGCGGCTGGCCACGCGTGGCACGGTCGTCTACCTCGAGGCATCGGTCGGGCAGCAGCTGCGGCGTACGCGCGGCAGCCGGCACCGGCCGCTGCTCGCGAGCGGGGATCCGCGCGCGACGCTCGAGGCCCTGCTGCGTGTGCGCGAGCCGCTGTATCGCTCGATCGCCGCGATCACGGTAGCCACGGATGGCCGCCGCCAGGAGGCGGTGGCCGCCGACCTCGAAGCGAGACTCGGGTCGTGCACCGCATCGACCTGAGGCTCGGGGAGCGTGGCTACCCGATCCTGATCGGTGCCGGCCTGCTCGGCGATGCGGCGCTGCTTGCCACCTATGCGGCCGGCGCCGACCTGCTGGTGGTCAGCAACGAGACCGTCGCGCCGCTGTGGCTGCCGCGGCTGCGCACCGCACTGGCCGGGCACCGCTGCGGCGAATGCCTGCTGCCGGACGGCGAGCAGTACAAGACGCTGGCGACCCTCGGCCGGGTGTTCGACGCGCTGGTCGCCGGCCGCTACAACCGCGATTGCCGGATCCTGGCGCTCGGCGGCGGTGTCATCGGCGACATCGCCGGCTTTGCCGCCGCCTGTTACCAGCGCGGCGTGGATTTCGTCCAGCTGCCGACCACGCTGCTCGCGCAGGTGGATTCCTCGGTCGGCGGCAAGACCGGGGTCAACCACCCGGGCGGCAAGAACCTGATCGGCGCCTTCCACCAGCCGGTGGCCGTCATCATCGATACCGACACGCTCGGGTCGTTGCCGGAGCGCGAGCTGCGGGCCGGTCTTGCCGAGGTCATCAAGGCGGCGCTGGTCGGCGATGCCGCGTTCTTCGCCTGGCTCGAGGAACATCTCGGCGAGTTGCTGGCCCGCGAGCCGGCGGCACTGGGCGAGGCGATCCGTCGCGCCTGCCAGATCAAGGCGGATATCGTCGCCGCCGATGAGCGCGAGCAGGGCGAACGGGCCCTGCTGAACCTCGGCCACACCTTCGGCCACGCGATCGAGACCGGCCTCGGGCACGGGCAGTGGCTGCACGGCGAGGCGGTCGCCGCCGGCCTCGTGCTGGCCACGCGTTTCGCCGCGCGTTGCGGTCATCTCGACCACACCGCGGCGGAGCGCGTCCGCGCGCTGCTCGAGCGCGCCGGCCTGCCGGTCGCGGCGCCGCCACTGGGGGCGACGCGGATGCTCGCGCTGATGGGCATGGACAAGAAGGTCCGCGCCGGACAGCTGCGGCTGGTGCTGCCGGTGGCCATCGGCCGCGCGGTGTGCACGACCGATTATCCGGCCGCGGCGCTTGCATCGCTGCTCGCGGAAGAAACCGGGACTGGCGAGCCGTGATTGCGCGGCGCGATCCGGATGCCGGGCTGGCCCGCTGGGCGGCGCTCGAGGCCACGTCGCGCGGACGCCGCTATCCGGAACCGCCGGCCGGCTACCGCAGCCAGTTCCAGCGGGACCGCGATCGCATCGTGCATGCGAGTGCGTTCCGGCGCCTGGTGTACAAGACCCAGGTGTTCGTCAATCACGAAGGCGACATGTACCGCACGCGGCTCACGCACTCGCTCGAGGTGGCGCAGATCGCCCGCTCGGTCGCCGTTGCGCTGGCTTTGTCCGAACCGCTGACCGAGGCGATCTGCCTCGCGCACGATCTCGGCCACACGCCGTTCGGTCACGTCGGCCAGGACGTACTCGACGAGTGCATGCGGGAGTTCGGCGGGTTCGAGCACAACCTGCAGTCCCTGCGGGTGGTCGATGAACTCGAGGATCGCTACGCGGAGTTCCGCGGCCTCAACCTCTGCTTCGAGACCCGCGAGGGCATCCTGAAGCACTGTTCGCCGGCGAATGCGCGCCGGCTCGGCGAGATCGGACGCCGCTTCATCGAGCACCGGCAACCGGGGCTCGAGGCGCAGCTCGCGGACCTGGCCGATGCGATCGCCTACAGCCACCATGATCTCGACGACGGCCTGCGGTCCGGCCTGGTGACCATCGAGGAACTGCGCGGCGTCGCGCTGTTTGCCCGCCATCATGATGCGGTCCGGGCCCGCTATCCGGACCTCGGCGGCCGGCGCCAGGTCGGCGAGATCGTGCGGCGCATGATCGGCGACGTCGTGACCGACCTGATCGAGGAGACCGCGCGCCGGCTGGCCGAGCTGCAGCCGGCCTCCATCGACGCGGTGCGGGAACTGGACCGGCCGGTGGTCGGGTTCTCGCCGGCGACCGCGCCGCTGCACCGCGAGCTCAAGGAATTCCTGCGCGCCCGGCTCTATCACCACGAGCACCTGCAGGCGACCCGCCTCGGCGCGGCGCAGGCGCTCTCCGGGCTGTTCACGGCGTTCCTGCAGGATCCCGGGCTGATGCCGGCGGAGCACGGCGACCTGGCCCGGGCGCTGGAGGCCGATGCCGGCAGGGCCGGGCGCGCGCGCGCGGTGGCCGACTACGTGGCCGGCATGACCGACCGCTTCGCGATCCTCGAGTTCGCCCGGCTGAACGGGGACCGCGCCGCCTGTTAGCATGGCGGGCCTGTTCCCCGGGAGTCAGAACGTGGCCAGAGCCATCATCCCGGCGCGTGAGCGCCTGATCTTCGCCATGGACGTGGCCGACGCCGATGCCGCGCGGCGGCTCAGCGACGTGCTGGGTGATTCCGTTCATTTCTACAAGCTCGGCCTCGAGCTGTTCATGGCGGGCGGGTACTTCGAGCTGCTGGACTGGCTGGTCGGACGCGGCAAGCGCGTATTCGTGGACCTCAAGTTCTTCGACGTCCCGGCCACGGTCGCCGCGGCCGTGCGCAACCTGCAGCGACGCGGGGTCACCTTCGCGACCGTGCACGGCAACCAGGCGATCATGGAGGCCGCCGTCGGCGCCGCCGGTGACATCGGCATCCTGGCCGTGACCGTGCTGACCAGCCTCGATCGTGGCGACCTCGACGACCTCGGCTTCGACTGCGACGTCCCGCGCCTGGTGCTGTCGCGCGCGCGGCGCGCACTCGCGGCCGGCTGCGCCGGCGTCATCTCCTCCGGGCTCGAGGCCAGGCTGTTGCGCGAAGGGGTCGACGACCGGCTGATCGTCGTCACGCCGGGCATCCGCCCCGTGGACAATCGCCCGGTGGACGACCAGAAGCGCGTGGTCAGTGTCGAGGACGCCTTTGCCAACGGTGCCGACTACATCGTCGTCGGCCGGCCGATCCGCGACGCGGCCGATCCGCGGGCCGCGGCCGAGGCGATCCAGTCCTCGATCGCGCGGATCTTCCCCGGCTGATGGCCGCGCCCCTCGCCAACGACCGGTTGCTGCGCGCACTGCTGCGCCAGCCGGTGGACCGCACACCGGTGTGGATCATGCGCCAGGCTGGCCGCTACCTGCCCGAGTACCGCGCGTCCCGCGCGCGTGCGGGCAGTTTCCTGGCGCTGTGCACGACGCCGGAGCTCGCCTGCGAGGTCACGCTGCAGCCGCTCGCGCGCTTCCCGCTGGATGCCGCGATCCTGTTCTCCGACATCCTGACCATCCCGCACGCGATGGGCGTCGGGCTGAGCTTCGAGACCGGCGAGGGGCCGCGCATTGCGCGGCCGGTGCAGAGCGCGGCCGACGTCGCCGCGCTGCCGGTGCCGGACCCGGGCCGGGAACTGCGCTACGTGGTCGATGCGGTGGGCCTGATCCGGCGCGAACTCGCCGGCCGGGTGCCGCTGATCGGTTTCGCCGGTTCGCCGTGGACCGTCGCAACCTACCTCGTGGAAGGCGGTTCGAGCCGCGACTTCACCCGCATCAAGCGGCTGTTGTACGCCGAGCCGGCCACGCTGCACGCGCTGCTCGACAAGCTGGTGCAGGCGACCACGCTGTACCTGAATGCACAATCGGCCGCCGGTGCCCAGGCCCTGATGCTCTTCGACACCTGGGGCGGCGCGCTCACTCCGGCCGCGTACCGTGAGTTCTCGCTGGCCTACATGCAGCGCATCGTCGCGGGACTGGTGCGCGAGCGCGAGGGCGCGCGCGTGCCGGTGATCCTGTTCACCAAGGGCGGCGGGGCCTGGCTCGAAGCGATGGCTGGTTCCGGGGCCGATGCGCTGGGCGTCGACTGGACGACCGATCTCGCGACCGCCCGGCAGCTGACCGGAGGACGGGTCGCGTTGCAGGGCAACCTCGATCCAGGGGTGCTGCGCGCCCAGCCGGCCGTGATCCGGGCGGAGGTTCTACGCGTGCTCCAGAGCTATGGTCGCGGCCCGGGGCATGTGTTCAACCTGGGCCACGGCATCCAGCCCGACATCGATCCGGAGCACCTTGGCGCGCTGATCGCCGCGGTGCAGGAGCTGTCGCCGGTGTTTCACCGCTGAATCGCCGGCCATCCGGCCCGGGCTGGCGGACTATCCGGCTTTCTGCCGCTGCTTCTGTGCCTCGGCCTTCAGCACCGGCATCACTTCGCGCGCGAACAGGGTCATCGTGCGCTCGACGTCCTCGGTCTTCGTGCCCGGGGTGCGTACCTCGATGCCGATATGCGTGACCAGGCCGCGCTCGCCGCGCACGATCGGCAGGAAATGCTCGATGACCTGTTCCACGGTGCCGGCGACCGGCAGGAAGAGGTGCTCCTCGCGGCCGAGCGTGTTCGACTCGTAGCGCTGGCGCAGCCCGTCCACGGTCAGGCGCTTCGTTTCCGGCGGCCAGCTGCCGTCGAGATTGCGGCGCAGGCCGTAGATGTTGTTGAGCCACACCGCCGGTCCGGCGATCGCGTCGAAGGCCTGTTGCTGCGTGGCGCCAATGCTCACGATGTGGACGAAGCCGATGTAGTGGTCCTCGGGCCGCCGGCCGTGCGCGCGCATCACGCGCTCGTAGGTCCCGGTCACGTCCGGCGCAATCAGGTGATAGCCGCGCTCGCCGGCGCGCTGCACACCCTGCGGGCCGAAGCCGCCCCAGAAGATCGGGATCCGCTGCTGCACCGGCTGCATGATCCAGCGCACGTTCGGGAACCTGAAGTACTTGCCCTCGTGCGAGAACACTTCCTCGCCGCCGTGCAGGCACTTCTCAACGATATCGATCAGCTCCCAGGTGCGACCGAAGCGCTCGCCCGGCGGAATGCCGAAGGTCTCGAACTCCTCGTACTGCGAGCCGACGCCGACGCCGAAATCGAAACGACCCTTCGAGGCGATGTCGACCGCGGCGATGTTCTCGGCGAGGCGCAGCGGGTTGTGGAACGGCGCGCAGATCACCGAGGTGCCGACCCGCAGGCGCTCGGTACGCGCGGCGACCCAGGCCAGCAGGGTCAGCGGCGAGGAGTTGCCGGAGGCGAAGCAGAAGTGATGCTCGCCGAAGAATACCGAGTCGTAGCCGAGCTTCTCGGCCAGCAGGGCATCGTTGACGTAGTTCCACCAGGCATCGGCGGCGGACTGGCCGAGGTCGGCGCGCTGTCGCGGGCCGGCAATGATCGAGAAGCGCATCGGGTCTCCTCCTGTCGCGGGCGATACTAGCGCAGGCAGGCAGCGGACCGCAAGACGGGGCAACTGTTCCGTATCATGGTTGGCGGCGTGGCAAAGTGGGCCCGAGGAAGGCGCGCAGGTAGGCGCAGCAGGCGATCCAGGCGTGGCGCCGCATCTGCGGCGTGATGCGCCCCGCCTGCATGACCGAGAGCAGCAGCATCAGGTCCACGATCTCGACCGCGTGGAAGAAGACCTGTGCCCGACCGGCGATGCGCGGCAGTTCGAAGTGGCGGGCAAAGCTGGCCTCGATGATCGCGCTCAGGGACCGGTCGTGGACCCGGTCCGCAAGCTTGACCTCCGGCGGCGCGCGCGGATCGATCAGCAGCCGCTGCGCGGCGGGGTTGTGGCGATAGAAGCGGCTCACGCGCCGGAGCTGGATGGCGATGAGGTCCTCCCAGGAACGCACCTGCCGCGCCGGGATCGGGCGGGTCAGCAGCGCCGCGACCTCCTCGCCATGGCGGCGCGCCGCAGCGGTGAACAGTGCGATCCGGTCCGGATAGAAGTGGTAGGCCGAGGCGACCGGGATGCCGGCGCGGCGGGCCACGTCCTCGATCGACACCTGCCGCAGGTCCTGGGTCGCAAGCAGCGCGCAGGCCGCGTCGAGCAGCTGCGCGCGCCGCAGCTCGCCGCGCCGCTGGGGTCCCCGGGTTTTCGTCGCTGGCATGCGCACGAAGGTAGCGCGCCGGACGGCCCGTGGTCCAGCGGCATCACCCGGGTTTGACCGCGGCCGCGACGGCCGTGTAGCATGCGCGGCAAATTCGAATAGTTTCGAGTTAGGGATCGAACATGCGTGCGCTCGCGCTGCTGCTGGCGGGGCTCGCCGCGACTCCGGCCGGTGCTGCCGGTGATGCGGCGGCAGGCCGCGGGAACTTCGGCCTCTGCGAGGCCTGTCATGGCGTCCAGGCAGAGGGCGCGCGGGAGTTCGGTGCCCCGCGCATTGCCGGCATCGAACCGTGGTACCTGCGCCGGCAGCTCGAGGCTTTCCGGGAAGGGCGCCGCGGAGCGCATCCCGCGGACCAGCGCGGCCAGCAGATGCGCCTGATGGCCGCGGCCGTGGCGGAGGAGCCGGTGATCGAGGATCTCGGTGCCTGGCTCGCGACCCTTGCGCCGCAACCGGCTCAGCCGGGCCCCGGCGGCGATCCGGCCCGAGGACGCCAGCTCTACGAAACCTGTGCCGCCTGCCATGGTGCCGCCGGCCAGGGTTCGGAGCCGCTCGGAGCGCCGGCCCTGCGTGGCCGCGAGGACTGGTACCTGCTCTCCCAGCTCGAGGCGTTCCGGGCCGGCTGGCGCGGCGCCGTCGATGGCGATGTCCCGGGCGCGCAGATGCGCACGCTGGCGCTCGCGCTGCCCGACGCCGGGGCGCTGCACGACGTCGTCGCCTACATCGGAACCCTGCAGTGAGCGGAGCACCTCAACGGTTCGCTGCACAAGGCCTCGGCGCGGTCCTCGCGCTCATCTTCTGCGTCGGCTCGGGGGCGGCCGCGCCGGGGCAGGAGTGGCGCCTTGACGATGCCTGCCCGCCCGGCTTCGAAGAGCTGGCCGGCGGTACCTGTGCCTTTCGCAGTTTCTACGAGATCTACGGCGGCAGTGTCGATCACGGCGGCCTGCGGGCTGCACTGCCTGCGATCCGGGGCGCGGCGCGGCCGCAGCTGATCGACCTCGGCCGCTACCTGTTCTTCGATCCGCTGCTGGCGGCCGACCGGCGGACCTCCTGCGCGCACTGCCATCATCCCGACCTGGGCTACGCCGATGGTCGTGGCCGCAGCATGGGTCTCGCGGGCGCCGGCGTGGGGCCGGCGCGGAGCGGTGGGGCGGCACTCTCTCGGGGCGCGCCGACGCTCTGGAACGTGGGCTTCCTGCGGCGGCTGTTCTGGGATGGCCGCGCCGCGAGCCTCGAGGAGCAGGCCCGCGGGCCGCTGTTCGCGGCCGACGAGATGGGCAATTCCCCGGAGCAGCTCGAAGCGGACCTCAATACGATTCCAGCCTACCGGAGCCTGTTCGCAGCAGCCTTTGCCCGCGATGCCGCGGCGCCGATCACGGTGGCGGAGGTGGTGCGCGCGCTGGCCGCGTTCCAGTCGAGCCTGGTGTCGTTCAACAGCCGTTACGATCGCTACGCGCATGGCGATGCCAAGGCCCTCGATGCGCAGGAACTGGATGGCCTGAATGTCTTCCGCGGCTTCGTCGCGCGCTGCTCGCAGTGCCACATCCCGCCGCTGTTCACCGACAGCGAGATGGCGGTCATCGGCGCACCGCCCGTCCCGGGCCTGCCCTATGACGCCGGCGCTGGCGCCCTCGATCCGGACCCGGCCCTGCGCGGCGCGTTCCGCGTGCCGACCCTGCGCAACGTGGCCCGGACGGCGCCGTACTTCCAGGCCGGACAGTTCAAGGACCTGGACGCGGTGGTCCGCTTCTACAACGATGCGCGCGGACATGCGGTGCCGGCCGGACAGGCATTGCAGATACACTGGCACATTCCAATGTCGCGCCCAATGCTGTCGGATGCGGACGTCGCTGCCCTGGTCGCCTTCCTCGGCACGCTGACCGACGAGTCGATGGCGCCAGCGGTGCCCCCGGCGGTGCCCTCCGGGCTGCCAGTCGTTGCCCATTCCGGTTCGTCACTCCCGAGGTGAGTCCGATGCCCGAGAAAGTGTCTGGAGCAGGAAGACTGCTGGTGCTGGCCGCACTGCTGCCGGTGTTCGCCCCGCCGGCCGGCGCGCAGTCGCGCAACGAGCAGTCCGCCGCCGAGGCCGCGTATCCCTGCCCGGTGCCGGCCGACCCCGCCGCGGCGCTGCAGGCGATGGGCGAGCTGTATCCACAGAAACACGATCGCAACAAACTCGGCTGCGCCGCCGACCTTGCGCACGCGGTGGCGACGGCGGTACCGGAGGACGTGGAGCTGGCCCTGCAGGCATTGCTGGTGACCGTCGAGTACATCGATCATGTGAACACGCTGTGGGACTACGACCTCTACGGCGTGCGCGTTCCGGAGTGGACGGTGCGGCTCACGCACGCGATCGCCCAGGGGCGCGAGCACGAAGCCCGGCTCGGCGAGCTCGCCGCCGAGCTGCCCGCGGTGCTGGCCGCGCGAGCGCTGTTCGAGGTCAGCGCCGCCTACCGGATGGGTGACGCGGCGGCCCAGCTGGCCGCGGCGCGTGCGGCCATCGCGCGCCTGAGCGCGGCGACGACGGCGGAGCCGGGCGTGCTCGACGGCAACGGCATGCACCTGCTCGGGCGCTTGTACTTCGAGCTTCCGGAATTCAGCGGCGGTGACGTCGAGCGGGGCCTGCAGGCGCTCGCGCAGGCGCATCAACTCGTGCCCGGCAACCCGGCCTTCGCGCGGCATTACGCCCAGGCGCTCGATCTCGAGCGCCGCCCGGAGGAGGCCCGCGCGGTGCTGGCGACGCTGCTGGCGCTCGACCCGGCGCCGCCTGACTGGCAGCTCGCCGCCGATGAGCTGCGCAACGGGCGCGACCTGGCGGCGCGCATGCAGGCGACCGAGCTGCAGCGCCAGCTCGATGAGCGCCGTGCCGCGCTGCTGCGCGAACATCCGCAACTGCTGACCCGGGCCTCGTCCGCTGCGAACCTCCACGGCGGCGTGGACCCGATCACCGGCAAGGCCTACTGAGGAAAAGGGGACTGTCCCCTTTTCTGCGTCACCCATGCACATCGTACGAGGCAAGACCATGAAGGCTGCATCACTCACGCTGCTGCTGGCGCTCACCTGGACGAGTGCCGGCGCCGCGACGCTGACCGTCAATCCGGGGGAGTCGATCCAGGCGGCCATCAACCGCGCCGCTCCCGGGGATACGGTGCGCGTGCTGCCGGGCACCTACCGGGAAACCGTGTTCATCGACAAGAACGACATCCGCCTGCAGGGCGTCGTGCACGAGGGCCGCTGGGCGGTGATGGATGGCGAGAGCCGGCTCAACGACGGCATCCTGGCCTCGGGGCACGGGGTGATCATCGAGCGCATGTGGGTGCGCCACTACAAGGGCAACGGCATCATGACCCAGGGTGCCAACAACTACCAGATCATCGACAACGTGGTCGAGGGCCCGTGCTTCTACGCGATCTTCCCGCAGTTCGGCCGCAACGGCCTGGTGGCGCGCAACTTCGTCACCAAGTCGGATGACGCGGCGATCTACGTCGGCATGTCGGACGGCGTCGACGTGCTGTACAACGTGGCCTCGCACAGCATCATCGGCATCGAGACCGAGAACTCGCGCGGCCAGCTGATCGAGGGCAACTACGTCCACGACAACGTGCTCGGGATCGCGACGACGATGCTGCCGGGCCTGCCGGTCAAGACCGCGGAGACGACCATCATCCGCCGCAACTTCGTGGTCGCCAACAACATCGAGAACTTCGCCCCGCCCGGCGCGATCACGGCTGCCGCACCGAGCGGCATCGGTATCCTCGTGCTCGGCACCGATACGACCGTGGTCGAGGACAACTACATCCGCGACAACCGCAGCGCTGGCGTGCTGGTCGCCGATACCAGTTTCTTCGTGACGACGCCGGACGTCAGGATGGACCCGTATCCGGACGAGCTGCGCCTGCTGCGTAACACCTACCTCGGGAACGGCGCCGATCCGCAGGGTTCCGTGAAGGCGATCCTGGAGTCGGCGGGCCAGAGCACCGGCGTGGACGTGCTGGCGACCGGCAAGGGTCGCGGCAACTGCATCGCCGAGCGCGAGGCCGTGCGCTCGCTCGGCATCCGGCGCTTCGAGGATTGCGCGCCGGGGACGACCAGCGCCGCGACCCTGTCGATGCGACCGTCGCAGCCGGTGGCTGCCCCGGAGTACACGCCGGAGCAGGTCGGGCGCCTGACCTACCTCGCCGTCTGCAGCGGCTGCCACACCTACAATGCGCGGCTGGTCGGCCCGCCGATGCTGGCGATCAAGGCCCTGTATGCCGGCCGGCCGGCGGCGCTCGCGGACTGGATCGCGACCCCGACCCGCAGGCGCCCGGAATATCCGGAAATGCCGCCGCAGGCCTACCTGCCCGAGCAGGTGCGCCTGGCGGTCGCGAATTACATCCTGGGTGAACTCGAGAACTGAGGCCGCCGCCGGCGTGCCGGAACCATGACAGCGAGAGGTATCGTGATGTCCCATCGGAACAGGTTGGCAGTCCCCGCACAGGCGCTCGGTGGCCTGCTGGCGGCCGCAGTCGCGCCGGGCGCACTGGCCCAGGCAACGCTCGACGAAGTCGTCGTGACGACGACGCGGCGTGCCGAGTCGGAGCAGCGCATTCCGGTGTCGATCACCGCACTGTCCGGCGAGCAGCTCGCCGGCCTCGGCGTCGCGCAGACGCGCGATCTGGCGAATCTGGTGCCCAACCTGGCGACCCAGGGTTCCTTCGGGCGCACCTCGCCGGCCTACTTCATCCGCGGCATCGGCTCGACGCAGTTCAACCCGAATGCGAACTCCAAGGTCGGCGTCTACGTGGATGATGTCTATCTCAATTCGCCGGCGGTGCACGGGGCGCAGCTGTTCGACCTGGAGCGGGTCGAGGTTGCCCGCGGCCCGCAGGGCTACCTGTTCGGCCAGAACACCACTGGCGGCCTGATCCGCTCGATCGCGCGCAAGCCGGAGATCGGGTCCGGCCTGACCGGCGGTGCCGAACTCACAGTCGGCCGGTTCGGCGAGTTCGGCGCCGAGGCGGCGCTCGGCGGCGGGCTGGGCACCTCGGCCGCGTGGCGACTCGCCCTCAGCCGCAGCGAGCGCGACGGCATCAGCCGCAACACGCTGCTGCAGGCGGACGAAGGCGACACCGATGCGCTCGCCTGGCGTGCGCAGCTGCTGGTGACTCCGTCGGATACTCTCAGCGTGCTCGTGAACCTGCACGGCAGCGACGACGACAGTGAATTCGCGCCCTACAAGCAGGTCGGGCTGGTGGACCCGGAGACCGGCGGGCCCTGTGCCAGCCCTGGATTCGGCAGCGGTTGCACCGACTACTTCGGTTATGCCGACACGCCCGACTATCACGAGGGCCAGTGGGACATCGCCAGGCAGGTGGCGCAGGTGAGTTCGTTCGGCGCGTCGGTGACCCTGGACTGGGATCTCGGGTCCCTGGCGCTGACCTCCGTGTCTTCCTACGAGGAGAATGATTCGCTGATCAACGAAGACACGGATGCGAGTCCGCTCGACGTCGTGCATGGCGCCTATCGCGCTGGCCCGCGGCAGTTCAGCCAGGAACTGCGCCTGGCCTCGGCGGGCGATGGCGGCACCCGGTGGATCGCAGGGCTCTATTACTTCGATGAGCAGTTCAAGGGTACGGTGCACTTCGCGGTCAACGGCTTCGGTCCCGGGATCTTCACCGGGGTCGGCGAAACGACCGAGGGGGCCGGGCAGCTGTCGCGCATGGACACCCAGAGTGCCGCGGCCTTCGGCACGGCCGAGATCCCCCTCGCCGATGCGACCCGGCTGTCCATCGGGGTGCGCTACACGCACGAGACCAAGGACCTGGACTACGTCGCCTTCATCACCGATACCACCAGCGTGACGCCCGACTGGATGATGAGCTGGAGTTCGGTCACCGATCTGGGCCTGTTTCAGACCATCGACTTCCACCTCAAGGAAAGCTGGGACAACTTCAGCGGGCGGGTCTCGCTCGACCACCAGTTCAGCGACGAGGTGCTCGGCTACGTCGGCATCGCGCGGGGGTTCAACAGCGGCAATTTCAATGGTGGCGCGCTGTTCGACCAGGCGGAAGCGACGCTGGTGGACCCGGAAATCCTCACCAGCTTCGAGGCCGGCATCAAGTCCACGCTCGCCGGGGGTACGCTGCGGCTGAACGGCGGGCTGTGGTACTACGACTTCAAGGACCAGCAGGTGTTCATCCTGGCCTCGGGCGCCGGCGGCACGCCGTTCCAGCAGCTGTCGAACGCCGCGGCCTCGACGCTGTACGGTGCGGAGCTGGAACTGGCCTGGGCCCCGGTGCAGGGCCTGCTGCTGCAGCTCGGCGCCGGCTACACGCATTCGAACTTCGACGAGTTCGACAGTGAGATCGGCGGCGACTTGAGCGGCAACGAGCTGCCGAGCGCGCCGCCGCTCAATCTCAATGTGCTGGCGCGCTACGAGTGGGCGGCGTTTGGCGGCACGCTGGCGGTGCAGGCGGATGCGAAGTACAACGACGACCAGTACTTCAGCGTCAACAACGATCCAGTGCTCGCCCAGGAGGCGTACAGCGTCGTCAACGCGCGGGCGGGCTACACGACTGCCAGCGGCAGGCTGAGCGTGACGCTGTGGGGCCGCAATCTCGGTGACGAACAATATGCGACCGGGGCTTACGATCTCGCGGCCTTCGGCTTCGACCAGATCATCGTCGGTGATCCGCGCAGCTATGGCCTGACCTTGAGCTACCGCCTGCCATGAGCGCGACCGCGCCGGTCGCGCTGGTGACGGGCGCGACCTCGGGATTCGGCCAGGCGATCGCGGCCGGGCTGCACGGGCGCGGCTGGATCGTCTACGGCACCAGCCGCGGGCTGCCGCCGGAACCCGCGGCAGCGGGGCCGCGGATGATTCCGATGGACGTGACTGCGGACGAGGCTGTCGCCGCCGGCGTGGCGCGCGTGCTGCGGGAGACCGGGCGCCTGGATGCGCTGGTCAACAACGCCGGTTGCGGCTGGGCCGGAGCCCTCGAGGACACCTCGCTCGACGAGGCGCGGGCGCAGCTCGATACCAACTTCTTCGGTGCGCACCGGCTGTGCCGGGCGGTGCTGCCGGCGATGCGCGCGCAGGGGCGGGGGCGCATCGTCAACATTGGCTCGCTCGCCGGCATCGTCGGCGTGCCGTTCCAGGGTTTCTACTGCGCCAGCAAGTTCGCGCTCGAGGCCTACACCGAGGCCCTGCGCATGGAGGTGAAGCCGTTCGGCATCCACGTCTCGCTGGTCGAGCCCGGCGACTTCGCGACCGGCATCACGGCGAAGCGCCGGATGGCAGCCGCCTCCGGGGCGGGCTCCGCGTACCTCCCGCGCTGCAGCACGGCCGTCGCCCGGATGATCGCTGACGAGAACGGCAATACCGATATCACGCCGGTCGTGCGCAAGGTGATCGGGGCGCTCGAGGCGCGGGCGCCGCGCCTGCGCTACCCGGTGGCGCTGCCGTCGCAGCGCCTGCTGGTCGCGCTGCGCCAGCTGCTGCCGCAGCCGTGGTTCGAATCCCTGGTGATGAGCTACTATCGGATCCGGTGAGTCTCAGGCGCTGCCGGCCCGGCGCAGCTCGTCGCGCAGTTCGCGGCGCAGGATCTTGCCGACGTTGGTCTTCGGCAGTTCCCTGCGGAAATAGATCGCCTTTGGCACCTTGTAGCCGGTCAGCTCGCCCCGGCAGTGCTCGATGATCTGGTCCTCGGTCAGCGCCGGGTCCTTCTTCACGATGAACAGCGCGACGACTTCCCCGGAGCGCTCGTCCGGCTGGGCGACGGCCGCGACCTCGAGCACGCCCGGCAGCGCCGCGACGACGCTCTCGACCTCGTTCGGGTAGACGTTGAAGCCCGAGACCAGGATCATGTCCTTCTTGCGATCCTCGATGTAGGTGCGGCCACGCTCGTCCATGTGGCCGACGTCACCGGTGCGCAGCCAGCCATCCGGCAGCATGACCTTCGCGGTTTCGTCCGGCCGGTTCCAGTAGCCACGCATCACCTGCGGGCCGCGCAGGCAGATCTCGCCGACGGCGCCAGTGGGCAGCGCGTTGCCGGCGTCATCGCGGATCGAGATCTCGGTCGAGGGCAGCGGATAGCCGATCGAGCCGGTGAATTCGGTTTCATCGGCGAGGTTCGCCGTGCCCACCGGCGAGGTCTCGGTGAGGCCCCAGCCCTGGCAGATGTGCCGGCCGGTGACTTTCCTCCAGCGCTCGGACACGGCCTTCTGCACCGCCATGCCGCCGCCGAGCGCAGCCTTCAGCGAGCTGAAGTCGAGCCGGTCGAAGCCGGGCGTGTTGAGCAGCGCATTGAACAGCGTGTTGACCCCGGTGATGAAGGTGAAGCGCACCCGGGCCAGGTCCGCGACCAGGGCCTTGAGGTCGCGCGGATTCGTGATCAGGATGTTGTGGCCGCCGATCGCCGTGAACACCAGGCAGTTCGTGGTCAGTGCGAAGATGTGATAGAGGGGCAGCGCGGTGATGACCACCGCGTGCTCGATCTGCCGCAGCTCGGGCATGAAGGCGACGACCTGCAGCGTGTTCGCGACCATGTTGCGGTGCGTGAGCTCCGCGCCCTTCGCGACTCCGGTGGTGCCGCCGGTGTACTGCAGGAAGGCGAGGTCCTGGCCCGTGACCTCGACCGGCGCCAAGGTCAACGGGGCGCCGGCCTCCAGCACGGCGTTGAAGCGCAGCGCACCGGGCAGCCGCCACGCGGGCACCAGCTTCTTCACGTGCCGGAGCACGAAGTTGACGATCGGACCCTTCGGGAAGCCGAGCAGGTCGCCGATGCCGGTGACAATGACCCGCTCGATCCGGGTGCGGCCGATGATCCCGGCGAGCGTCGCGCAGGCGTTCTCGAAGATCACGATGACCTTGGCGCCGGAGTCATTCAGCTGGTGCTCGAGCTCGCGCGCGGTGTACAGCGGATTGGTGTTGACGACGGTCAGGCCCGCGCGCAGTGCGCCGATCAGCGCGATCGGATACTGCAGCACGTTGGGCATCATCAGCGCGATGCGGTCGCCCCTGGCGAGTCCCGCCTCGTGCTGCAGCCAGGCGCCGAAGCGCCGCGACAGTTCGTCGATCTCGCCGTAGCTGAGTGTCCGGCCCATGTTGGTGAACGCAGGCCTGGCCGCGTGCTCGCGACAGGCGTCCTCGAACAGCTGCTTCAGCGACGGGATCGAATCCGGATCGATCTCCGCGGGCACGCCGGGCGGGTAGTCCCTGAGCCAGACCTTGTCCATCGGCTATTAAGGGCCGGACGATTGCCCCGTGTCAACGCTGTCCGGGTAGGGCGGACCGGCGCCGCAGCGTGGCCTCGAGCTCCGGCCACACGCGCTCGAGCAGCAGCGGCTGAGCCGCGGCATTGGGATGGATGCCGTCCGCCTGGAAGAGCTCGGTCCGCAGCGCGATGTCCTGCAGGATGAAGGGCACCAGGCCGATCCGGTACCGGTGGGCCAGGTCGGCATAGATTTCCTGGAAGGCACCGGTGTAGCGCGGGCCGTAGTTCGTCGGTACGCGGATCCCGACCAGCACGACCTCGGCGCCGGCCGCACGGCTGCGGTCGATCATGCCCTCCAGGTTCGCGCGCACCCGGGGGACCGGGAGGCCGCGCAGGCCGTCGTTGCCGCCCAGGGCGATCACCACGATCGCCGGTGCATCGCGCGCGAGCGCCCGCGACAGGCGGGTCAGGCCGCCATCCGTGGTTTCCCCGCTGACGCTGGCGTTGACGACCCGGTATCCGTAACCTTCGCGCTTCAGGCGCTGCTGCAGCAGCGCAACCCAGCCCTGTCCGGGCACGAGTCCGTAGCCGGCGGACAGGGAATCGCCGACGATGAGAATGACCGGCGGACCGGCGGCCAGCGCCGGCGGAACCAATGTTGCCGCCGCCAGCCAGACGATTGCACAGAGCAGGAATGGACGCATGGATACCAGGACAGTTCTCGAGGCCAGAAAGTTGCGCAAGCAGGTTAGCAGCCCGGAAGGGCCGCTGACCATCCTTGACGATGTCAGCCTGGCGGTTTCGGCCGGCGAGTCGGTCGCTGTCGTCGGTGCCTCGGGAGCCGGCAAGTCCACGTTGCTCGCGCTGCTGGCTGGCCTCGACGAACCGACTGCGGGGGCGGTGTGGCTGGATGGCGTCGAACTCTCGGTCCTCGACGAGGATGGGCGGGCGGCCGCGCGGGCCCGGCACGTCGGCTTCGTGTTCCAGGCCTTCCATCTCGTGCCGTCGCTGACGGCACTCGAGAACGTCATGCTGCCGCTCGAACTCGCCGGCCGCCGCGACGCCCGGGTGGCCGCGCGCGAGGCCCTGGGCCAGGTGGGCCTCGGTGGCCGCCTCGGGCACTACCCGCGCCAGCTCTCCGGCGGCGAGCAGCAGCGCGTCGCGATCGCACGCGCCTTCGTCACGCGGCCGACCGTGCTGTTCGCCGACGAGCCGACCGGCAACCTCGATACTGCGACCGGCGGCCGGGTCAGCAGCCTGCTGTTCGAGCTCAATGCGGCGAGCGGCACGACGCTCGTGCTCGTCACCCATGATCGCGAGCTCGCTGCGCGCTGCGACCGGATCATCGAGATGGATGCCGGGCGGCTGGTGCACTGATGCGGGCGCTGCGCTTCGCGCTGCTCGCGCTCGCGCGCGACTGGAAGTCCGGTGAGCTGGCCGTGCTGGTCGCGGCGCTGCTGGTTGCGGTCACCGCGCTGACCGGTGTCGGCTTCTTCACCGATCGCATCGGCCAGGCGGTCAACCAGCGCGCGGCGGAGGTGCTCGCGGCCGACCTGCGCCTGCAGTCCTCCAATCCCCTGAGCGCGGACTACCAGGCGCTGGCGGCCGGGCGCGGCATTGCGGTTGCGCGCACGGTCTCCTTCCCGAGCGTCGTGTTCCTCGGCGAGGACTCCGCGCTCGCCGCGGTGCGCGCGGTCGGTCCGGGCTACCCGTTGCGTGGCCGGCTGCGGATCGCGGACGGGCCCTTCGAGGCTGCGCGCGAGACCGGCGGGCTGCCCGGCCCTGGCGAGGCCTGGCTGGACTCGCGCCTGCTCGCGAGTCTCGGTGCCGAACTCGGGTCGCGGGTCAGCATCGGCGCCCGGGAGTTCCGTATTGCGCAGGTGCTCGACTACCGGCCTGACCAGGGCTCGGCCTTCGTCGACCTGGCGCCCTCCCTGTTGATCGGCATCGATGATCTCGAGGCGACCGGCCTGCTCGGCCCCGGCAGCCGCGCCACCCATGCGCTGCTCTTTGCGGCGGCACCAGCGGCGATCCGTGAGTTCAAGGCCCTGCTCGCCGGGCGCAAGGCGGCCGGTGAACGCCTCATCGACGTCGCCGAGGCGAGCCCGCAGATCCAGTCCTCGACCGAGCGCGCCGGTCGC
>SCUD01000030.1 GCA_004297335.1 Gammaproteobacteria bacterium
CTGAATCTCCGTCAACTCCGGGGTCGTCGTCATCGCCACACACCTCGCTGCTGCCAATTCCCGCGCAGCGTGCCCGATGAACGATCAGATCAGAAGAGCGTGGTTGTTCGATCGCTTACGTTGGCCCCGTCCCAAGCGTTATTGTGAACCTCCACCCAATAGAGGGGCCCGTAGACATCACCATCGGCACCGCATTCCTCCGCGGCCGGAACTGGTGCGATGGGGCCCCTGGTCGTCGTTCCGGAAAACTCGGTCCTGACCCAGTTGCCGCTGTAGTAGTCATAGGCGCCCGTATGGTCGTCATTGACGAACGCGTCCGGCTCCGGCGGCGGCGCCACTGACAGGATGTGGAATGTCACCGAGCCGGACATTTCCTCGGAGTCACTCGGTTCCGTCTCAAAGCCAATGCCCGTGTACGTCGCGAAGATCCCGGTCGCGGTAAAGTCGTAGGTGATCTCGTAGGCCAGCGCGGCCGGTGCAGCGAGCGCTGCGGTCACGAGCACGGTGAACAGATGTGCCGACAGTCTCTTCGACAGATGCGATCTCATGACGATCCCCTCTTTGCGGCTGTGCCGCAGTGATGTTGTCGTTCCGGTGATTCCCCTGTCCGTTAGTGTTGCTTATTGCCCCGCCCGCGCGGGGTTGGACGAAATCTACGCCCCCCCCGAGCTTGCAAGCCCGGTTGCAAGGCCCGGGATTATGTTGAAATGAACAGCGCGCCGGGCTCGCCCGCCTTTGCCCGAAGTGCCGTCCAGAGCAACCGCGAGCCGGCGCTGGCGCGGTACGGGCATGGTCGTGCTCTGGATCAACTACCCTTACCGGGTCGTCTACGTGAGATTCATCGGCACGCATCGCCGGTACGACGCGATCGACGCACAGACGATATAGGCAAGCGGGGCACACGCATGGATATCAGACCGATCAGGACCAGACGCGACCATCAGGCGGCGCTCACGGAGATTGAGCGCCTGATGGCGGCGAAGCGCAACACGCCGGAGGGCGACCGATTGGACGTCCTGGTCACCCTCGTCGAAGCCTACGAGGCCAGGCACTTCCCGCTGGACCTGCCAGACCCGGTGGCGGCAATCAGGTTCGTGATGGAGCAGCGCAATCTGGCCGTCAAGGATCTGGTGCCCTACATCGGTCGGCCCAATCGGGTGTACGAGGTGCTCAGTCACAAGCGCCCGCTGACCATGGCCATGGCCTGGAAGCTGCACAAGGGCCTGGGTATTCCGGCGGAATCCCTGATCAGGCAAGCGGCGTAGTACGGCCCGGATTCTCTGCCAGGCCGTTCGTGGGGCGTCGTCAGCGAGCGGCGGTGATGCCGGCCCCGACGCGAGGCCGGGGCCAGCAGTCATCTCATCGAAATGCAGCGCGATTCAATTGCAGCCGAGCGCGCCCATGACCGCGGCGCTGTCGGCGGCCAGAAGGCGGGCGCGGGCGGGGTACCACCAGCACCGCTTCACTTGGCGACGTTGACCGTCTGGATGGTCGTGTACTCCTTCAGGCCCTCGACATTGAACTCCGTGCCCAGGCCCGAGCCCTTGACGCCGCCGAAGCAGGCCATCGGGTGCAGGCCGCCGTGCTGGTTGACCCAGGTCGTGCCGCACTCGAGGCGCACCGCGTACCGGGTCGCCTCCGCGATGTCGTTGCCCCACACCGAACCGCCCAGGCCGACGTCCAGCGCGTTGGCACGCGCGATCGCCTCCTCGACCGTCTTGTACTTGATGATCGGGATCGCCGGGCCGAACTGCTCTTCCTTCACCAGCAGCATGTCGTCGGTGCAGTCGGCCACCACCGTCAGCGGGTAGAAGTAGCCGGGCCCGGAGGGCGTCTTGCCGCCAGTGAGGATGCGGGCGCCCTTCTTGCGCGCGTCCTCGACGAAGGCGCTGACGACCTCGCGCTGGGCGGCGTTGGTCACCGGGCCGATCAGGTTCTTTGGGTCCATGCCGTCGCCGACCGGGATCCTGGAGACGTAGTCGGCAAACTTGGTCGCCACTTCCTCGTACTGGCTCTCGTGCACATACAGGCGTTTGAGCGCCGCACAAGTCTGGCCGCCATTGATGAAGCAGCCCCAGAAGAGCTTCTCCAGCAGCGGTTCGATCTTCGTGCCCGGCAGCATGATGCCGGCGTCGTTGCCGCCGAGCTCGAGCGTGACGCGCTTGAGCGTCTCGACCGTGCCGGCCAGCACGCTCTTGCCGGTGCTGGTCGAGCCGGTGAACACGATCTTGTTGATGCCCGGGTGCCTGGACATGCGATCGCCGATCACGCCCGAACCGGCGATGCAGTTGACGACGCCCGGAGGCAGCACGCTGTTCATCAATTCATACAGGCGCAGCGTCGAAAGCGGCGTACACGAGGCCGGCTTGTTGACGACGGTGCAGCCGACGCGCAGCGCCGGCATCACGTGCCAGGTCGCGATCATCATCGGCCAGTTCCACGGCGTGATCGAGCCGACCACGCCCACCGGCCGGCGCTCGATGGTGATCCTGCCGGCGGCATCGTCCTGGACAGTCTCCACCGGGATCGACAGGCTCGCAGTCACGCGCGCCCAGGCGGCCGCGCCGCCCGCCTCGAGGTTGGCGCCCATGCCGCTCTGCGCCTTGCCCTGCTCGCGTGTCACGAGTTCCGCCAACTCGGCATGGTGCTTCTCGATCAGATCCCCGATCTCCATCAGCTTGGCTACGCGCTGGTCGTCCGGCAGGGCCGCCCAGGCCGGCTGCGCCTTGCGGGCCGCGGCGACTGCCCGGTCCAGCAGGGCCAGGTCGGCCGTCGGGCACTGGCCAACGACGGACTCATCCGCCGGATTTCGCACCTCGAGCATGTTGCCGGTCATGATCAGCTGGCCGTCGACAGTCAGCGGATAGGTCTTCATGCGGTTCACCCCACGTTGAGATTACGGCAATGATAGCCGGATTCGCGCCCGGCGCGGCAGTAGCGGACGGTGGCATCGCCAGTGAGCCGCCGCTCACTCCGCGACCCGCGCCTGGGTGATCGC
Organism: Gammaproteobacteria bacterium; assembly: GCA_004297335.1. Taxonomy (GTDB): domain Bacteria; phylum Pseudomonadota; class Gammaproteobacteria; order Steroidobacterales; family Steroidobacteraceae; genus SCUD01. The sequence continues at coordinate 2,999 of SCUD01000030.1, forward strand.
CACCTGGAACTGGTTGGCCGCGGTGAACGGCCCGAGGCGGGTCGCCACCTGGATCTGCTGGCCGGCCGCGAGCGTGCCGCCGACGTCCCGGCTGGCTTCGCGCACCTGGCCGCTGGCATCCCGGTAGCGGATGCCGATCCGCAGCCCCGTCACCGGCACACGGGTCGGATTCCCGACCGCGACCACGAGCAGGCCGCTGCCGTCCAGCAGGGCCTGCTGGCGCAGGTACTTTTCCGGGCTCTGCGGCAGGTCGAGTCGGAGCAGGGACCGCGTCGCCGCCTCGCCCACCGGTCCCTCGGCGCCTGAGGCGAGCTCGAAGTACTTCTTCGCGGTCTCGTTGTCCCGGCTGCGCAGGGCAATGTTGCCGAGCGAGTAATAGGCGGGTCCCGTCGGCAACAGGCGGATGCTGACCTCGAGGTCGCGCCGCGCGGACTCGTCATCCTTCAGGTGCTCGGCCGCCAGGCCACGCTGCAGGTAGTAGTAGAAGAAGCCGTCGCTGCGCGCAATCGCGTCCGAGTAGGCCCGGATGGCGCCGGCGTGATTCTTCTGCACCAAGTGGACGTCGCCGACGAGCGCGTGGAAATGCGATTCCGCGGGCTCCAGCCGGATGGCCTGCTGGGCCTTGGCGAGTGCTTCCTCAGGGTGCTTTGCGGCAAGTGCCTTGCGGCCCTCGTCGTAGGCATCGTAGGCGGGCTTGGCGCGCAGTGTCCGGGCGAGCGCCGCGCGGTAGGCATCCTCGCCCCGCGAACCGCCCCCCGGCAGCGTGGCCGCCGTGGCGCGGTTCGCCTCGACACGCTGCGGCGACGGCGGGTGGCTGGCGAACAGGCCCGCGAGCCAGCCGCCGCTCTTGCCTTCGTTGAGCTTCACGAAGGTCTCCTGCAGGCTGATCGCAGCCTGCGGGTCGTAGCCGGCCCGCGACAGGTACTGCATGCCGTAACGATCGGCCTCGAGTTCCGCCTGGCGACTGTAGCGTTGCATCAGGAGCCCGGCGCCGATACTGGCCGCACCGGCGTATAGGTTGCCGTAGTCGCTGTCGCTGGCCGCCACTTGTGCGACCAGCAGCCCGCCCTGGAGCAGCATGCCGCGGCTCATCGCGGCGGCGGAGTGCCTGGCGGCCGCGTGCACGATTTCGTGGCCGAGCACGGCGGCGAGTTCTGCCTCGGAATGGAGTTCCACCAGCAGGCCGCGGTTGAGCGCGATCTTCCCGCCCGGCAGCGACCAGGCGTTGGGCACCGAGTTGTTGAGGACGGTGAACTCATACGGCAGTGGCCGGTCACTGACCGCCGCCAGCCGGCCACCGACTTCCTGCACGTAGCGCTGCAGTTCCGGGTCGAGCCGGTAATCGCCGCCCTCGGACTGGCGCGCCGGGGCATAGTTCTGCTGCCCGATCTCGAGCTCGGAACCCTCGCTGACCAGCATGAGTTCCTTCTTGCCGGTCACCGGATTGACAGCGCATCCGGCGAGCAGGGCAACGGTTGCAAGGATCAGCGGGAGCTTGTGGCTGGCGTGGCGCATCGCACCTTCCTCCTGGCGAGGGCCTGGGCTGCGGGTGGGTCCGCCTCAGCCCCAGATCCGAGCGTCCGGCAGGCTGACCCGCGCACCGTCGAAGTGCAGCCCCGGCAGGCGATCGTACTTCGCGAGCAGCGGGCCGTCGATGTCCACGAAATCGCACAGGCAGCCGACGACGAACGCCGGGGCCATCGCCAGGGAGCCGCCGGCC
>SCUD01000031.1 GCA_004297335.1 Gammaproteobacteria bacterium
CACAGCGAGCGGCGGGCCGGTCGCGGCGGTCCGCGCGATCAGGTACAGGGCGCCGCTCGCCGGCACACGATCCACCAGGGCGGGCGCCAGTTCGATGCGTACGGCGATCCCCTCGCCGCGCGCCGCTCCCGTCGTGCTGGCTGCCGGTGCGTCGAGGGCCGCCAGCCGCTCGGCGACGGCCTGCCGGATCTCGGGCGGGATGTCCTGCGCCTGCAGCGCCTGCCAGCGCTGGCGGGCAGTCTCGGGGTCGCCGCGGCGCCAGGCAACGAGGCCGCCGAACCAGAGCGCCCGCGCATCGCCCGGAGCCAGCACCAGTGCATCCTCGAACAGCTGCCCTGCCCGGCCCTCGAGCTCGCGCTCGTCGTTCAGCACCAGCGCTTCGGCGTAGCCGGAAACCGCCTCGGCGTCACGCCCCGCCGAGCGCGTATAGGCCTCGGCAAAGGCATCCCGCGCCCCCGGATAGTCCCCCATCACCGCGCGCGAGCGACCCAGCAGCTTCCAGCCCGTGACATCATCGGGCTGCTCTGCAAGCCGCCGGGCGAGCAGCGCGACGACCTCCTCGAGACTGCCGGGCATGCGTGACGCGGCTTGCTCCGGCGGCTGTTCCCAGGACCAGTCGCTGGTCCAGGTGTAGAGCCCGAGCGCCGCGAGCGGCAACCCGACGGCGATCGTTGCGGCGAATGACCGGCCACCCGCGCGCCACAGCGGCACGCAGATGAAGGCCACGGCCGCGAGCGCGAGACCGGCACTGATGACGAGGAAGGCCATCACGGCTCGTCGGGCTCCGTATCGAGCGCCGCCGGGTCGCTGCTGGCCGCACGCGCGCGCCGGGCCACGACGAATCCTGCCGTGCCGAGCCCGGCGAGCAGCAACAGCAGGGGCGCGGCCCACAGCAGCCAGGTGCGCTGCGCAACCGGCGGGCGATAGAGCACGAAGTCACCGTAGCGCGTGGTGACGAAGTCGCGGATTTCCGCATCGCTCTGGCCCTGCGCCAGCAGCTCGCGAACCTCGCGGCGCAGATCGGCGGCCAGCGTCGCGTTCGAATCGGCAATGCTCTGGTTCTGGCAGACGAGGCAGCGCAGTTCGTGGGTCAGGCTCTCGTAGCGCTGTTGCAGGGCCGGGTCGGTGAACGCCGGTTCGCTGTCGATCGCGCGCGCGGCGCCACCGGCGACCAGCAGGACCACCAGCAGCAGTGTCCGGATCACGGCGCGGCCTCCGGCAGCCGTGGTACGAAATCCTGCCGCCACGCAGCGAGCGTCAGTGGCCCGATGTGCTTGTGCAGCACCGTGCCGTCTGCGCCGATCAGGAAGGTCTCCGGCGCCCCGTAGACGCCCCAGTCGATGGCCACCCTGCCCTCACCGTCAAAGGCAACGGCTGCGTAGGGATTGCCGAGTTCGGCCAGCCACTGCAGCGCCTTCGGGCGCTCGTCGCGCCAGTTGAGGCCGAGCAGTGGCACCCGGTTCTCGCGCGCGATCGCGAGCAGCACCTCGTGTTCCTGGTAACAACCGCTGCACCAGGTTGCCCAGACATTCAGCAGCCAGGCCCGGCCGGTGAAATCTGCGGAGCCGACCCGCCAGTCCGGATTACCGAGTGATTCGAGCTCGAATGCGGGCGCCGGCTTGCCGACCAGCGGTGACGGGATGACGGTTGGATCGCGCTGCAGTCCGGCGTAGAAGAACGCCACCAGCACGGCGAACAGCACGATCGGCGCCGACACCAGCAGGATGCGTTTCATCGCGGTGCCACCGTTGCGGCGCGCCGGTAGCGCCGGTCGAATGCGGCGATTGCGCCGCCGAGGGCCATCAGCAGGGCCCCGAGCCAGATGCCGCGGATCAGCGGCTTGTACTGCAGGCGCAGGCTCCAGCGATTTCCGCCGAGGTCCTCGCCAAGCGCAGCGAACAGGTCGCGGGCCACTCCCGCATCGATGCCCGCCTCGGTCATCGGATTGCCGCCGGAGTGATAGACGCGCTTCTGTGGCCGCAGCGTCGCGACCGGCCGGCCGGCGGAGGACACGGCGACCTCGGCCTCGGTGGCGACGTAGTTGGGACCGCGCACGCCGCTGCGCAGCCCGACCAGCCGGAACTCATAGCCGGCGAGTTCCGCGCTCTCGCCGGGGGCGAGCGCGATGTCGCGCTCGATCCGGAAGGACTCGACACCGGTGATGCCGAAGGTTGTCAGGCCGAGGCCGAAATGCGCGAGACTCATGCCGACCAGTGCGGCGGGCAGCCTGGCGCGCGCCCGCAGCCGGTCGAGCGGTACCAGGAGTGCCGAGGCCATCACCCAGAGCCCGAGTGCGAGGCCGAGCGTCGCCAGTGGCCGGATTCCGCCCCAGATCGCGGCCACGAGTACGATCGCTGCCGCGAGCGCCACGGCCGCAAGCCACAGCAGGCGCCGGCCGGCGGTGGCGAGCTGGCCGCGCTTCCAGCCGGCGTGCATGCCGATGCCGACCAGCAGCAGCAGGGGCAGCATCGGCACCAGGAACACGACCTCGAAATACGGCGGCCCGACCGAGATCTTGCCGAGCTCGAGCGCGTCGAGAAACAGCGGGTACAGCGTGCCGAGCAGGATCAGCGCCAGCGCGACGACCAGCAGCGCGTTGTTGAACAACAGGAACGATTCGCGCGAGGTCAGCTCGAAGCCCGCCGCCGATTTCATCCGCGGTGCGCGCCAGGCATAGAGGGTGAGCGCGCCACCGATCACCGTCGTCAGGAAGCCAAGGATGAACAGGCCGCGCGCCGGATCGGTCGCGAAGGCATGCACCGAGACCAGCACGCCGGAGCGCACCAGGAAGGTCCCGAGCAGCGACAACGAGAACGCCGTGACTGCGAGCAGCAGCGTCCAGCTCAGGAACAGGCCGCGCTTCTCCGTGACCGCCAGCGAGTGGATGAGTGCGGTGCCGGCGAGCCAGGGCATCAAAGAGGCGTTTTCGACCGGATCCCAGAACCACCAGCCACCCCAGCCGAGTTCGTAGTAGGCCCACCAGCTGCCGAGCGTGATGCCCAGCGTCAGGCACAGCCAGGCGGCCAGCGTCCATGGCCGCGTCCATTTGGCCCACGCCGCGTCCAGCCGGCCGGCGAGCAGCGCGGCGCAGGCGAAGGCGAAGGCCACCGCGAAGCCGACGTAGCCGAGATACAGCAGCGGCGGGTGCAGCGCGAGTGCAACATCCTGCAGCAGCGGATTGAGGTCGCGGCCATCGGCCGCCGCCGGCATCAGCCGCTCGAATGGATTCGAGGTCGTCAGCATGAACAGCAGGAAGCCGATGCTGACGAGTCCGAGCACCCCGAGCACGCGGCTGCGGAAAGTTTCCTCGAGGCTGCCGCTGAAGATCGCGACAGCCAGCGACCAGCCGGCCAGGCACAGCGCCCAGAGCAGCAGCGAACCTTCATGTCCGCCCCAGACCGCGGAGATGCGGTAGAAGAGCGGCAGCTGTGAATTCGAGTTGCCGGCGACGTAGGCGACCGAGAAATCGCTGGCCACGAAGGCCTGCGCCAGGGCCAGGAAAGCGAGCAGCACGAACAGGAACTGGCCGGCGACCGCCATGCGGCCAGCCTGCATCCATCCCGCATGGCTGCGCGCGGCGCCGCCGAGTCCCAGCAGCGCCTGCGCGAGCGCCAGCAGCAGCGCGAGGACCAGGGCGAAGTGCCCGAGCTCCGGAATCACCCGGCGCCTCCGGGCTGGTCCCGGGCCTTCAGGGATTCGGCGACCTCCGGCGGCATGTAGTTCTCGTCGTGCTTGGCCAGCACTTCCTCGGCGATGAAGCCGCCCTGCCCGTCCAGCCGGCCATGCGCGACGACCCCCTTGCCCTCGCTGAAGAGATCCGGTAGCAGTCCGGCATAGCGCACCGGAATCGAGTGCTGGTTGTCGGTCACGACGAAGCGCACCTCGAGGCTTCCCGGCGCACGCTGCAGGCTGCCGGGACTCACGAGCCCCCCGACCCGGAACTTGCGATCGGCCGGCGCCTCGCCGGCCAGGATCTGCGTCGGGCTGAAGAAGAACAGCAGGTTCTCCTCGAACGCAAGCCGCGCGAGCAGCGCGGCGGCACCGACTCCAGCAAGGATCGCCGCGACGGCGAACATGCGCTTGCGCCGCGGAGTCATGCGCCCGGCTCCCGGTCCGGCAGGCGGCGCAGCGCATCCTCGCGGGCACGCTCGTGCGCACGCCGCGCCGCGTGGACGTTCCACAGCATCACTGCGAGGGTCAGGCCGAACGCCGGCCAGACGTAGGCCGCGTAGCCACCCATCGCCAGGAATCCACCGGCACTCATCGTGCGAGCTCCGCGCGCAGCCACGCCGCATTGCGCTCGCGCCGCAGCACCTCGGCCTGCACGCGCCGGGTCAGCACCGCGCCGAAGAACAGCGTGAAGCCGACCAGCATCACCAGCAGCGGCCAGAGCATGTCCAGCGTGATCGAGGGCCTGCCGAGCTTCGTGATCGTCGAACCCTGGTGCAGCGTGTTCCACCAGTACACCGAGTAATGGATGATCGGCAGGTTGACGATACCGACCAGCGCGAGCACCGCGGCGGCACGATCCGCGCGCTGCGTATCGTCTATCGAAGCATGCAGCGCGAGAAAACCGAGATACAGGAACAGCAGGATCAGCTCCGAGGTCAGGCGCGCGTCCCAGACCCACCAGGTGCCCCACATCGGCTTGCCCCACAGCGAGCCGGTCGCCAGCGCGAGGAACGTGAACCAGGCACCGATCGGCGCCGCCGCGATCGCCACCGCATGCGCGAGCTTCATGCGCCAGATCAGGCCGATGCCTGCGGCGATCGCCATCATTGCGTAGATGAACATCGACAGCCAGGCGCTCGGTGCGTGCACGTACAGGATCCGGAAGCCATCGCCCTGCTGGAAGTCCGCCGGCGCAAACACCAGCCCGCCGTAGAGCCCGGCGAGGATCAGCACCAGCGCCGGCCAGCCGAGCCCCGGCGCCAGGCGACCGGCGATCCGGTAGAAATGCGGCGGCGATGCCAGCTTGTGGAACCAGGTCCAGTCCATGTCCTGCCCTACTCCGCGCTGATCCTGAGCGCTGCAGCCGTAGCGAGCGGCGCCAGTGTCAGCGCCAGCACGCACATCGCGGCGAGCAGCAACAGCGGGCCGCGCGCCGCATCGCCCCGGATCGCCATGTCCACGGCGCGAGCGCCGAAGATCAGCGCCGGCATCAGCAGTGGCAACACCAGCAGCGACAACAGCACGCCGCCGCGCCGCACACCGACCGTCAGCGCCGCGCCGACCGAACCGAGGCTGCTCAGTATGCCGGTCCCGAGCGCGAGGGATATAGACAGTGTCCACAGTGCGCCTGCGGGTACCCCGAGCGCCAGGGCCAGCACCGGTGATACCAGCACCAGCGGCAGGCCGGTGATGGTCCAGTGGGCTCCGGTCCGGGCGATCGCGAGCAAGCCGAGCGGCTGCCCAGCCAGCAGGAGCTGCTCGAGCGTGCCATCTTCCTGGTCGGCCCGGAACAGCCCTTCGAGTGCCAGCAGCGCCGCGAGCAGCGCCGCGACCCACAGCACTCCCCCGGCAATCTGGCGCAGCTGGGTGAGTTCGGGACTCAGCGCCAGCGGAAACAGCGTGGTGATCATCACGAAGAAGACCACCGGTTGCAGCAGCTGTTCCCGCCGCCGGAAGGCCAGCAGCAGGTCGCGCCGATACAGCAGCAGCATGGCCCGCCCGGCCGGCGTGCGGATCATCCGCCGAGCTCCAGCCGGCGCACGGCATGCCCGGGAATCTCCGGCACCTGGTGTGCCGCCAGCATCACCAGTCCCCCGCTCTTGAGATGCCCGGCGACGAGCGCCGACAGCAGTGCCGTGCCTTCGGCATCCAGGTTCGTGAAGGGCTCGTCGAGCAGCCACAGTGGCGTCGCGGCCAGCAGTACGCGGGCCATCGCGAGGCGCCGCCGCTGGCCAGCCGAGAGCGACCGCGCCGGCAGCCCGGCGCAGCGGGCGATGCCGACGCGCTCCAGCGCCGCCCGGGTCTCACCGGCCGCTGTCGGGCGGCGCAGGCCGGTCGCGAAGTCGAGATTCTCGAGAGCCGTGAGATCGGCCTTCAGGGCATTGTCGTGCCCGAGCCAGGACAGCTCCGCGTTGTAGCCGTCGCGGTCAGCGCTGATCGGCCGCCCACACCATTGCACGCTCCCCTGCTCCGGTGTCAGCAGCCCGGCCAGCACTCTTAGCAAAGTCGTCTTGCCGGTGCCGTTCGGACCGGCGACCTGCACGACCTCACCGGCGCGAAGCTCGGCCGACAGGCCGCGGAGCACGTGGCGCTCGCCGCGCCAGATGTGGAGGTTGTCCGCAGAAAGATATTTAATATCAATCAATTGCAATCGATTTCTCGAACCAATTAGATATAAAGCCGCAGCCAGCATCCTGGCTTCGGCACTGTGTATAGCTTAGCAGCCGGCGGGCCGCGATAAGTCAGCGGTCATAAAAGCGGCCATTGGAGGCGGTGCAGAAGGTGATTGAGTGAGCCTAAGTCGATGATCTATATTGCCGCATGGCAAAGAGAGAACCGGACAAGAAAGCGGACATGACAGCGGCGCCAGACCGGGGCGAAACCGCCTTTGCGATGGAGCCGCTGTTGCTGCGAGAGGATTCGCGGCACCGGGCGAATCTTACCGACCTTTCCATGGAGTTAGCCCAGAAAAGCGCGGGCTTCCGGCGCTCGTTGCCGCAGAGTGTCCTCGCCTCCCTGGCCGATCTCGTGCGGTCAATGAACTGTTACTACAGCAATCTCATCGAGGGGCACGACACTCACCCGGTCGA
>SCUD01000032.1 GCA_004297335.1 Gammaproteobacteria bacterium
GGCCTCGAGGTCCTTCCAGCCGAGCGACATCTGCCGCTCACCACAGCGGACGACGACTTTCTGTCCGGGCGCGACCACCGTGACCGCGACCATCAGCTCCTCACCGCTGCGGGCCTTGCGCCCGGGAATGCCGAAGATCAGGTTGCCGCGGCCCTTGTCCATCTCGGGCAGCTCCGCCACCGGGAAGGCCAGCAGCCGCCCATCGCTGTTGACGGCCACGACCAGTGCATCCGCGGCGCCCGGGACCGGCACCGCCGCGAGCACGTGGGCATTCTCCGGCACGCGGAACACCGTCTTGCCGGCGCGATTGCGCGCGTAGAGCGATTCCAGCCGCGCGATGAAACCGTGGCCGGCGTCGCAGGCCAGCAGCCAGCGCTCCGCCGGCTCGCCGATCATCACCGCGGCGAAGGTCGCACCCTCCGGCGGATCGAGGCGACCCGACAACGGCTCGCCCTGCCCCCGCGCCGACGGCAGCGTATGCGCTGGCAGGCTGTAGCTGCGCCCGGTCGAGTCCATGAACACCGCCTGCTGCGTGCTGCGCCCCCGCGCGACCGCCTGGAACGCATCCCCGGTCTTGTACGACAGCTGCCGCGGATCGATGTCGTGCCCCCGGGCGTGGCGCACCCAGCCGAGCGTCGAGAGCATCACGGTGACCGGCTCGCTCGCCACCAGTTCGGTCTCGTCGATCGCCTGCGCAGCCTCGCGCTCGACGAAGCGGGTGCGGCGCGCGTCCCCGTATTTTTCCGCGTCGGCGACCAGTTCGTCGCGCACCAGCTGGCGCAGCCGGGCCTCGCTGCCGAGCACCGCCCGGATACCGTCCCGTTCGGCCGCGAGCCGTTCCTGCTCGCCGCGGATCTTCGCTTCCTCGAGGCGCGCGAGGTGCCTCAAGCGGGTATCGAGGATCGCCTCGGCCTGCTCCGCCGACAATCCGAAGCGCTGCATCAGCACCGGACCCGGCTCGTCCTCGTAGCGGACGATGCGGATCACTTCGTCGAGGTTCAGGTAGGCGACCAGCAGGCCGTCCAGGATGTGCAGGCGCGCGTCGAGCCGGCTGAGCCGGTACTCGAGGCGGCGGCGCACCGTCGCCGTGCGGAACGCGAGCCACTCCACGAGCAGCTCGCGCAGGCCCATCACCCGCGGCCGCCCGTCGAGGCCGATCATGTTGAGATTGACGCGGTAGCTGCACTCGAGGTCCGTGGTCGCGAACAGGTGCGCCATCAGCTGGTCGGTATCGACCCGGTTCGAGCGCGGCGTGATGACCAGGCGCGTCGGATGCTCATGGTCGCTCTCGTCGCGCAGGTCCTCGACCATCGGCAGCTTCTTCGCGCGCATCTGCGCGGCGACCTGCTCGAGCACCCGCGACCCGGACACCTGGTAGGGCAGCGCCGTGATCACGATCTCCCCGTCCTCGGCCTCCCAGACGGCGCGCGCGCGAAAGCTGCCGCTGCCCTTGGCATAGATCACCCGCAGATCGGCCCGTGGGGTGATGATCTCGGCGCCGGTCGGCAGGTCCGGCCCCGGCAGGTGCCGGCACAGGTCGCGCAGCGTCGCTTCCGGATGATCGAGCAGGTGCACGCAGGCGGCCACGACCTCGCGCAGATTGTGCGGCGGGATATCGGTTGCCATGCCGACCGCAATGCCCTGGGTGCCATTCAACAGCACGTTCGGCAACCGCGCCGGCAGCAGTTTCGGTTCCTCCAGCGTGCCGTCGAAGTTCGGCACCCACTCGACCGTGCCCTGGCCGAGCTCGGACAGCAGCGTCTCCGCGTAGGGGCGCAGGCGCGACTCCGTATAGCGCATCGCGGCGAACGACTTCGGATCGTCGGTGGAACCCCAGTTGCCCTGGCCATCGACCACCGGGTAGCGGCAGCTGAAGTCCTGCGCCATCAGCACCATGGCCTCGTAGCAGGCGCTGTCGCCATGCGGATGGTACTTGCCGATCACGTCGCCGACGGTGCGCGCCGACTTCTTGTGCTTGCCGGCCGCCAGCAGCCCGAGTTCGCTCATCGCGTAAATGATGCGGCGCTGTACCGGCTTCAGGCCGTCAGCCAGCTGCGGCAGCGCGCGATCCAGGATCACGTACATCGCATAGTCGAGGTACGCTTTCTCCGTGAACGCACGCAGCGGCTGGCGTTCGATGCCTTCGAAGTCGAGTGGCTGTTCCTGCATTTTCAGACGCTCGCGAGGTTGCCGCTCTGCTCGAGCCAGCTGCGCCGGTCGGCGGAGCGCTTCTTCGCGAGCAGCATGTCCATCAACTGGTCGGTGCCATCCTCGGCCGCGATCGTTAGCTGCACCAGGCGGCGGGTTTCGGGGGCCATCGTCGTCTCGCGCAGCTGCAACGGGCTCATCTCGCCGAGGCCCTTGAAGCGGGTGATGACCGGTCGGCCGCGCAGGCCTTCGGCCTGGATGCGGTCGAGTATACCGGCCTTCTCGTACTCGCCGAGCGCGTAGAACACCTGCTTGCCGGCATCGATCCGGAACAGCGGTGGCATCGCCACGTGCACATGGCCGGCCGCCACCAGTGGCCGGAAGTGACGCAGGAACAGCGCGCACAGCAGTGTCGCGATGTGCGCACCGTCGGAATCGGCGTCGGCCAGGATGCAGATCCGGTGGTAGCGCAATCCGGCCAGATCGCTGCTGCCGGGATCGACCCCGAGCGCGGTCGCGATGTCATGGACCTCCTGCGACCCGAGCGCCTCCGCCGCGCCCACTTCCCAGGTGTTCAGGATCTTGCCGCGCAGCGGCATGATCGCCTGGAACTCGCGATCGCGGGCCTGCTTGGCCGAGCCGCCGGCGGAATCACCCTCGACCAGGAACAGCTCGCAGTGGGCCGGGTCCTGGCGGGTGCAGTCGACCAGCTTGCCGGGCAGGGCCGGACCGCTGGTGATGCGCTTGCGCACGACCTTCTGCGCCGCGCGCACGCGCTCCTGCGCATTGCCGATCGCGAACTGCGCGATCCGCTCGCCGGCCTCCGGATGCTGGTTCAGCCACAGCGCCAGGGCATCCTTGACCACGCCCGAGACGAAAGCCGCGGACTCGCGCGACGACAGCTTTTCCTTGACCTGGCCCGCGAACTGCGGGTTCTGCATGCGCACCGACAGCACGAAGCTGACCGCCTGCCAGACATCGTCGGGCGCGAGCCGCAGCCCGCGTGGCAGCAGGTTGCGGAATTCGCAGAACTCGCGCACCGCATCGGTAACTCCCGCGCGCAGCCCGTTGACGTGGGTTCCGCCCTCGGTCGTCGGAATCAGGTTGACATAGCTCTCGGCGACCGGACCCTCGGCATCCGGCGCCCAGCAGAACGCCCATTCGGCGGACTCCGCACCGCCGCGGACGTTCCCGGCAAAGGGCTCCTCCGGCAGGGTAGCAACCTTCCCGAGCTGCTCCATCAGGTACTCGGCGAGGTTGCCGGTGTAGAACCACTCCTCCGATTCGCCGGTGGCCTCGAGTGTCAGGCGAACATGCAGCCCGGGGCACAGGACCGCCTTGGCGCGCAGCAGGTGCCGCAATCGCGGCATCGCCAGGGCTGGCGTGTCGAAGAAGGCCGGATCCGGCCAGAATCGCAGCGTCGTGCCGCTCAGGCCACGCCGGACCGTGCCGGTCACCGCCAGCTTCGTCGTGGTCCGCCCGTCGGTGAATGCGATCGAATATTCCCGGCCGTCGCGGCGGACCCGGCACTCGAGGCGCCGTGACAGCGCGTTCACCACCGACACACCGACACCATGCAGGCCCCCGGCGGACTGGTAGGTCTTGTCCGAGAACTTCCCGCCGGCGTGCAACCGGGTCAGGATCACCTCGACCCCGGGCAGCTTTTCCTTCGGGTGCAGGTCCACCGGCATGCCACGACCGTCGTCCTCGACCGACAGCGAGCCGTCGGTATGCACGGTCACGGTGATGTTCCGGCAGTGCCCGGCCAGCGCCTCGTCGACGCTGTTGTCGATGACCTCGTGGGCCAGGTGATTCGGACTGCGCGTATCCGTGTACATGCCCGGCCGACGGCGCACGGGCTCGAGGCCGGTCAGGACTTCGATGTCGGAGGCGGTGTAGGACTGGCTCATGCATCCACGCGGGACGCGGCGCGACGGCGCCGCGGGCGCGGGGATTCTAGCAGCGCCGGGCCAGGCGGGCGCGGCGCGATTTCAGCGCAGGTCGCGGGCCAGCGCGCGGACTGTCGCCGATGGCAGCTGCCGCGCGTGCTGATAGCCCGGATGATCGACGCCGACGCTGACCACGGCGTCGCCATGCACCGCCGCACGGGCCGCGGGCGACAGCTCGAAGCGCAACCAGTGCACCGCCGAGGTCTTCTCGTCATTCTCGCGCTCGAGATCCTCGTCGGCGATCGCCAGGCAGCGTTCGCCGGCCACCTCGACCCAGCAGCGGTCCTCCACTCCGCGCAGCCCGGCGAGTGCCGCGCGCCGCGCGGTCTCCTCTGGGTACTCGATCAGCAGCGTGACCTTCCAGTTGCTGCCATCGGGAACCAGTGGATTGTAGGTATCGAGTTCGGCCTGGACGTCGGCCGGATCCGTGAGACGCTCGATGCGCAGCATCTCCTGCACCTGGTACAGGATCGTCAGGCGATCTTCGAAGATCCAGGTCATGTGCGGGCCGACCGCCACAGTGCGGTCGCGCTTGTGGGCGATGACCCGCGCCCGGAACGCCGCGCGCTCACGCGCGTAGTCGTCGAGGTCCAGCAAGTCGGCGGGTGACAGTGATCCGCAGGCCGTTGCGTTGTTCACCGGCGTAGCTCAGATGCCATAGGCAAGCCGCAGCAAGCGCAGCGGGTGCTCCGGCGCACGCTGCCGAGCCAGGCCGGACTCGAGCTGGTGCCCGGCCATCGGGCAGTCGCTCGAGTAATGATCGGCGCCGGCCGCCTCGATACGCTGGACGACTGGCCGCGCGATCTTCATCGAGGCCTCACGGTACTCGCGCTTGACCGCATAGGTGCCATCGTGGCCCGAACAGCGCTCGATGACTGTCAGCGTCGTACCCGGCACCAGTGCGAGGACGTCGCGGGTCCGCAGTCCCAGGTTCTGCACCCGCAGATGGCAGGGCACATGGTAGGCCACGCTGCCGAGCTGGTTCGGGAAGTCGGTGCGCAGCAGTCCCGCGGCATGTCGCTGCAGCAGGTACTCGAAGGGATCGAAGAAGCGCTGCGCCACGGCCGCGACCTGCTCATCGTCCGGGAACAGCAGCGGCAGTTCCTTGCGGAACATCAGCACGCAGGATGGCACGACCGCAAGGAAGTCGTGACCGGCCGCCGCGAGTTCCGCGAGTCGCGGGATGTTGTGCTCCTTGAGCCGGGCCACCGCCTCGAGATCGCCGAGTTCCAGCTTCGGCATGCCACAGCAGCGCTCGCTGTCCGCCAGCGTCACCGGAATGCCGTTGTGCTCGAGGATCGCGACCAGATCTTCGGCGAGATCGGGCTCGTTGCGGTTGCCATAGCAAGTCACGAACAGCGCGACGCGGCCCGTGGTCGAGCCCGCCGCGACCGGCGCGAGCGTCGGCTTCGCGCGCCGTGCCTCGCGCCGCCGGAATGGGTTGCTGTGGTATTCCGGCACTGGCGCTTGCCGATGCACGCCGAGGGTGCTTTCCAGCAGCCGTCGACCGACCCCGCTGCGGTTCGCCGCATTGACGACCCCGGCCACCACCGGGATGCCCGCCAGGCGACCGACCAGATCGGTCGAGGTCAGTACGCGGTCGCGGAAGCGGGCGCCCCGTTGCTCGAAATTCACGGCTTTCGCCCGCAGCATCAGGTGCGGAAAATCCACGTTCCACTCGTGGGGTGGCACGTAGGGGCACTTGGTCATGTAGCAGAGATCGCACAGGTAGCAGTGATCCACGACCTCCTGGTACGCGGACTTCGCTACGCCCTCGAGCTCACCGCCCGGCGCGGCATCGATGAGATCGAACAGCGTCGGGAAAGCCTGGCACAGGTTGAAGCAGCGCCGGCAGCCATGGCAGATGTCGTAGACCCGAGTGAGCTCCGCCTCCAGCGCCGCTGGATCCCGGAACTCCGGCGTCCGCCACTGCAGCGGATGGCGCGTCGGCGCCTCGAGACTGCCCTCGCGCCGTCCCGGCGGCGGTGCTTCGGCCACTACCCGGGCTCAGCCGAGCTGGTCGAGTGCCTTCTGGAACCGATTGGCGTGCGAGCGCTCGGCCTTCGCCAGGGTCTCGAACCAGTCGGCGATCTCGTGGAAACCCTCGTCGCGCGCGGTCTTCGCCATGCCCGGGTACATGTCCGTGTACTCGTGCGTCTCACCGGCGATCGCGGCCTTCAGGTTGTTCGAGGTGGTGCCGATCGGCAGACCGGTCGCCGGATCACCAACCTGCTCGAGATACTCCAGGTGCCCGTGCGCATGTCCGGTCTCGCCCTCGGCAGTGGAGCGGAATACCGTCGACACATCGTTGTAGCCCTCGACATCCGCCTTCTGCGCGAAGTAGAGATACCGCCGGTTGGCCTGGGATTCGCCGGCAAATGCGGCCTTGAGATTGTCCTCGGTCTTGCTGCCTTTCAGGTTCATCGGGGTCTCCTGGGATCACCGGGCCGGTCGGCCCATTTGTTGGATTGATTCTAACACCGCCGCCGCAATCATCAAGGCACCCCGGGCGACGGTCATTGACCCATCGTGCGGGCGCTGTGTAACGTACGCGCCCCAACCGGCCCCGCAGGCAGGACCCGTGACCCGCGCCAGGACAACGGCCCCGGACTTCGAGGCGGCCCTCGCCGAACTCGAGCAGATTGTGACCCGCCTGGAGCGCGGTGAGTTGTCGCTGGAGGAATCGCTGCGACAGTTCGAGCGGGGCGTCCTGCTGACCCGCAGTTGCCAGAAGGCGCTGCAGGAGGCGGAACAGAAGGTCGCGCTGCTGAGCCGCGGTCCCGATGGCACGATGAACGAGCAGGAGTTCGTCCCGCCCGGCGACGAGACGTGATGCAGGAGTCGCTCCCCCGCACCGACCGGTCCTGGGAGGCAGCCAGCCGCCAGCGAATCGAGGACCTGCTGGCGCGGAACCTGCCGACTGTCGATGCGGTGCCACAGCGGCTGCACGAGGCGATGCGGTACTCGGTGCTCGGGCCAGGCAAGCGGGCCCGGCCCCTGCTGGTCTATGCCACCGCTGATGCACTCGGAATGCCGTACGAGCGGGTGGACAGCGCGGCGATGGCCGTCGAACTGATCCATGCCTATTCACTGATCCACGACGACCTGCCGGCGATGGATGACGACGACCTGCGCCGCGGCCGGCCCACCACGCATCGCGCCTTCGACGAGGCGACCGCGATCCTGGCCGGTGACGCGCTGCAGGTGCTCGCCTTCGAGATCCTGGCCGGCACCGGGCTGGCGGATGGCGCCGCCCCCGGTGCCCTGGCCATGATCCGCGTCCTGGCTGCCGCCAGCGGCACGCGGGGCATGGCTGGAGGACAGGCCATGGACCTCGCCGCAGTCGGCCAGCACCTCGATGCCGCGCAGGTCGAGGAGATGCATGGGCGCAAGACCGGCGCCCTGATCCGCGCCACCGTACAGATGGTAGCGAGCCAGAGCGCCGGCTTGCCGGCTGCCCGGCAGCGCGCGCTCGAGATCTATGCCGCGGCCACCGGCCTCGCCTTCCAGATCGTCGACGACCTGCTGGACGTGCTCGGCGATCCTGCGGCTACCGGCAAGACAATCGGTTCCGATGCCCTGCGCGGCAAGCCGACCTATCCGTCGGCGGTCGGCGTCGAGGGAGCGCGAGCCCGCGTCCAGGAACTCGTTGCCGCCGCGCTCGATGCGCTTGCGGGCTTTGGCCCCGGAGCAGCACATCTGCGCGAGTTCGCCCGCGACCTGGCGGCGCGCTGCCCCTGAGGAGCCACCGGCGCCCCGCCACCGCTCCTGCAGTACACTGCCGCCATGGAAGACAGCCCGCGCGCGAGCTTGCTCGATTCGATCGAGTCACCAGCGGACCTGCGCGCACTGCCACGCGCGGAACTGCCGCGCCTGGCTGCGGAGCTGCGCGACTTCCTGATCCATGCGGTCGGACCGATGGGCGGCCACCTGGCGGCCGGACTGGGTACCGTCGAGCTGACGATCGCCCTGCACTATGTCTTTGACACCCCGTGGGATCGCCTGGTCTGGGACGTCGGCCACCAGGCCTATCCGCACAAGGTACTGACCGGACGGCGTGAGCGACTGGGGAGCATCAAGCAGAAGGGCGGGCTGGCGCCGTTCCCGGCGCGTGCCGAAAGCGTCTTCGACAACTTCGGGGTCGGGCATTCGAGCACCTCGATCAGCGCCGCGCTCGGCATGGCCATTGCCAGTCGCCACGCCGGCAGCGATCGCCGCGTCGTCGCGGTGATCGGTGACGGCGCCATGAGCGCCGGACTCGCCTGGGAGGCGCTCAATCACGCGGGCAGCCTCGACGTGGACCTGCTGGTGGTCCTGAACGACAACGACATGTCGATCTCCGAGAACGTCGGGGCGCTGTCGCAGTACTTCGCGCGGTTGCTGTCAGGCCGCATGTATTCGCACCTGCGCGAGGGTTCCAAGAAGGTGCTGCGCACGATGCCGGTCGCCTGGGAGCTGGCCCGGCGGTCCGAGGTGCATGCCAAGGGCATGGTGCTGCCGGGCACGCTGTTCGAGGAACTCGGCTTCAACTACATCGGCCCGGTGGATGGCCACGATGTCGACGGGCTGTTGACGACGCTCGGCAACATGCGCTCGCTGCCGGGCCCCCAGTTCCTGCACGTGGTGACGCAGAAGGGCCGGGGTTATGCGCCCGCCGAGGCCGACCCGATCGCCTGGCACGGCCCCGGTCCCTACGATCCGGTCAGCGGCACGATGGTCCGCGAGACGCCCGGCGGACCGACCTACTCCCAGGTGTTCGGGGAGTGGATCTGCGATGCCGCCGAGCGCGATCCGCGGGTCGTGGCGATCACCCCGGCGATGCGCGAGGGCTCGGGGCTGGTCGCGTTCGAGCAGCGCTTCCCCGAGCGTTACTTCGACGTCGCAATCGCCGAGCAGCACGCCGTGACGCTGGCCGCGGGCCTCGCCTGCGACGGTCTGCGTCCCGTGGTAGCGATCTACTCGACATTCCTGCAGCGCGGCTACGACCAGCTGATCCACGACGTCGCGCTGCAGCGCCTGCCGGTGGTCTTCGCGATCGATCGCGCCGGCCTCGTTGGCGGCGACGGCGCCACTCACCAGGGTGCCTTCGACCTCTCGTTCCTGCGCTGCGTGCCGAACCTGGTGGTCATGGCGCCGGCCGACGAGAACGAGTGCCGGCAAATGCTCGACACCGCCCTGGTGCTCGACCAGCCGGCCGCCGTGCGCTACCCGCGCGGACGCGGCCTCGGCGTCGCCATTTCCCGGGAAGTGGTGCCCTTGCCACTCGGACGCGGCGAGCTGCGCCGGCGTGGCGGCAGCGGTCTCGCAATCCTGTCCTTCGGCACGATGCTCGGGCAGGCCCTCGCACTCGGCGGGATCTTCGACGCGACAGTCGTCAACATGCGCTTCGTCAAGCCGCTCGATGAGGAGCTCATCGCCAGCATCGCCGGCAGCCACGCAGCGCTGGTCACGCTGGAGGAAAATGCCATCGCCGGGGGCGCGGGTTCCGCCGTGCTGGAGTTCCTGCGGCAGTCGGGCAACCCGGTGCCGGTGCACATCGCCGGCATCCCGGATCGCTACATTGAGCATGGTTCGCGCGATGACAACCTGGCAGCGGCGGGACTGGACCTCGCGACGCTGCAGGTCATGATCGACAGGCTCTGGCGGCCGGCGCAACTGTCGCGGGCCCGGCCGGCAGGCTAATCAGGACCATTCTGGTATAGTATCGATCGCCGGGCTCCGTCGGCCGGCCTTCATGGAACGCAAAGATGGCCCGGAAAACAGCGCCGCCCGCCCCGATCCCCGACGTGCAGAACCGCGCGGACAGCCGCCAGATCGAGATCGGCCGGGTCGGCATCAAGGACATCTATCACCCGGTACGGGTGAAGGACCGCTCGGGCGGCGACCAGCACACGATCGCAAACTTCAACATGTACGTGTTCCTGCCCCACAACTTCAAGGGCACGCACATGTCGCGCTTCGTCGAGATCCTCAACGAGCACGAACGCGAGATCTCGGTCGAGTCGTTCGGCGCCATGCTCGCCGACATGACCGCCCGGCTCGATTCCGAGGCCGGGCACCTGGAGATGACCTTCCCGTATTTCGTGATGAAGAAGGCACCGGTGTCCGGCGTCGAGAGCCTGCTCGACTACCGCGCCTCACTGGCCGGGGAGCACAAGCGCGGCCACACCGAAACCTGGCTCAAGGTCGTCGTGCCGGTCACCAGCCTGTGTCCCTGCTCGAAGGGTATTGCCGACTACGGCGCCCACAACCAGCGCTCGCACGTGACGATTTCGGCCCGCATCGCCGAACACGTCTGGATCGAGGAACTCATCGACATCGCCGAGCAGGAGGCCAGCTGCGACCTGTATGGCATCCTGAAGCGTCCGGACGAGAAATTCGTGACCGAGCGCGCCTATGACAATCCCAAGTTCGTCGAGGACATGGTCCGCGACGTTGCCGTGCGGCTGAATGCCGATCCGCGCATCCGCGCCTATGTGATCGAGTCGGAGAACTTCGAGTCGATCCACAACCATTCCGCGTACGCGCGGATCGACCTGGACAAGGACCGGCCGGCCTAGCTCGCGCCGCGCTGGTCGCCGTTCTGCAGGCGGGCGATCAGCGTCTTCAGGAAGGTCTTGTTGAAGCGCAGCTGGCAGGCCGCCGAGGCCTGCTCGAGCAGCGTCGAGCTGACCTTCAGGATCGTCGCTTCGTCGTCGGCGACCACCGCGGCCTGGCGCTTCGCACCCCGCAGGTAGCTGGTCTCGCCGAAGCAGTCGCCCGCCTCCAGCCGGCCGACCCGGACGCCGTCGCGCACGACCGCGCAGCGACCGGAGACGATCACGTAGAAGCGGTCGTCGATGTTGCCGGCACGCACGATCTCGTCGGCGGCCTGGTGCACCTGCCAGCTGCCCGCGCGCAGCACCTCGTGGATCTCGGCGGACGAGAAGTCGTGGAAGAACTTCAGCCGCCGCAGCAAGCCGAGGTTCTCCCGCTGGTCCAGCCGGACGGCCTGGCTGCGCAGCCGCGAGTGCACCCGGGCGAGCGCGGCCGCCAGCGCGGCGCCGTTGGCGTGACGCTTCCCGGGCTCCTTGTGCATCGCCACCGCGACGACTTCCTCGAGCTCGGCGGGCAGTTCGGGCCGCAGGCTCAGCATCGGCGCCGGCGTCGCATAGACGATCTGGTGCAGCAGCCGGGTCAGCGCACCGGCCCGGAAAGGCCGCTGCCCGGTCAGCAACTCGTACATCACGGCCCCGAGCGAGTACAGGTCGGAGCTGGCGGTCAGGTCGAGCGACTGCACCTGCTCCGGCGACATGTAGCTCGGGCTGCCGGCGATGCCCTCGATCCGGGAAATCTCGGCGTCGCTGACCAGCGCGATGCCGAAGTCGATCAGGCGCAGGTCATTGTCGGTCGTCAGCATCAGGTTGCTGGGCTTGATGTCGCGATGGATCACGCCGCGCGAGTGGGCGTAGTGCAGCGCGCGGGCGCACTTGAACAGCATCGCGAGCACGTCGTCCACGGGCAGCAGGTTGTCCGGGCGGGTGTAGGCCGCCAGCGTCCGCGCCCCGTGGATGAACTCGGTGACGACGTAGCAGAAGCTGCCCTCCTCGCCGGCGTCGTAGATCGGCATGATGTTCGGATGCTGCAGCATGCCGACCATGTGGGCCTCGGACAGGAACATCTTGCGCGCGACCCGCGCCCGCGCCGGATCATCGTCCTCGGAAAACCGATAGACCTTGATCGCAACGTCACGACCGTAGTAAGGATCGTGTGACAGATAGACGACGCCGGTCGAGCCGCGGCCGACCTCGCGGATCACCTCGTACTTGCCGACGCGCGCGGGCAGCGCCGGCTCGGTGGCGCTCCGCGGACGATGCAGCGTCGGCACGGTGTGGGTGGCAGTAGCGATGGCCGGCTCCTCCGGGGCTGGGCAACGCGGTCGCGCCACCCGTCTGGCCGGCAGGATATTTCGTCAAGTCAGTGCCAACCGTGAACCAGGTCCCGCTTCACCGGCTGTCGGCGGGACCCCGGGCGAAGTGATCGAAACCGTGACCCGGTTCGCACCCCGGCGGCGCGCCGGACACGCACACGCCCGCGCCCGTGACGATCGTGCCGATGCGGCTGAGCTGCGGGCCGCCGGCCCGTGCCTCGAGCCGCGGCCGCATCACTGGCGGCGCCGTGAACAGCAGCTCGTAGTCGTCGCCACCGGTGAGCGCGAATACCCGGGCACTGTCCGGGCCGGCGGCGGCCAGGAGCGCCGGCGACAGCGGCAGCCGGGCCGCATCCAGCTCGGCGCCGACACCACTGGCTGCGCACAGGCGCCCGAGGTCGCCCGCCAGTCCATCGGAAACGTCGATGCAGGCCGAGGCGATTCCACGCAGGCTGCAACCGAGCCCGACCCGCGGCTCCGGATACTCGAAGCGCCGGACAAGCTCGGCGCGCGCGGGTGCTGCCGACCGGATCCGTCCCTGCAGCAGTGCGAGCCCGGCGGCGGCATCGCCCGGCGTGCCGCTGACCCAGACCTCATCACCCGGAATGGCGCCCGCACGCCGCAGCGCCTGGGCCACCGGCACCAGGCCGGCCGCCATGACGCTCGCGGAAAGCGGGCCGCGCGTCGTGTCGCCTCCCACCCAGGCGACGCCAAAGCGATTCGCGAGCCCGGCGAAGCCGTCGGCGAAGTCCGCGATCCAGGCTTCGTCGGCAGCCGGCAGCGAAAGTCCGAGCAGCGCCCAGGCGGGATCGGCGCCCATGGCCGCGAGGTCGCTGAGATTCACCGCCAGTGCGCGATGGCCGACTGCGGCTCCGGCGGACCCATCCGGAAAGTGAATGCCGCCGTTGATCACGTCGAGCGCCAGCACGAGTTCCTGGTCCGGGGGCACGCGCACGATCGCCGCATCATCGCCAACGCCGAGGAGGACGTCGGCGCGGCGGGCGCCGCGGTCACGGAAATAACGCTCGATCAGTTCAAACTCGCCGACCGGCATCCGGGTCTCCCCCGCCGTGTTCAGGCCACCTCACCGCGCTCGACGCCCCGATGCTGGCGCGAGGCACGGTCAAGCACGGCGTTGACGTAGCGATGACCATCGGTGGCGCCGAAGCGCCGGGCCAGCTCGACCCCCTCGTTGATGACGACCCGGAACGGAACGTCCGGCCGGGCCAGCAGTTCCCACAGGCCCAGGTACGCGATCGCGTGCTCGATCGGATCCAGGCGCTCCGGCGCGATGTCCGAGCAGCGTGCCAGTTCGGCATCGAGCAGCGCCGGGTCGCCGCAGATCGCCACCAGTGCCTCGCGGAAAAAGTCGGCGTCGGCCTGCGGGAAGCCCGGATCGGCCGAGTACTGCGCGTGGAGATCCTGCCATGGCTGGTGCGTCATCTGCCACTGGTAGAGCGCCTGTACCAGCAACCGGCGGGCGGCGCGCCGCGCCCGCGCCGTTGCCGCGCCCGCGGTGCTCATCAGCGCTCCTCGAGCCGGCGACGGAGATTCGCGAGCCGGAGACCGGCGAGCGCAGCGTCGGCACCGCGGTTGCCATCCTTGCCGCCGGCACGGTCCGCCGCCTGGGTGACCGTCTCGGTCGTCAGCACGCCGAATACGACCGGCACGCCGGTGTCGAGCGCGACGCGGGACAGCCCGGCGGCGCATTCGCCGGCGACGAAGTCGAAGTGCGCGGTCTCGCCGCGGATCACGGCGCCCAGGGCCACGATGGCATCATGGCGCCCGGCCCGGGCCAGCTGCTGGACCACGGGCGCCAGGTCGAAGGCTCCCGGTACCCGCACCAGGTCGATCTGCTCCGCCACGGCACCGTTCTCCCGCAGTGCCTGCAGCGCGCCCTCCACCAGACGCTCGACGATGAAATCGTTGA
>SCUD01000033.1 GCA_004297335.1 Gammaproteobacteria bacterium
AAGATGCCGGCCAGGGAATGGCATGCGGCAAAAGCCCAGTTCGCCTTGCTGTTCGGTGAACGGTTCGAGATGCATCAGTGAATCATCCGGCCCGAATCACACAAAATTCCTGACAGGCCCTGAGAAAGAGCTCTGGCGCATGGCACGGAGTGCGTACGGCGAGCCAGGCGCGCAGTACCGTGGCGGTCTCCCTCCACAACGGCAGCCTGCGTTCGCGCCGTCCCTTGCCCATTACGTGGATCATGGGATGCGGATGAAGTTCGATGTCTCGCAGACCAATACCGACCAACTCCGAGACACGCAATCCGGCAGCGAACGCCAGGTGCAGCATGGCGCGATCGCGCAGACCCTCGGTGCGGCGCGTATCCGGAGCATCGAGCAGCGCCTGGATCTCGGGCCGGGTCAGATAGTCGATGAGCTTGTCATCGGCCTTCTTCATCGGAATCGCATGAATCGAGCGAGCCTGATCGAGACAGGAGACCACGCGATACTCGAGAAAGCGGAAGAACGCCTTGACGGCCGCCAGTCGCGCGTTGCGTGTCTTCGGACCGCAGTGACGGGAGGTCTCGAGATGGCGCAGGAACTGAAGGATCAGCGGCGCATCGAGCTGCTCGATCGTAAGCGAGGAAGGTGAGGTCTTGAGGTGATCCGCGGCGAAACACACCAGCAACTGGAACGCGTAGGCGTAGGTCTCGCAGGTGTGGATACTCGCGCGTCGCTCGACCGGCAGATGCTCGCGCAGATAGGCACTCAGGTGCACGGCCAGCGAACTCATGACGGCTCTCCCCGGTGCAGCAGGGTCTCGGCGGCCTCGGCGATCTGACCCATGAGTCGCGGTGTCGCCTGCAGGTACCAGTAGGTGTCCGAGACGTGCGTGTGACCCAGATACGTGCTCAACGCCGTCGCATGCCGCCTGACCGCCGCGGCATCACCTGCGCAGCGTTCGAGCGAGCGGACGGCGAAGGTATGTCGCAGGTCATGGATCCGCGGGCCGCGCTGCCCGGGTCCGGCCCGTAGGCCGATCGAGCGGACGAGCCCGAGAAAGACGGTAACGACGGTTGGATAGCAGAGCGCCGTGCCCTTCACGGAGATGAACACGGCCGTACTCGTCGACGCGACACGCGAGCGCCGACGCAGATAGCGTTCCAGAGCACAGCGAGTCGTCGCGTGCAGCGGAACCAGGCGGTCCTTGCGGAACTTGGTCGCGCGGATCAGCAGTCCGTCGGCCGTGAGGTCCTCGATTTTCAGTGCCAGGGCCTCCGAGATGCGCAGACCTGTCGCGGAGAGCAGTGCGAAGAGCGTGGCGTACGTGACCGGTCGGATCGAACCCGGTGGCGCGAGTTGCGAGGCGGCCTGTATCAGCGCGGCAATCTGCTGCGGGCTGTACAGATGCGGCGCGCACCGCTGGAACCATGCGCGGCCGAATACATCGGCCGCTGGCACCTCATGACGTGGATCTTCGGCGTGCAGCGCCAGTGCGAAGCGCCGCAGCGTGGCGATGCGATTATGCCGCTGTGGCGGCGACGGTGCCTGCGCGGCCCACTCCAATGCGCGCGAGGCGTGCACCCAGGTGTCGCCGGCGCGCTCGGCGAAGGCGACGAAGTTACGCAGCAGAAGACGCTGCGTACGGAACTTGAAGCCGAGCGATTGGTGCAGGTCCACATAGCGGGCGAGGTCCTGGCTCAGCATGGCACGCCCTCCGGCCAGGGTTGGGCCACGCTCGTCAACATCGCGACGTCGACCTTCGCGTAGTGCGCTGTCATGTCCAGGGAGCGGTGGCGCAGCAGGCTCGACACAGCATCGAGGCTGGCGCCCGCACGCAGCAATGCCGTGGCCGCTGAGTGGCGCAGGAGGTTCGCGCCGCGAGAGGGCGGCTGGCAAACGCCAGCGCGATGCAGCGCGGCCGAGACGATGCTTGAGATGGTACCGGACCTGCGAAACGGTCGATACGGGGCGCGCAGGCACAAGAACACGCGGTCTATGGCAACCCGCGGGCGCGCGTGCTGGAGATAGGCGAGGACCGCGTCGCCCGCGTCCTGGGGTAACGGCAGGCGCACGTCGCGGCGCCCCTTGCCGCAAACCTTGAGGGTCGCCGCGTGCCAGTCGATATCAGCAAGACCCAGCTTCACCACATCGCCCGCGCGCAGACCCAGGCGCGCCAGAAGCAGCAGAACAGCTCGATCACGTACCCCGACCGGCGTGGCAATATCACAGGCGGCGACGACCCGCTCGATCTCATCGGCCGGCAGGTACCGCGGCAGCGCCGACAGTCGCCACTGCGGGATCGTCGGGATGGACCGATCGAGTCCCGCCGGGCAGTGTCCCTGTGAGGCCAGGAACCTGAGGTAGACGCGCAACGCCGTCACGACGCATCGCGCGTAGGACGTACTGTGACCGCGCACGTGGCTGAGCACAAGTTGGCGAACCCGCAGCGCCGTGAATGTCGTGCGATCCTCGCCCGCAGCCGGCAGGAGCCGGCTCAGTGCGCCCACATAGCGCTCAATCGTTCGCGCCGACACACCACGATGCAGGGCAAGCCAGTCGCTGAACTCGGGTAGCGGCGCAACCGGCTGCGCTTCCGCGCACGACGCGATGACGCCTTGACGCTCCAGGTAGTGAATGAAGCGCCGCACACGCCGAACGTACTTGCCAGATACGCGATGCCACCGACGCCCGCCAAAGCAGCAACACCGATGACGCGCAAATCGGTCGATGGCATCGGCGCTCCAATCCGCCTCGCCCTGATCACGTCTGCGAGCCCACTCCGCGAAATGCGCAGCCGACATCGAATATCCGGCCACAGTCAGCTGGGCGTAGCCGACTGACTCCAGTTCCTGGGTGAAGCCTGCGAGGTGTTTGGCTAACGCGCCCGGCTGCATGAACGTCGAATGTTGCTTCGTCATATGCCTACTCCGTGCACCGCCAATGTGGCGGCTGTCCAGAGAAGGTTACAGTTATGCGAAGTGGCGCCCGGATGCCGACACGCCTTGTGGCCGGTCCAACCGGGGCTTGCGGTCGTGCCTTAGGATCTGCAGCGCATAACGATCGACTCCGCATAATTCCTCATGTCGACCGGTGCGCGGTGCAGGTACACCCGCTCGATGTCACGGTCAGGACGCAGCATCTCGCTGCCCCGATGCCAGCGACTGTAGCCATGCCGTCGGTGGCCACTCGCCGCACTCGATCATCAGACCTGCTGCGTGGACCACTCGGCAGACCATCCCGGTGCGCGGTGGCGATGGCCGCATCGATAGTGACGGCGGCGTGTTCACTACGCGCACTGCGACAAACGCACCTTTGCGCAGCCGCGGTCGATCCGTCGGCGGCAGCACGCCGCGTCGGCGCAGCGCGACGACCGAATCATGCAGCTGTCGCGCGTTGAGCCCACGTGCTCGCGCGTACGCGCTCAGCCCGAGCCCCGCCGCCCGAGCCCCCTGCAGCGCTTCCATCGCCACTCGTTGCTTATCCGTCAGCGTCGCCGTCATCGCGCACCTCCGCCTCGCCTGAAAGGCAGAGATCCTGGCCGGTCAGGACTCAGCCGGGAAGAACGTGGTTCCTTGCGCGCTTACGCCGATACCGTCAAGGGGGCCCGGGCGAGCGCGACGCTCTACAGCCTGGTCTCGACGGCACGCGCGAACGAGCTCGAGCCGTACACGTATCTGCGCCATCTGTTCGAGCATCTGCCCCA
>SCUD01000034.1 GCA_004297335.1 Gammaproteobacteria bacterium
TGCCCGGCCGCGGCGGCATCGTGCTCTACCAGGTCGAGGACAACTGGACCCTGGCCACGCGGGTGATCGGCCCGGTGCTGCTGCTGAAGCGGGCTTTCCACGGGCCCTGGCGCAACGTCAACACCGTGGGCCCGCGACCGGACGGTCGCGGCTTCATCGTCGCCGGCACTGGTGAGTTTGCCGGCCGCAGCGGCACCTTCATCGAGTCGGCCGAGATGCGCGAATTCCAGCCCGATGGCCGCATGGACTTCCGCATGGACATGCGGGTGCGCCTGGATCCGCTGGATTCCAGTCGCTGAGCTACAGGCGAGCCGAGAACGTCACCCCAAGCCAGCGCGGCGGGCCCACCATCCGCTGGTTGAAGCCGAACGACCGCGTGAAGTCGACGGTGTAGACCAGGTACTGCTCGTTGCCGAGGTTCCGGCCCCAGATCGCGAGCTCATAGCGGCCACCTTCGCCGAAGGCCAGGCCGGCGCGGGCGTCGAACAGCACGTAGCCGTTCTCGCGCGCGACTGGCTGGTTCCTGATGTCGAAGTAGTGAGTGCCCCGGGCTGTGAAGTCGGCCTGCACGAACCAGCTGCCGAAGCCGGTTGCACGCTCGTAGCGCGCCAGGCCGTTCAGCGTATAGTCCGGCGCGAGCACCAGTTCGCGATCCGGGAAAAAGCCGCCCTCCGGATTGCTGACGCGCCTGGCCTGCGTGTCGAGCAGGCTCGCACCGAGCTGCAGATCGAGGCCGGCGAACGGCCGGACCGCCAGTTCGACCTCGGCGCCGTTGATGTCCGCCGCGGCGACATTACTGATGAACGATGAGTAGTGCAGGAAGGACGGCGTCTGCACATCGTCGTAGGTGTAGTGGAAGGCGGTCGCGTTGAGGCGGGCGCGACCACCCAGCAGGGTCCACTTCATGCCGAGTTCGTAGCTCGTCAGCGTTTCGTTGCCGTAGGGGATCACGGACAGATCCGGCGGCGATGCGGGATCTGCGGGATCCACGGGCGGTGGCGCCACGAAGCCGGCATTGAATCCACCGCTCTTGAAGCCGCGCGCGAGGTTGCCGAAGAGCATGAACTCGGGAATCGGCTGCCAGCTCAGGCCAAGCTGCCCGGACCACTCGTCGGCGTCGATCGTGGCGAGCGATCCCGCCGTCGCCGGGTTGAACTCGAGCAGTACAAGGCCGGGTACCGGCTCGAAGCCTGCGGACTCGCGGACGCCGCCATGGCGGTCCACCTGCTGGTAGTCGTACTTCTTCTTCTCGCTGGTCCAGCGCAGCCCGCCGCGCAGCGTGACGGTGTCTTTCAGCGCGTACTCCACCTGGCCGAAGACTGCGCTGCTGCGGGTCGACTGGTCGAAGGTCGTATCGAGCAGGAACGGCGTCGAGATGATCTCCCGCTCGCTCAGGAACGGCAGCGCAAGCTGCTGGCTGCCACTGACCTCCCAGTCGAAGTAGTACAGGCCACCGACCCACTGCATCCGTTCAGTCGCGCCGTCCACACGCAGCTCCTGGCTGAGGGAATTGGAGCTCGCCGTGAACAGCGGCTCGACGAGTGCGAACGGGCCGGCATCGGTATCCTCGGCGTGGTACTTGCCCGCATGTTCGTAGCCCGCGAGCCAGGTCACCGTCAGCGTGTCGCCCTGCCAGGCCGCGTTCAGCATGGCGCCGGAGACTAAGATCGAGAGTTCGCCGGAGCGATCACTGGCGCCGCCAAACCAGTCGCCGTCGGTGTCGATGTAGCCAAAGCAGTCCATCTCCGGATCTGGCACGAAGCAGCCGCCCGCCGGGTTGCCGAAATCGGGATGCAGTCCGGCCGTACCCTGGTGTCCGTAGACCGCAGCAGGCACGTCCGTGCCGCCGGTGTGAGCGCCGATCAGCACGCGGGTCCGGTCGCTGAGTTCCAGATTCAGGAAGCCGCGCAGGCCATGACGATCAGTCTCGTTGCGCCGTGTGCTCGCGGCCCCCGGGAGCGTGTTGCGGAACCAGCCGTCGTCCTGCTCGATCATCCCCGCGAGACGGGCCTGCGCGCGCGGGCTGAGTGGGCCGTTGATCGCAAACTCCGCGCCGCGGCCGCCATGTTGGCTGGCGGTGACCTGCCCCGTCAGGTCGAGCCTGGTCGTCGGCCTGTTCGTGATCACATGCAGCAGGCCGCCGGTCGCGTTGCGGCCATAGAGCGTGCCCTGTGGGCCGCGCAACACCTCGACGCGCGCGATGTCGAACAGCGCCATGGTCTGGCCGGCGAGCGAGGCCTGGTAGATCTCGTCGACGTAGATGGCCACCGGGCTCTCGTTGTTGTCGCTGAAGTCGTTGAGCCCGACTCCGCGCAGCGTGAAGGCCGGGTTGTTGCCGGCACCGCCCGGACTGCCGAAGCTGAGTCCGGGCACCAGCGCCGCGAGCCCGGTCGTATCGGTGATCCCGCGCTGCCGCAGTTCGGCGCCGCTTGCGGCCGTGATTGAATTCGGCACGTCCTGGATGTCCTGTTCACGCTTCTGCGCGGAAACGATGATCTCGTGCAGGATCGCCCGGTCCTGTGCCGCCGCGACCGGTGCCGCGAGGAGGAGGGCGCAGGCGGCCGCCGCGATTCCAGGTATCGCATTCATGCGGTGCTCCGGTCCGGAGCAGCGTTGCTTCCCGTCGGGGACTGGCTGATCATCAGGGGCCGCATCGTAGCAAGAACGCGGACCGGGGCAGCACGTGAAACTGTCCATCCGGATGGGGGATTTCCGCTTCGGCTCGGGTATGCTCGGGCCTTCCGTACCAGGAGGCGAGGGGACCATGGCAGCGCTGGTGATCCGTTTCGAGGCGCCATTCGTCGTTTTCTTCGGCGACATCGGCGATGAGATCTATGGCAAGACCGGCCTGGGCCTGGTCGAGTGGCGCCGCAATGATTGCCTCGGGCAGGTACGCCTGCCGGGCTGCAGCGTCGATGCGGGCGTGCCGGATCTCGCCGTCGCCGCAGCGAAGGCCCGGGGTGCGCGCACGCTGATCATCGGCTCGGCTGCGGTCGGCGGCGGGATTCCGGAGCAGTGGGTCGCGGCCCTGTGCGAAGCTGCGGCAGCCGGTCTCGACATCGTCGCGGGCCTGCACCTGCGGCTCGCGACGCTGCCCGGACTCGCCGCCGCTGCGGAGCGGGGCGGCGCGCGACTGATTGACGTGCGGGTTCCTCCGCCCGGCCTGCCGGTCGGCACCGGACGCAAGCGCAGCGGGCTGCGGCTGCTGACTGTCGGTACCGACTGCGCCTGCGGCAAGAAGTACACCGCGCTCGCGCTCGACCGCGAGCTGCGCGCGCGGGGCCGCGCCAGCGACTTCCGCGCCACCGGCCAGACCGGGATCATGATCGCCGGGCAGGGCCTGCCGATCGACGC
Source organism: Gammaproteobacteria bacterium (assembly GCA_004297335.1). Taxonomy (GTDB): domain Bacteria; phylum Pseudomonadota; class Gammaproteobacteria; order Steroidobacterales; family Steroidobacteraceae; genus SCUD01. Next base: position 3,355 of record SCUD01000034.1, read on the forward strand.
GGTGGTCTCCGACTTTGTCACCGGCGCGGCCGAGGTGCTGTCGCCGGACAATGCACCAGGACACTGGGATCTGGTCGAGGGCCAGGGCGCGATCTTCCATCCCGGCTACCTGCAGGTGACGATCGGTCTGCTGGTCGGCTCGCAGCCCGATGCCTTCGTCGTCTGCCACGATCCGCTGCGCAGCACGATCGCCGGCTGGCCGGAGTTCCCGCTGCCGACGATCGGCGCCGTCATCGGGCGCACGGTCGGCATCGGTCACCTGACCAACCCGGCGATCCGCTGCGTCGGCGTGGCGCTCAACACCTCGAAGGTCCCGGCCGGCGAGCGCGGCGCCATGCTCGCGCGCTATGCCGCCGAGACGGGGTTGCCGGTCGTCGATCCGCTGATCGACGGCGTCGGTCCGATCGTGGAGCGGATGCTCGCCGAGTTCCCGGCATGAGATTCTCCATCCACGCCGAAAGCTGGCCGGCGGCGCGGCCGTTCCGCATAACCGGGCACACCTGGACCTCCTTCGAATCCATCGTCGTCGAGCTGGAGCGCGGCGGTGCGGTTGGCCACGGCGAGGCGCTCGGGGTGTTCTATGCCAACGAGACCCCAGCGACGATGATCGCGGCGATCGAGGGCATCGCCCCGCGGCTCGACGATGGGTTGACCCGGGCCACGGTGCAGACGCTGCTGCCGGCCGGCGGCGCGCGCAACGCGCTCGACTGTGCGCTGTGGGATCTCGAGGCGAAGGAGCAGGGCAAGAGCATCTGGGAGCTGACTGGCGTGGCGCCGCGCGTCCTCGAGACCGTGTACACGATCGGCATCGAGGCGACACCGGAAGCGATGGCGGCCCATGCGGCTGCGGCCGCTGGCCAGCCGCTGCTCAAGATCAAGCTTGATGGCCACCAGCCGCTGGAGCGCATGCAGGCGATCCGCCGGGCGCGTCCGGATGCGCGCCTGGTAGTCGATGCGAACCAGGGGTGGGACCTCGCCCAGCTGCAGGCGCTGGCGCCAGCCTTCGCCGAGCTCGGCGTGCTGATGATCGAGCAGCCGCTGCCGCGCGGCGCTGACGCCGCGCTCGAGGGTTATCGCTCGCCGGTACCGCTGTGTGCCGATGAGTCCTGCCTGCACTTTGGCGAACTCGAAATGGCGGCCCGCCGCTACCAGATGATCAACATCAAGCTCGACAAGACCGGCGGCCTGACGCATGCGCTCGAGCTCGCGCGTGCCGCGCGCCAGCGCGGGCTCGGCCTGATGGTCGGCTCGATGGCCGGCGGCTCCCTGGCGATGGCCCCGGCGTTCGTCGTCGGCTGCCTGTGCGATTTCGTGGACATCGACGGCCCGCTGCTCGCGAAGTACGATCGCCTGCCGGGGCTGCACTTCGACGG
>SCUD01000035.1 GCA_004297335.1 Gammaproteobacteria bacterium
CGCCGTGATCTGCCCGAGCGCATTGACCGTATAGGCCACCTGCGTCCCGACCGGATAGCCCTGCCGGGTCTGCTGCCCGAGACTGTTGTAGCTCCGGCTGAACCCGAAGCTCTGGCTGTCGATGCCCAGGGTCTCCCCGGTGAGCAGCTGCAGGCGGTTGTAGCTGTAACTCCAGGTACTGCTATCTGCGGTCAGGCTCGCCAGCAGCCCGTCCGGCGTATAGCTGTAGGTCGTATCGGCGCTGGTGCCGGGATAGTTGATCGCGGTCAGCCGGTCCTGCGCATCGTAGCTGCGCGTGATCCGCTGGCTCGCCGGTACCGTGCTCCGGTCGCAGCTGCTCCCGGTCAGGCCCGAGCCCTCGGCGCTCCAGGCCAGGTTGCCGGCGTTGTCGTAGTCGAGGAAGGTCGCCCCGGTCTCCGGCTCGATCCGCTTGCACAGCCGCTCGTGGCTGTCATACACGTACTGGCGGGTGGCCGCGCTGCTGCCGCCGGAGCGGGTGAGGCTGAGTGGCTTGCCAAAGGGATCCCGGACGATCAGCGTCGCCTGGCCCTCGGGGGCCTGGATCCCGGTCGGGTGCCGGGTATCGGGTTCATCGAAGGCCTGGTAACTCGTCGTCGTGAGGTTCCCGCGCGGGTCGGTGACCTGGGTCTGGAACCCGTTGAGGTAATCGGTGCTGGTCGTAAGGGCACCGAGTTCGGAGTCCTCCTGTACGGCAGTCGGCCGGCCGAGGCCGTCATACCCGGTGCTGGTCCCCTCGGTGAACGAAGCGATCGACGTCACCGTGCTGCGCGGCCGGCCGACGAAGCTGGTGCGTCCCGCCGGGTCGTAGCGCCAGCCGCGGAACCGCTGCGTGCCGCTGGCATTAGCGGTGTCGTACTCGCGCTCGATGACCGGCCGCCACAGCGCGTCGTAGTAGCTCACCCGCCGGTAGTTGCCGCGCGCCTCGGTCCGCCGCCAGTGCCCGGCGCCGATCCCGTACTCCGTGCTGCTGACCGGCACGAACGCCACCGTCGTCGGGGTCCAGCTCACGCTGTCGCCCGCCGGCGGGGTCAGCTTCTTGAGCCGGCCCAGCGCGTCATAGGCGTAACTGGTCTTGTAGCCGTTCGCATCGGTGACGCTGGTGATCCAGCCCTGGGCGGCGACCGTCGCCGAGATGGCGGTGTTGTCGGCAAACGCAATTCGCCGCGGCACGCCCCGGTACCAGTCCGTGAGCGTCGTCGTGTGGCTATTGCCGTCGGTCACGCTCGCGAGGCTGCCATCCGGGTGATAACCGCGGGTCTCGCGCAGCAGGCCGAAGGTGTGGCTGCGCCACGGCTGCGCCCGGCTGTCGTAGTCGGTCGCGGCGATCACCTGCGCGCTCGCGCTGTTGGTCACCCGCCGCGTCTGCCCGAGCACCCAGCCGGCCAGGTCGTCGTGGTACTCGAGGGTCTCACCGCGGCTGTAGCCGAGATCGCTCGCCCGGGTCACCGCAGCGGGCCGCGCGAACCCGTCAAAGCCCAGCGCCTGCCAGCTGAACGTGACCCCCTGCTGCAGGATCCGCCGCCGCCACGCCGGCTGTGGCGTCTCCCCCTGGCCGTCGCCCCGGCTGTTCGGACTGATCCCGGTACGCGCCGGATAGCCCTGGCCGGCAGCCGTGAGCTGGTAGTCCGTCAGCTCCCGGCGCAGCTCCGTGCCGGTGCTGCTGCGCGTGCGAGCCTCCAGCAGCTTGCCCTCATCCGCCCGGTAGTGGTTGCCGTAGGTGTAGGAGCGGATCGTCCCGTCCGGCTCACTGACCGTGACCGTCTTCGTGCCGGTGCAGCCGCTCGCCAGGCACTGCTCCTCCCAGGCGTGGTTGGTCGCGCCGTAGTCGTAGCTCCACACCAGTGGCGTCGCGAGCCCCGGCCCGCTCACGCTCTTGCCGATCAGCGCGATCGTGTCGTACAGGTACGGGTAGAGTGCGTAGCTGCTGCGCCGGTACTGATCCTGGTAAATGCACTGCTTCGGCACCCACGAGCGGCCGTGCAGCACCGGCCGGAAGCTGAACTGCCCGACCGCCCCGGACGGGTGGGTCAGCGTGCCGATGGTCGTGCTCTGCGTCGCCGAGGAGGAGCGTACTTCGCAGAAGAACGAGCTGCCGCCGCCCGAGTCTTGCTGTGGCGTGATCCGCGCCGCGGCCACCGCCGCCAGCGAATACTTCCAGCGGCTGCCATCCGGCAGCGTCACCGCCGTCAGGCTGTTGCTCGCCCCGTAGCTGTAGCTCCAGCTGCGGCTGCCGTCGCTGACCGCCGTCACCCGCCCGCTGCTGTCCCAGCTGAGCGTCAGTTGCCGGCCGTCGCTGGACGTGAGCGACAACAGCCGCCACGGGTTCGCCGGGTCATAGCTGAAGGTCAGGACATTGCCAAAACGGTCCTCGATCCGGCTCGGCAGGATCCACACCTCGTCACGACTCAGCAGCCACTGGTCGGAGAGCACGTTGGGCTCCGGCCCCGGCCCCAGGTCCTGCGCGCTGCGCGAAGCCACGGCCAGGTCCAGCGGCCCCTCGCCATACGGCTTCTTCAACACCGGCGCCGCGCGCTTCACCGGCCGGTCAAACCAGTAGCGCGTGCCGTCCGGTGCCCGCGCCAGGAACGCCTCGCCCGCCACCCCGTTCGCCGTCGCCGGCAGGCAGGAGAAGAACCACTGCTCCGACGTCACCCAGTAGTACGCCGCGCCATCCACCGGCCGGTTTGGGTTCTCCGGCGCAATGACCAGCAACTCCTGCTCGCCCGCACCGGGCACATGCAGCCAGTTGCCGCCCCAGTACTCGCTCGCCGTGAAGGTCCCGCCCTGCGAACCGGAGGCATCCGGCGGCGGGGCATGGAACTCGCCCAGGATCGAGCAGCGCTGCGTCGGTACCGGCATCGATGACAGCCAGCCGGAGTTCGTGCTGCCCGCGGTGCGGGCAAAGATCCCGTGCAGATGCGGCAGCTCGAGGTCCCAGTCGCCGAAGGCGCGCACGAAGCTGACTCCGCCGCGGTCCTCGGCCACGAAGCGCCGGCCGATCCGCACCGGCAGCGCGTCGTTGCCCGGCAGGCTGACATCGGTCGCAATGAACTCGGTGCGCCCGCTGAAATGGTCGGTGCGCTCGCCGAACAGCTCCGGTCCCAGCGCCTCGATCGTCTGCGCCGCCGTCACCTGCCGCGCGTACTCGTCCGCTACCCGGTGCTGGTCCTCGGCACCGGCCGGTGCACTGAGCACGAGGGTGGCCAGCAACGCGCACCAGAGGGTACGACGTGTCGTGGATTCCGTTCCGAAGGATGACATGGTTCGACTCCTTCGCCAGGGCCGCCGCAGCATCCTTGCTACGGACAACGTCGCCCTGTCGATGGAGTCAGGCTAGCGGCAGAGGACACCGCCCACTGTTCGATTAAGCTGCACATTCGCGGACAAACCCGCCGCGCGGTCCATCGCTTCAGCGCCGGGTGTGGCGCTGGGTTCGCTCGCGAGTGCGTCGCTGCCGCGGCGTCAGCACGTTGCGCCGGCCGGCGAAGGGATTGCTCTCGGTACGGAACTCGGTGCGCACCGGCGTACCAGCGAGATCGAAGGCCTGGCGAAAGCAGTTGACCAGGTAACGGCGGTAATCCTCCGGCGTGCGTTCCGCCTGCGAACCATGCACGACGATGAACGGCGGGTTGCGCCCACCCTGGTGCGCATAGCGCAGCCGGATGCGGCGCCCGCGTACCAGCGGCGGCTGATGCCGAACGATCGCGGCCTCCAGGATCCGCGTCAGCTCGGGGGTCGGCATGTCGCGCATCGCCGCCGCCCAGGCGCGGCGCACCGAATCCATCATCTCGCCGACACCGCTGCCGTGCAGTGCCGAGATGAAATGCAGCGGCGCAAAATCCAGGAACCGCAGTCGCTCCGCGAGCTGCTCGCGGATCAGCTCGCGCTGTTCCGCCGCGACGTGGTCCCACTTGTTGACAGCGATCACCAGCGCGCGGCCACGCTCCGCGACGATGCCGAGCAAGGTCGCGTCCTGCTCGGCAACCGAATCGCGGGCGTCGAGTACGCCGATCACGACGTGGGAGCTGTCGATGGCCTGCAGCGTCTTGATGACGCTGAACTTCTCGATTCCCTCCCCGATCCTGGCGCGGCGGCGCACGCCGGCCGTGTCGAACAGCAGGTAGGCCTGGCCATCGCGCTCGAACGGCACCTGCACGGTATCGCGCGTCGTACCGGGCTGATCGAAGGCAACCAGTCGATCCTCGCCGACCAGCCGGTTGATCAGCGTCGACTTGCCGACGTTGGGCCGGCCGACCACACAGACGCGGATTGCCTCCGCTGCATCGTCCGCGACCGGCGGTTCTGCGGTCTCCCACCCGGCCAGTACCCGGTCCAGTAGATCATCGATGCCCTGCCGGTGCGCGGCCGACAGCGCCAGTGGCTCGCCGAGGCCCAGCGCGTGAAACTCCGCGACCGCGAGCGCCGCCTCGCGACCCTCGCATTTGTTGACCGCTATGGTCACCGGCCGGCCGCTGCGACGCAGCAGCTCCCCGACGAAGCGGTCCCGGTTCGCCAGGCCCTCCTGGCCATCCACGATCAGCACGACCTGGTCCGCTTCCTCGATCGCGCGCAGCGTCTGCCGCGCCATCGGCTCCTCGACCCCGCGCGGGGATTCGACCAGACCACCCGTATCGATGACGATGAATCGCGTTTCACCGTACTGGCCGTAGCCATACTGGCGATCGCGGGTCAGGCCGGGCTCGTCCGCGACCAGCGCATCGCGGGTCCCGGTCAGTGCGTTGAACAGCGTGGACTTGCCGACGTTCGGCCGCCCCACGAGCGCGACGACGGGCAGCATCGTGAGAGCCGGCTGGTGCGTATCACCCGGCGCCGCGGGGCCGGGTACGCAGTGCGTAGGCGGTGCCGGAGTCGGCCTGGACCAGCCACAGGTCCCCGACCACGACCGGCCGGCTGCTGATCCGCCCGCCTCCAGCCGAGGCCCGGCCGATCACCGCACCGGTCGCGGTATCGAGCCAGTGCACGCGGCCTTCGAAATCAGCAACCGCGAGCGCGTCGCCCTGTACCGCCGGCGCGGTCAGTTGCCGTCGCAGGAACTGGGCCTGGCGCCAGACCTCGGTGCCATCCCGGCGCCGCAGTGCGACTACGGTGCTGTCGGCCAGCGTCACGTAGAGCTTCTCCTCGTCCAGGTCGAGGCCCCGGTGGCTCGACAGCTCGCGCGCCCACCAGATCTGCCCGGTCTCGAGCGCGAGCATGGCAGCACGGCCCTGATAACCGACAACGTAGACATCCTGGCCGGTCACCTGCACCGTCGAATCGATGTCCACGAGCCGCTCGATCTCGGTGCGACCCTGCGAGGGCGCGACCGTGGTCCCCCACAGCAGGTCGCCCGTCGCCAGCGCCAACGCCACGACCCGGCCGCTGTCGAAACCAGCAAGCACTACATCGCCGTGAATCACCGGACCGCCGTTGCCGCGCAGCGTCAGGCGCGGCACTGGCTGCTCGTAGCTCCAGGCCTCGCTGCCATCGGCTGCGCGCAGGCCACGCAGGCGGCCATCCACCGTGCGCACCACGACGAGTCCGCCGCCGATGGCGGGCGCGGCGAGCACCTCGCCGCCGACCGCAACGCGCCAGCGTTCGCTGCCGGTCGCGGCATCCAGGGCCAGCACCTCACCCGCCACGGTGCCGGCCACGACGAGTCCGTCACCCGCCGCCGGGCCACCACCAAAGCGCAACTTGCTGGAATACCGCCACAGCGCACGACCGGTGCCAGGATCCAGTGCCAGGATCTCGCCGCCATAGCCGGCGACATAGGCCACGCCGTCCACCACTGCCGGGCGCAGGCCGAGGCGCAGGACTTCCTCGCCACCACGACCGCCGGCGCTCCAGACCCGCGTCGCCTCGAGCCGCGCAGTAAAGGCGACGAGTTCCGCCGGCGGATCGACATTCTTCTGCTTGTTGCCGCAGGCCACCGTGGCCACGGCCAGCACCAGCAATCCGGCGATTCTCGTGATTCGCATCGTTCACTCCACCGACTGTCGCGCGGACAGTCCATCGATCTTCAATGCCAGCAATTCCCGGTCGACCTGTCCGTCGCCCGGGGCCGCGAGCTGTGCCTGCTGGTAAGCGGCCAGCGCGCCGGCGATGTCGGCGCGGGCGAGCAGCACGTCTCCGCGCAGTTCGGCGACCCGGGCCTCGACTGCCGATACCGCTGCTCCATCGAGCGTCGCGAGCGCGGCATCGTACTGTCCCTGGGCCAGCTGCACCCGTGCAAGTCGCAATCGCGCAACCAGCGCCAGTTCCGAATCGCGTGAATCGTTCATGACCCCGGCCAGGCGGCTGGCGGCCTGCGCGAGTTCGCCCGACTCGACATCGAGGCGGGCGAGGACCAGCACTGCCTGGTCGGCGTAGGGCGTGTCGTCGTATTCGCCGGCGATCTCGCCACCGATGCGCAGGCCTTCCTCGCGCTGGTTTCGGGTCAGGGCGTCGAGCATCGCCGCCAGCCGCTGCTCGGCCTCGAGCGAACGCTGCTCGCGGTGTCCTTCCCACCAGCGGTAGCCGTACAGGCCGCCGAGGCCCAGTACGAGGCCGGCGGCCATCCACAGCCAGTTCTCGCGCAGCCACTGGCGCAGCTGTTCGGCCTGCTCGCGCTCGGACAGATACTCATCGACCATCTTCGTTCCTCAGCAGTGAACCGATGCGTGCCGGCAGGTCCTCCCAGGCACATTCCTGCTGCGCCGCCTCGGCTCGCAGGCTCTTGATCGCCGCGGTCCGGCGCGCGACCTCGTCATCGCCGATGATCAGCGCCAGCCGCGCCTGGCTCCGGTCCGCACGCCGCAGCTGCGACTTGAAACTGCCCCCGCCAAGGTTCACCTCGATGACAATGCCCGGCAGTGCATCGCGCAGCCGCTCCGCAACCGCCAGGCCTTCCCGTACGGCCCGGTCCCCGGCCAGCACGACATAGAGACCGGGCGGCCCGGCCGGCGCCGCGATGCCGGTGGCCTGCATCAGGCTCACGAGGCGTTCCACGCCGAGCGCCCAGCCGATCGCCGGAGTCGCCCCCCCGCCCAGCTGCGCGACCAGGCCATCATAACGCCCCCCCGAACAGACGGCATCCTGCGCACCGAGGGCGGTCGTCGTCCACTCGAACACAGTGCGTGAGTAGTAGTCGAGGCCGCGCACGAGGCGCGGATCGATCGTGAAGGCGATGCCGCAGCCGGCCAGCAGTTCCTGGAAGCGTTCGAAGTGGACTCGGGAACCGTCGTCGAGATGATCGGTAATCGCCGGTGCGCCCGCGATCATTTCCGCGAGTGCCGGATTCTTCGAATCCAAAATGCGCAGCGGGTTGCCTTCCAGGCGCCGCAGGCTGTCGGCATCGAGCAGTGTCCGGTGCCGGCCGAAATACTCCACGAGCCGCCCGCGGTACATGCGGCGCGACTCCGGCGTGCCGAGCGAATTGATCCGCAGGCGCAGTCCGCCGATGCCGAGTCGCCGCCACAGGCGCGCCGACATCAGGATCATCTCGGCATCGACGTCCGGGCCTTCGTAGCCGAAAGCCTCGCAGTCAATCTGGTGGAACTGCCGGTAACGCCCCTGCTGCGGACGCTCATGCCGGAACATCGGGCCCGCCGTCCACAGCCGGTGCTTCTGGTTGTGCAGTAACCCGTTCTCGATCGCTGCCCGCACCAGTCCGGCAGTCGCCTCCGGACGCAGGCTCAGCCGGTCGCCGCCGCGGTCCTCGAAGGTGTACATCTCCTTCTCGACGATATCGGTGTGCTCGCCGATCGAGCGCTGGAACAGCTCCGCGTGCTCCACCAGCGGGACCCGGAACTCCTGATAGCCATAGGCGGCGAACAACTCCCGCGCCTGCTGCTCGACGAACTGCCACAGCGGCAACTGTCCGGGCAGCAGATCATTCATGCCGCGCACGGCCTGCAGCGCCCCACCCATGGATCAGGCTCCGCCGACCGGCGCCGGCGCCAGCGGCTCCACGGCGGGCCCAGGTCGCCTCATTCCGGATTCCGCTGGTCGCGGCCGTCGAGAGCCCGCAACTGCGCGGATTCGGGAAAAGCCTGGCGCAGGCGATCGGCGAAGTCCGCGGCCGACTGCTGGTCCCCGAGTGCCTTCTCCACCTGGTGGCCGAGCAGCAGCACCTCCGCCGTGGGCGGCGTCACGTCGAGGAAACGCTGGACGAAGGCTCGCGCCTGCAGGAAGCTGCCGCGCTCGTAACTGACGCTGGCCAGCTGCAGCAGTGCCTCCGGATAGATCGCGCGCTGGGCCAGCGCCTGGCGCAGGTATTCCTCGGCCTGCTCGAGCCGGCCGGCTTTGTGCGCGCAGACGCCGGCGTTCGTATAGGCCACCTCGGGCGTGCGGTACAGCGGGTTACGCGCCGCATTGACGAACATCGCCTCCCCGCGGACCCATTCGCCGTTGCGGCACAGGAACGCGCCGAGCGCATTCTGGGCCTCGGGATGGCTCGAATCGGTGCGCAGCGCCTGGCGGAAGTGCTTTTCAGCGCGCTGGGTGTCGAGCAGCCGCTCGTAGACCAGGCCGGCACCGAGCTGGACCGAAATGTCGCGCGGATTCTGCACCAGCGCCCGTTCGATCTTGTCGCGGGCGACCTCCAGGTGCCCGAGCTTCAGGTACTCCATCGCCAGCCGGGTGTTGATCCGTGCCGCTTCGATGCGCGGATCCACCGGATCATTGCCCTGGGCCACCGCCGTGAGGCAGCAGCACAGGGCCAGCAGCGGCAGCCAGGTGCCGGGCTTCATGCTGGCAGCGCAGCGCGCACCGGTCGAGCACCGAGCCGGACCACGGTGCGATCCAGCACCCGCCCGCGCAGCTGGCCGCAGGCCGCATCGATGTCATCACCCCGCGTCCGCCGCACCGTCGTGGTCACGCCGGCGCGGACCAGCTCGTCACGGAACTGCGCCACGACCTCCGGCGGCGAACGCCGGTAGCTGGTGCCGGGGAAGGGATTGAAGGGAATCAGGTTCACCTTGGCCTGGTGACCGCGCAGCAGCCCCGCAAGTTCCCGAGCCTGCCGGGGCTGGTCGTTGATGCCCTCGAGCAGCGTGTACTCGAAGGTCACGCTGCGGCCATTCTGTCGCTCCAGGTAATGCCAGCAGGCCGCCAGCAGCTCAGCGATCGGGTGCCGCCGGTTAACCGGGACCAGCTCGTCCCGCAGCGCGTCGTTTGGCGCATGCAGCGACACCGCGAGGGCCACGTTGCAGTCCTCGGCCAGCCGGTAGATCTGCGGCACGAGACCGGAGGTGGACAGCGTCACGCGCCGACGCGACAGGTCGTAGCCCAGGTCGTCGAGCAGCAGCCGGATCGCCGCCAGCACGTTGCGATAGTTCGCCAGCGGCTCGCCCATGCCCATCAGCACGACGTTGGTGATCAGCCGCGGGCCGTCCGGATCGCGTCCCAGCTCGCGGTTCGCGAGCCACACCTGGCCGATGATCTCGGCCGCCGTGAGGTTGCGATTGAAACCCTGCCGGCCCGTGGCGCAGAACGAACAATCGAGCGCGCAGCCGATCTGGCTGGAGATGCACAGCGTGCCGCGGTCCGGCTCCGGAATCCAGATCGTCTCGACGGCCTGCTCGGCCGTTGCCGCGCCGGGCATCCGCAGCAGCCACTTGCGCGTGCCGTCCGCCGAGGCGCTCGCCCGGATGATCTCCGGTACCCGCACTTCGGCCACACCGGCGAGCTCGGCCCGGAAATCCTTCGCCAGGTCGGTCATGTCCGCGAACTGGTCGGCACCGCGCCGGTAGATCCACTTCAGGAGCTGGCGCGCCCGGTAGGGCCGCGCCCCCAGGGTCGCGACATACGCCTCGAGCTCGGGCCGGGTCAGCCCGAGCAGGTTGCAGGGAGGCGCTGCCGCGTCAGTCATGGTCCGGGTCTCAGCGCGTACGCGCGCAGAGATCGAGTTCGGAGAAGAAATACGCAATCTCGCGCGCCGCATTGGCAACGCTGTCCGACCCGTGCACGACGTTTTCCTCGATACTGGTGGCAAAATCGGCGCGGATCGTGCCGGCTGCCGCCTGTTTCGGATCGGTCGCCCCCATCAGCTCGCGATTGCGCGCCACCGCGCCCTCGCCCTCGAGCACCTGCACGACGACCGGGCCGGAGCACATGTAGGTGCACAGGTCACGGAAGAAGGGCCGCTCGCGATGGACGGCATAGAAACCCTCGGCCTGGGCCGGCGTCAGCTGCAGCATCCGGGCAGCGATGACGCGCAGGCCGGCCTGCTCGAAGCGATGCAGGACCTCGCCGATCAGGTTCCGGGCAACGCCGTCGGGTTTGACAATAGACAGGGTGCGCTCAGCCGCCATGGGATCCTCTTGAAGACTCAGACGTTGAAACTTTCGCCGCAGCCGCACTCGCCACGCACGTTCGGATTGCGGAACCGGAACGCTTCGCTGAAGCCCTGGCGAACGAAGTCCACTTCGGTACCGTCGATCATCGCCAGGCTGTCGGCATCGACGACGACCTGCACGCCGCAGCACTCGAAGGTGCGATCCTGCGGCAGGACCTCGTCGGCGTAGTTGACCACGTAGGCGAAGCCCGAACAGCCAGTCTTGCGGACCCCGAGGCGCAGGCCGATGCCACGGCCCCGCTCGGCGAGGTGGCGGCGTACGCGCTCGGCGGCGGCGGCGGTCAGCGTAATGGCCATAATGGGGCACGACCTCCCGGGATCAGTGTGCGGACACCGGCAATTGTAGCCCAGATGCGCCCTGCAGCAGCGCCTGCATCGCGTCCTCCACGACCAGCAGGCGTCCGAGCTTCTCCGCCGGTGCTGCCAGCAGCGCGGCGAGCGCATGGGCATTCACGGGCGCGGGCGTGCCGACACGCCAGCCGACCAGCCGCTCAGCCGCAATGGCCGCCGCCCCCAGCGTGTGCGGGCATCCCCAGGCCCGGAAAGCACAGTCGACCAACCGCCCGCCCTCGAGGCGGGCCTCGAGGCGTACCCACGCGCCCCGCTCCAGGGCCATCGCCTCGCCCGCTACGGTGGTACCCGGTCCCGCAGTCAGTTCGCCGCAGCGCGGCAGCGTCGCGAACAGCTTACGGACGAGCGGGGAATACTCCATCGGCCGGGCTCAGGCGATGCGCTCGGACGCAGTGGGTGGGGCCGCGCGGCGCAGGCGCAGCACCGCCGCCACCAGCAGTACGGCGGCGGCGTCCACCTCCGCGGCCGTGGTGCCGCGGCCCAGGCTCAGGCGCAGCGAAGCCTGGGCCGCAAGCTCCGAGCGCCCGATGGCCGTCAGCACATACGAGGGCTCCGCGCTCGCGGAACTGCAGGCCGATCCGCTGGCCGCAGCGAGCCGTCCCTCGAGGGCGAACAGCAGGCTCTCGCCCTCGATACCGGGAAAGCAGACGTTGAGGATGCCGGGAGCGCTCGGTTCAACCGCACCGTTGCGCCAGACGGGCGCCGCCGGCTCGAGTCCCGCCCAGAGCCGCTCGCGCAGGGCCCGGACCCGCGGCTCCTCCCCGGGCAGCTCTTGCGCGGCCAGCTCGCAGGCGAGGCCGAAGCCGGCCAGCTGGTGCGTGGCCAGCGTACCGGATCGCAGTCCAGCCTCCTGCCCGCCGCCGAAGACCAGCGGCCGCAGCGCCGGCCGCGGCCGCCGCCGCACATACAGCGCCCCGACTCCCTTCGGCCCGCCGAGCTTGTGCGCGCAGAAGCTGAGCAGCGCGACTCCGAGCGCATTGACGTCGACCGGGATCCGTCCCACGCTCTGCGCCGCATCCGCATGCAGCGGTACACCGCGTTCATTGCACAGGGCCGCAATCGCGGCGATGTCCTGCAGTACGCCGATTTCGTTGTTGGCATGCAGGAGCGATACCAGCGCCGTGTCCGGCCGCAGGGCCGCACCCACCTGTTCAGGACTGACAGCTCCGCACGATCCCGGACGGAGCCAGGTGATCTCATAACCCTCGCGCTCGAGCTCGCGGCAGGATTCAAGGCCTGCGCGATGCTCGGTCCGCGCCGTCACGACGTGACGGTGGCCGACCGGGGCGGCGCGAGCCGTCCCCAGTACCGCCAGATTGACGCTCTCGGTCGCGCCAGCCGTGAACACGATCGCAGCCGGCTCCGCCCCGATCAGCGCCGCAACCTGCGCCCGCGCCTGCGCCACAATAGTGGCTGCCGCACGCCCTGGCCCGTGCGCCGAGGACGGATTGGCCTGCAGGGCCGGATCGCGCAGGCACTCGCACATCCGGGCCGCAACCCGCGGCTCCAGCGGCGCGCTGGCAGCGTGATCCAGGAAGATCGGCTGGTCCGTCGGTCGCTGCATGCTGCTATTCTACCCGGACCGCGCAGCGCGCCCGACGGGCCAGCGCGATATCCCTGGCCTACGGAAGCGAACCATGCATCCCCTCGTGAACATCGCGATCGGCGCCGCGCGGCGGGCCGGCGACCTGATCTCGCGTAACCTGGACCGCGCCGGCGGCGTTTCCGTCAGCGAAAAGAGCCGCAACGACTTCGTGACCGAAATCGACCACGCGGCCGAGCAGCAGGTCATTGCCGTGATCCGCAAGGCCTATCCGCATCACGGCATCCTGGCCGAGGAAAGTGGCCGCCAGGGCGACGACGAATACCTGTGGATCATCGACCCGCTGGATGGCACCACCAACTTCCTGCACAGCTTCCCGCATCTCGCCGTGTCCATCGCCTGCCGCCACCGCGGGCGCCTCGAGGCCGGCGTCGTGTTCGACCCGCTGCGCGGCGAGCTGTTCACGGCGGCCCGCGGTACCGGCGCACAGCTCGATGGCCGCCGCCTGCGCGTGTCGAATCACCGTGGTCTCGATGCGGCGCTGATCGGCACGGGCTTCCCGTACCGCGAGAACCGCCGCTGGCTGCGCGAATACATGGCGATGTTCGAGCACGTGGCCCAGCACGCCGCCGGCATGCGCCGCGCCGGCGCAGCGGCCCTCGACCTCGCCTACGTCGCGGCTGGCCGGCTCGACGGCTTCTGGGAAATCGGGCTCGCGCCCTGGGACACCGCGGCGGGCATCCTGCTGATCACCGAGGCCGGCGGCCTGGTGGGCGCGCTCGATGGCGGCGTCTACCAGGACGGGGGCAACATCGTCGCGGGCAACCCGTCCGTCTATCGCGAACTCGTCGAGGGCTTCACGCCGCTGCTGCCCTCTCCACTGCGCGGCTGACCGGGACCGGGCGCCAGCGGCCCGGCATGCAGCTCGACCGGCCGGCCGCGCCGGCGGATCCGGATATTGATCATTTCGACGCCGACCGAGAACGCCATCGCGAAGTACAGGTAGCCCTTCGGGATCTCGAAGTCCAGCGACTCGGCGACCAGCGCCACGCCGATCAGGATCAGGAACGCGAGCGCGAGGACCTTGATCGTCGGATGCCGGTCCACGAACTCGCTGATCGGCCGCGCCAGCAGCATCATCACCAGCACCGCGACCACGATCGCCGCGACCATGATCTCGATGTGCTTCGCCAGGCCGACCGCGGTGAACACCGAGTCGAGCGAGAACACGACATCGATCAGGCCGATCTGCACGATCACCGCGGCGACCCGCGAGTGCAGCCGCACGCCGGGCCCGCCCGCCGGTTCCGGACCCTCGAGCGCCGCATGAATCTCGTTGACGCTCTTGACCAGCAGGAACAGGCCACCCACCAGCAGGATCAGATCGCGCCCGGAAATTTCCTCGCCGATGACGGTGAAGAGCGGCTCGGTCAGGCGCACCAGCCAGGTGATCGAAAACAGCAGTCCAATGCGGGTCAGCATGGCGAAGGCAAGTCCGAGGAAGCGCGCGCGCGGCTGCAGCGCCGGCGGCAGGCGCGACACCAGGATCGACAGGAAGATGATGTTGTCGATGCCGAGCACGATCTCGAGCACGGCGAGCGTCAGGAACGAGATCCAGGCGGCCGGATCGACCAGCAGTTCAATCATGGCAGTCTCCTCGCCGCTGGCTCAGGGCAGGTCGTCGACCTCGGCGCGCTTCTCCGGCGTCATCAGGTCACGCTGGGACAGCCCCAGGTCCAGTGCCAGGGCACCGGCCACATAGATCGACGAGTAGGTGCCCACCACGATGCCGGTCAGCAGCGCGACACCGAATGGGCGCAGCGCCGGCCCGCCGAACAGAATCAGCGCGATGACGACCAGCGCTGTCGTACCAGAGGTCAGCAGCGTCCGGGACAGCGTCTCGTTGATGGCCGTGTCCATGACCTCCAGCGGCGCGGCCTTGCGCATCTGCACCAGGCGCTCGCGCACCCGGTCGAACACGACGACCGTGTCGTTCAGCGAATAGCCGATGACCGCGAGGATCGCCGCCAGCACCGACAGGTCGAAGGTCAGGCCGGTCAGCGCGAACACGCCAACCACGACGATCGGGTCGTGCAGCACAGCGACAATCGCCCCGATCGAAAACTTCCACTGGAAGCGCGCGAGCACGTAGATGCCGATGAACAGCAGCGCCATCAGCAGCGCGGTCGCCCCCTTCTCGGCGAGCTCCCGCCCGGCCTGCGGTCCGACGGATTCAGTGCGCCGCAGCTCGGCACCCGCATCGAGACCGGTCGCGGCCGCGCGGACCTGCGCCGTGACCTCGCGCGCCGCGGCCGCCTCCACCGGCGGCACGCGGATCAGCACGTCCTGCGCGGTACCGAAGCTCTGCACCTGCACCTCGCCCAGTCCGGCACCAGCCAGCGCCTCGCGCAGGCGATCGAGATCGGGGGGCTGCTGGAAATGCACTTCGACGACGACCCCACCAGTGAAGTCGATACCCAGGTTGAGGCCACGCACGGCCACCGTGACCAGTGAGGCGACGACCAGCAGCAGCGACACTGCGTACCAGTAGCGGCGCCGGCCGAGGAAGCCGATGTGCGTCGCGCGATGGAACAATTCCATGAACGGCCCCTCAGATCGCCAGCCGCTCGACGCGGCGACGGCGGCCATAGATCAGGTGCAGCAGCGCGCGGCTGCCGACCAGCGCCGTGAACATCGAGGTCAGGATGCCGAGGTTGAGCACGACCGCAAAGCCCTTGATCGGTCCGGTGCCGAACGCGAACAGCATGATGCCGGCAATCAGCGTAGTGAGGTTGGAATCGACGATCGACGAGAACGCCCGCTCGAAGCCGGCGTTGATCGAGGCGACCGGCGAGCTGCCGTTGCGCAGCTCCTCGCGGATCCGCTCGAAGATCAGGATGTTGGCATCCACCGCCATGCCGACCGTCAGCACGATGCCGGCGATGCCCGGCAGCGTCAGCGCGGCATTGAACAGCGACAGCAGCGCGGTGATCAGGATCACGTTCGCCGCCAGCACGACGCAGGCCACCGCACCGAACACCCGGTAGTACACCAGCATGAACACGAACAGGCTGGCCATGCCGATCAGCAGCGCCTGGTAGCCGCGCTGGATGTTGTCACGCCCGAGGCTCGGACCGATCAGGCGCTGCTCGACGATGTACAGCGGCGCCGCCAGTGCACCGGCCCGCAGCAGCTTGGCGAGCTCCTGGCCCTCCGCGGCGGAGAGGCCGGTGATCTGGAAGCGGCTGGAGAACACGCCACGAATCGTCGCGACGCTGATTACCTCCTCCTTCGAGCGGTCGACGACGACCTTCGCGCCGTCGCGCTCGACCAGCTCGCGCTCCTTTTCGATGAACACGACGGCCATCGGCCGGCCGATGTTCTCGCGCGTGGTGCGCAGCATCTCCTCGCCACCGCGGCTGTCGAGCACGACGCTGACCGCCGGCTCGCCCTCGGCCGGCGCGAACGACGCATCGACCAGCTGGTCGCCGGTCGCAATGATGTCGCGGCGCAGCAGCACCGGGCTGCCATCGCGCTGCTTGTAGAGCCGCATGCCGAGCGGCGCGCGGCCACTGCGTTCGGCCTCGAGCGGACTGTTGACCGGATCGACCAGCCGGAACTCGAGCGTCGCGACCTTGCCGAGCACGCGCACGACCTCCGAGGCATCCTGGATGCCCGGCAGCTGCACGGCGATGCGGTTGAGTCCCTGGCGCTGCACCACCGGCTCGGCGACGCCGAGCGCGTTGACCCGGTTGTTCAGCGCGGTGATGTTCTGCTGGATCGCGAAGTCCTGGCGCTGGCGCACCTGGTCCTCGGTCAGCTCGGTGAGGAGCTCGCCGGGCAGTGTGCCGTCCCGCAGCACGAGCGCGGGATCGAAGCGGCGGACCGCCGCGATGGCGTCCTCGCGCCGCGCGGTGTCGCGCAGGCGGATGCTGATGCGGGTGCCGCGCGCCTCGACGTCCTCGTACTGGATGCGCGCATCACGCAGCGCTTTGCGCAGGTCGCGCTCCATGACCTGTACCAGCTGGCTGACCGCGCCATCGACGTCGACCTCGTAGACCAGGTAGATGCCGCCGCGCAGGTCGAGACCGAGGCTCATCGGTTCCAGCCCGAGGGCCGTCAGCCAGCGCGGCGCGCGCGAGGCGAAAGTCGTCGCAATCGCAAACTGGCCCTCGTACTGGCGCTGGATCAGGTCGCGGGCGGCGAGCTGTGCCGGCACCTCGGCGAACCGCAGCCACAGGCGGCCGCCGTCGTCCACATGCGCGGTCTCGAGGGCAATGCCCGCGGTGCCGAGCAGCGCGCTGAATTCGCTGATCGACGCTTCGACGAAGGGCGCGCGGTCCTTGCGCGACATCTGCAGCGCCGGCGACTCGCCGAACACGTTCGGCAGCGCCAGCACAATGCCGATCAGCATGACCGCGATGACGGTCACGCTCTTCCAGACCGGGAACTGGTGCATCGTTCGCTGCCGCCCGGCGCCGTCTCAGGCGCTCTTCAAGGTGCCCTTCGGCATCAGCTGGGCGACCTGGACCCGCTGGACGCGGATCGCCACATTCGGGGCCACCTCGAGCGTGATGAACACGTCGCCGATGTCGGTGATGCGACCGAGGATGCCGCCAGTGGTGACGACCTCGTCGCCGCTGGCGAGGCGGCCGACCATCTCCCGGTGTTCCTTGGCACGCTTGGTCTGCGGCCGGATCAGCAGGAAATAGAACACGACGAAGATCAGTACCAGCGGCAGCATGCTGACCCAGGCATTGCCCTGGGCGCCCGCGGCGGCCTGGGCGAAGGCCGGTGACAGGAAGAAGTCCATGTGTGTCCTCTGTGCAGCCAGGCCGGCAGCGCCGGCCCCGGGAAAGGCGCGTGATTATGCCACAGCGCCGGCCCCGGGCTGGCGCCGGGCATGAAATGCCGCGCGGAACTGCCCGAACCGACCGGCCGCGATCGCCGTCCGCATCCCATCCATCAGCGCCAGGTAGTGGTGCAGGTTGTGCAGCGTGGCGAGCCGCGGCCCGAGCATCTCGCCGCAGCGATCCAGGTGCCGCAGGTACGCCCGGCTGTAGTTCCGGCAGGTATAGCAGCCGCAGTCCGGGTCGATCGGTCCCGTGTCGTCGGCGTAGCGGGCGTTGCGGATGTTCAGCACGCCCCAGGGGACGAACAGGTGGCCGTTACGCGCATGCCGCGTGGGCATCACGCAATCGAACAGGTCGACACCGACGGCCACGGCCTCGACCAGGTCCTCCGGTCGGCCCACGCCCATCAGGTAGCGCGGCCGCTCTGCCGGCATCCGCGGCAGCAGCTCGGCGAGCACCTGCGCGCGCTCCGCCGGCGGCTCGCCGACCGACAGGCCGCCGACCGCGAGACCCTCGAAGCCGAGCTCCAGCAGGCCGGCCAGCGAAGCCTCCCGCAGCGATGCGAACATGCCGCCCTGCACGATGCCGAACAGCACGCCGTCACCGGTGCTGGCGTCCCAGGCGGCCCGGCTGCGCGCTGCCCAGCGCAGCGACAGTTCCATGGACTTGCGCGCCACCGCCTCGCCCGCCGGATACGGCGTGCATTCGTCAAAGACCATCGCGATGTCCGAGCCCAGCGCCCGCTGCACCGCCATCGACCGCTCCGGGTCGAGGAACACCAGGGCGCCATCCACCGGCGAGCGGAACCGGACGCCCTCCTCGCTGAGCTTGCGCATCGCCGCGAGGCTGAAGACCTGGTAGCCACCCGAATCGGTCAGGATCGGGCCCGGCCAGTGCATGAAGCGGTGCAGTCCGCCGTGGGCGCGCACGATCTCCGGACCCGGGCGCAGCATCAGGTGGAAGGTGTTCGCGAGCACGATCTGGGCGCCGCAGGCCTGCAGTTCCTCCGCGGTCACGCCCTTGACTGTGCCGCAGGTGCCGACTGGCATGAAAGCCGGGGTCGCCACGGTCCCGTGGGCGAGACCGAGCACGCCGCGACGTGCAGACCCGTCGCTGGCCAGCAGTTCGAACTTCACGGCACCGCCTCCCGCGGCGCGAGGGCCGCCGGGTCCGGCGTCACGAACATCGCATCCCCATAGCTGAAGAACCGGTAGCGCACGGCCACCGCGTGGGCATAGGCGGCGAGCACGCGCTCGCGGCCGGCGAATGCCGAGACCAGCATCAGCAGCGTCGATTCGGGCAGGTGGAAATTGGTGATCAATGCGTCGCTGACCCGGAACCGGTAACCGGGAAGGATGAAAAGCCCCGTCTCGCCAGCACCGGGCTCGAGCTCGCCGCCCTGCGCCGCGGCCTCGAGGGCCCGCACGACCGTCGTGCCGACCGCAACCACCCGGCCGCCACGCCTGCGCGTGGCCCGGACCGCCGCGACGGTTTCCGGCGGCACGACGAAGCGCTCGGTGTGCAATCGATGTTCAGCGACGTCGTCACAGCGCAGCGGCTGGAAGGTTCCGGCCCCGACATGCAGCGTCAAGCTGGCGAATTCAACGCCGCCTGCCTCCAGCAGCGCAAGCATCGGCCGATCGAAATGCAGCCCGGCCGTCGGCGCGGCAACTGCCCCCGGCGCGCGCGCGTAGATCGTCTGGTAGCGATCCTGGTCCGCCGGGCCGGGAGGCCGCCCGATATAGGGCGGCAGCGGCACCGCCCCATGCTCCTCGAGCCAGGGCGCCACGTCCCGGTCCAGCTCGAATTCGTAGAGATCATCGCGGCGGCCGAGCGTCACAGCGCAGGCATCCCCGGGCAGGCGCACGGTGCTGCCAACCCGAAATCCCTTGCTGGCCCGTCCCTGGGCGAGAAAGCGGCGCGGCGACAGCAGGCGCTCCACGAGGATCTCGCAGGAACCGCCGCTGTCCTTGCGGCCCGCCAGTCGCGCGCGGAGCACCCGGGTATCGTTTAGCACCAGCAGGTCGCCCGAGTGCAGCAGGCCGGGCAGGTCCCGGAAACCGGCATCACGCATCGCGCCGCTCGCGCCATCCAGCACGAGCAGGCGACTGGCAGCGCGTTCCGCCAGCGGCTGCTGGGCGATCCGATCGGGCGGCAGGTCGTAGTGGAAGTCTGCGCGGCGCATGGGCCGCGCAGACTAGCACAGGGCCGTTTCAGCTCAGGTACGGTCGGCGCCGGGTGGAACCGGTGGCACGGGCGGCGGCGGCGGCATGGGCACCGGCATCAGGCGGCGCTGGATCCGCCCGTGGCCCACGGGCTGCGGCACCGACAGCTTGACGGTCCGGGCCTTGCGATCCCGCAGGATACGCAGCTCCACCGTCTCCCCGGGCTGGTAGGAGCGCAGGATCCTCATCGCATGCGGGCCGCTCTGCGGCTCACGGCCGCCGATCGCCTGGATCACATCGCCATCCTGCAGCTGGTCAACCCCGGCCGGAGCGCGCAGGACCAGCACACCCTGGTCGGTGCCGAAGTAGCGACCGAGCCCCGCACTCATGGTCACGAGCTCGGCATCACCCCAGCCACCGAGCAGCCAGTGCTCTTCCTCGCGATCGGGCGACATCCCGGTCCACCCGGGCACGAACAGGCCCCCCATCGCCGGACCCTCCGGGCCCGGAGCGGTCGCCCTTGCCTCGACCTCGATGCGCAGTGGCCGGTCATCGCGACGCACGTCCAATGCCACTTTCTGCCCCGGCTCGACCTCCTGCATCGCCCGCACCAGTTCCCGACCGGTGCCGATCGATTTGCCGTCGATCGCGACGATGACGTCGCCAGCCCGGATGCCGGCCTCGGCCGCCGGACCGCCCGGGCTCACACCCTCGACGCGCACGCCATCCCCGGCCTGGTCGCTGTCGCCGAGCATTACTCCGATCATCGCGCGGGGCCGGCCGGCCACCCGCAGTTCGAACCGCTCCATGGCCCCCGGACCATGAACCTCGCCGGACAGCCGGGCCACTTCCCGTGCAGCCTCTTCGAGGCGGCGACTGGCCTCCTCCAGGCGTTGCTCTGTTGTCGGGTCCTCAGATTCAGACCAGGCCGGCGCCGCCATCAGCGGCGCCGTGACGATGGCCGCGAGGGCGGCCATGGGCAGCAGACGCATCGTCATTGAAATCTCCTGTGGTTCCTTCACTGTGACCTGGCCAGGTCGGCATAGCGCACCTTGACCAGGGAATCCAGCAGCTCCGCACGCTCCCGCCAGAGCTGGTCCGCGTGTTCCGGGGCATGCGGCTGCAGCACCGTGACACTCAGCCGATCGTCCACGGCAGCCAGTCGGTCCTCGATCGCTGCAACCGTAAAGGCCGTGCTGCCGCGCATCGAGCGACGCTCGGGCAGCGCGGCGAGCAGCTCTTCGAGACGGGCGTTCTCGATCCTGATGGCGTCCGTGGAAAGGAGCGCCGGACCGGCGGGTCGGAAGGATTGCACTGGCTCGCCATCCGCGTGCCACAGCAGCAGGGCCAGGCCCGCGGCGCCAAGCGGCGTCGCCAGCGCCAGGACCGCGGGCCAGCGGAACGCCGGGCGTGACCTTCGCGTGCGCTTCGCCGCCAGCACGGCATCCCAACCACCGACCGGGGTATCCAGATCCGGCAGGGCAGCGAGCCGGGCCGCGAGATCGTTCAGACCGGTCGGCATGGCTCTCCCCCGGGGATGGCGATCTCAGGGGCGAGGAGCCCGCGCAGGCGCAGGTGTGCGCGCGCGAGCTGCGACTTGGAGAAGCTCGGCGTCCGCCCGAGCAGCGCCGCGATCTCCGCATGCGTGTAGCCCTCGACGTCGTGCAGCCAGACGACCGCCCGCGTGTGCGCCGGCAGGCGCATCAGCGCCCGCTCGAGAGCGCGATCCCCGGATCCGGCGTGATGGTCCGGGTCTGCGGCTTCGTCGGCGAGGACCTCGGATCCGAGCCGGTCGACCGCCCGATACCAGGGCGAACGCAGGTACATCAGGGCTCGATTGAGCGCCAGCGTCCGGATCCAGGCCGGCAGCGGACAACGGCCGGCAAAGTCCCCGATGTGCTGGAGTACATCGATGAAAGTCTCCTGCAGCAGCTCCTCGGCGACAGCCCGACGCCGCACCAGCCGGCCGAGCAGGGTCATCACTGGCCCGGCCGTCGCGACGTAGATGGCCTCGAGCGCCCGCGGATCGCCGCACCGGGCGGCGGCGACGACCTCGGCCGGGATGTCGATTTCGGAAAAGCGGCTCATCGGCAGCTTAGATGCGCCATCGCCGGAAAGGGTCGCAGATTTCCGCCCGGATGGCGGCGTCGGCTGGTGCCGGGAGCGAGACTCGAACTCGCACGGTGTTGCCACCGGTGGATTTTGAGTCCACTGCGTCTACCGATTCCGCCATCCCGGCCCTGCGGGTGGCGAGTATACGGTGAGCCCGGGCACCCTGCCTCATCCGGCGCTTGGCAAGGCTGGCCGCGCCCCCGACAATCCCAACATGAAATACTGCTCGCACTGTGGCGCCGCGGTCACGCTGCAGGTTCCGACCGGCGATAACCGGCCGCGGCACGTCTGTGCCGCCTGCGGGACTGTCCATTACCAGAATCCGAAGATCGTTGCCGGCTGCGTGGTCGAGCATGCGGGTCGCATCCTGCTGTGCCGGCGCGCGATCGAACCGCGCCGCGGCTACTGGACGATCCCGGCGGGGTTCATGGAGAACGAGGAGACCCTGCAGCAGGCGGCCGCCCGCGAGTGCCTCGAGGAAGCCCTGGCCGAGGTCGAGATCGCCGACCTGTGTGCAGTGGTCCACGTGCTGCACGCGCACCAGGTCCATGTGATGTTCCGCGCCGATCTCCCGGAGCCCCGCTTTGGAGTCGGCGAGGAGAGCCTCGAGGTCGGGCTCTACGACGAGGCCGATATCCCGTGGCCGGAGATCGCTTTTCCGAGCGTCAGCTTCGCCCTGCGCCGCTATCTCGAGGACCGCGCCGCCGGCCGCCGCGGCCTGCATTACACGACGATCGACCGTCGTTCCCCGGGCTGAGGCCCCGGCCCGGGCCGGTGGCCTGTGGCAAAATGCATCCGTTCACGTCGTTTCCGCCCGAGGAGTTCCAGGGATGGCCTTTGTCGTTACGGAGAGTTGCATCAAGTGCAAGTACATGGACTGCGTCGAGGTCTGTCCGGTGGACTGCTTCCACGAGGGCCCGAATTTCCTGGTGATCGACCCCGAGGAGTGCATCGACTGCACGCTCTGTGAACCGGAGTGCCCGGTCGAGGCCATCTGTTCCGAGGAGGATGTGCCGGAGGGCCAGCGGCCGTTCCAGGCGCTGAATGCCGAACTGGCGAAAAAATGGCCGACGATCACGCGGCGCGGCGAACCGCCGGCCGACGCCGATCAGTGGAAAAGCGTCAAGGACAAGCTCGGCCTGCTCGAACGCTGAGGCCGCTGGCTCAGTCGCCTGCGGCGCTGGCGGCCGTGCCGGACAGCAGCTGCGCGAGCTGCGCCGCCGGCAGGTAACCGCCGATGTACTCGCCGCTGTCGCTGATGATGCCCGGCGTACCGCGGATCCCGAGCTGGCGACCGAGCTCGTAGTGTTCGGCGACCGGCGTCTTGCAGCGACCGGCCTTGATCGTCTCGCCCCGCTTGGCCCGGGTCAGCGCGTCCCGGCGATCGGTGCTGCACCAGACCGCCTCGGCCTGGTGCCAGGAATCACTGTCCGGCCCGCCGCGCGGGAACATCAGGTAGCGGACCCGGATGCCGAGCCGGTTCAGCTCCGCCATGTCCTGATGCAGCCGGCGACAGTAGGTGCAGTCGATGTCGGTGAAAACGGTCACGACATGGCGCGCCGTCCCGGCCGGCGCGAACACGATCGCGGCTTCATCACCGACGCCCGCGAGCAGCGCCAGCCGGCCCTGCCGGCGCCGCTTCTCGGTGAGATTGTCGCGGGTCTGCAGGTCGAACAGGTCGCCATCGATGTAATGGCGGCCGTCGGCAGAGGCGTAACCGACCTCGGCGCCGCGGCGGACTTCGTACAACCCCGGAATCGGCGATGCCTGGATGTCCTCCACCGCGACGTCCAGGCGCTTCGCGATCTCGGCCCTCGCGTCCGGGCTGCGGCCCTGCTGGGCCCCGGTTGGCGGCACAGCCGCAACCAGCGGGACAGCCATCAGGACGGGCAGGATGAAATGCAGGCGGGGGGACATGCGCGGGGAAGCCTCCATGGCAGTTCGACCGGCTCCGGCGCCGGTGGTTCAGCCGGGCGCAGTCTAGCAGAGGCCGTCAGCCGCGCGGATGGTGCTGCGCGTGCAGTTCCTTCATGCGCTCGCGAGCCACGTGCGTGTAGATCTGGGTCGTGGACAGGTCGCTGTGACCGAGCAGCATCTGGACGACACGCAGGTCGGCGCCGTGGTTGAGCAGATGCGTGGCAAACGCGTGGCGCAGCGTGTGTGGCGACAGCTCGCGCTCGATGCCGGCCTTGCGCGCGTAGCGCTTGATGATGTGCCAGAAGGCCTGCCGGGTCATCCGGTCGCCGCGCCGGGTCGGGAACAGGTGGTCCGTCTGCCGGTCCAGCAGGATCTCCCCGCGCGCACCGTTCAGGAATTCGGAAAGCCAGCGCACCGCCTCCTCGCCGAGCGGAATCAGCCGCTCGCGATTGCCCTTGCCGACGATGCGGATGACACCCTGGTTCAGGTTGACCTGGTTGTGCCGCAGGCTGACGAGCTCCGACACCCGCAGGCCGGTCGCGTAGAGGACCTCGAGCATGGTCCGGTCGCGGAAGCCGAGCGGATCGCTGGTCAGCGGCGCGGCCAGCAGCGAGTCCACCTGGCCCTCGGTCAGTGACTTCGGCAGGGCGCGCCCGATCTTGGGCATCGCGATCTGCGCGGTCGGATCCTCGCGGAGCACACCCTCGCGGACCAGGTGACGGAAGAAGCGGCGGAAGCTCGACAGCTGGCGCGCGGTCGAGCGCGGTTGCGCGCCGGTCTCGACGCGCCAGGCGATGAAGCCCAGCAGGTCGTTGCGACCCGCGCGCGGCAGCGCCAGGCTGCGGCCGCGCAGCCAGCGCGACAGTGCGCCGAGGTCGGCACGGTAGGCGGCGAGCGTGTTCGGCGACAGGCCACGCTCCATCCAGACCGCCTCGAGAAAGCGCGTGACTACCGGCTCGACGCCGTCATCGGCCGCGGCCACCGCGGCCAGTGTCGACGTGCGCAGCGCGGTGGATGACTTCAAGGCGATGGTCATTCGCGTTCCTGCTCTTCGCTCCGGACGGCGCGGCGCGCGCGCCCGGCGGTTGCCAACGGGTCTTTTCGACAGAATGCGGGCGCAGTATGGTGCGCGGTCGCTGGCGAGGGGCGTGAAGTGGCTCACAGACCCCCATGCTCGTTAACATAACCGGACCTGTATCACACAACATGACCAGCCGGGGGAATCGCGGTTCATGAGTTTCCATCCATTGCGACTGCTGTGGGCCGGATGGATGTGGCTGCTGCTCGCGATCATGGTACTCGCTGCGGCAGTGGCGGTCCTGTTGCTGCCGTCGCTGCCGGCACGCCGCCGGGCCGCGCGGGCGATCGGCCGCAGCTACTTCTGGCTGGCCGGCATGCCACTGCACTACCAGGGCCTCGAGCGACTGCCGCCGGGACCCTGCATCGTGGTTGCCAATCATTCCAGCTACCTCGACGGGCCACTGCTGTTTGCGGCGCTGCCGCCGCGCTTCGCCTTGGTGATCAAGAAGGAGGCATCGCGCATTCCCGTGGCCGGCAGGCTGCTCACGCGCATGGGCCACCAGTTCGTGGAGCGATTCGACCGCCACGAGGGCGCCAACGACGCCCGGCGCATCCTGCGCGCCGTCGCCGCCGGCGAATCGGTGGCCTTTTTCCCGGAGGGGACCTTCAGCGACCGCGACGGGCTGGCGCGCTTCCATGCCGGCGCGTTCGCCACCGCCGTCCGGGCTGGCGTCCCGGTCGCCCCGGTTGTCATCCGCGGCACGCGCCGGGCCTTGCGTTCCGGAACCTGGATGCCTCGCCGGACCCGGCTCGAGGTCGTGGCCCTCGATCCTCTGCCGCCCGCGCCCGGCGATGATGCCGCCGCGCGGTTGCGGGATCTCGCCCGCGAGCGCATGGGCACCGTCCTCGGTGAAGGCTTGCTCTAACCGGAGCCGCGTCGCTGCCTACATGCTCCGCCGGTACTGCCCGCCGACGGTGTAGAGGGCCCGGGTGATGCGCCCGAGCGAAGCGACCCGCACGGTGTCCATCAGTTCGGCGAACAGGTTGCCGCCCTGCACCGCGACCTGCTGCAGCCGCGCCAGCGCGGCCTCCTGCCCGCCGGCATGCGCCGCATTGCAGGCCCGCACGCCCGCCACCTGGGCCTGCTTTTCCGCCTCGGTCGAACGAATCAGCTCCGCACCGCGGATCTCGTCCGGGTTGGCGCGATCGGGCAGGAAGGTGTTGACACCGATGATCGGCAGGCTGCCGTCATGCTTTTTCCGCTCGTAGAGCAGCGACTCTTCCTGGATCCGTCCGCGCTGGTACATCGTCTCCATCGCACCCAGCACGCCACCGCGCGCGGACAAGCGCTCGAACTCGCGCCAGACGGCCTCCTCGACCTGGTCGGTCAGCTGGCTGATCACGAACGAGCCCTGCCAGGGATTCTGGTTGTGGTTGAGGCCGAGCTCGCGCGCGATGATCAGCTGGATGGCGACCGCGCGACGCACACTCTCCTCGGTCGGCGTGGTCAGTGCCTCGTCGTAGGCGTTCGTATGCAGGCTGTTGCAGCTGTCGAACAGCGCGTACAGCGCCTGCAGCGTCGTGCGGATGTCATTGAACTGGATCTCGCGGGCGTGCAGCGAACGCCCGGAAGTCTGGATGTGGTACTTGAGCATCTGGCTGCGCGGCCCGGCGCCGTAGCGCTCGCGCAGCGCGCGCGCCCAGATGCGGCGCGCAACCCGGCCGATCACCGCATACTCCGGATCCATGCCGTTCGAGAAGAAGAACGACAGGTTCGGGGCGAAGTCGTCCACGCGCATGCCACGCGCCAGGTAGTACTCGACGATCGTGAAGCCGTTCGCCAGCGTGAAGGCGAGCTGCGTGACCGGGTTCGCGCCGGCCTCGGCGATGTGATAGCCGGAGACCGACACCGAGTAGAAGTTCCGCACCCCCTGGTCGATGAAGTGCTGCTGCACGTCGCCCATCAGCCGCAGTGCGAACTCGGTCGAGAAGATGCAGGTGTTCTGCGCCTGGTCCTCCTTGAGGATGTCGGCCTGCACGGTGCCGCGCACGCGCGCGAGCGCCTCGGCGCGGATCCGCTCGTAGGTCGGGCGATCGAGGATCTCGGCGCCGCTGACACCGAGCAGCCCGAGGCCGCTGCCGTCGTGTCCGGGTGGCAGTTCGCCGCGATAACCCGGCCGCTCGCGACCCGCAAAGCGCGCCGCGAGCGCCGCCTCGACCTCCGCCCAGCGCCCCTCGGCGCGCAGCCAGCGCTCGACCTGCTGGTCGATCGCGGTGTTCAGGAACATCGCCAGGATCATCGGCGCCGGCCCGTTGATGGTCATCGACACCGAGGTCGAGGGCGCACACAGGTCGAAGCCGGAATACAGGCGCTTCATGTCATCGAGCGTCGCGACCGACACGCCCGAGTTGCCGATGCGCCCGTAGATGTCCGGCCGTTCATCCGGATCCTCGCCATACAGCGTGACCGAATCGAAGGCCGTCGACAGCCGCACCGAACGGTGCCCGCGCGCGAGATAATGAAAGCGTCGGTTGGTGCGCTCCGGCATGCCCTCGCCGGCGAACATCCGCGTGGGATCCTCGTCCTCCCGCCGGTAGGGATAGATGCCTCCGGTGTACGGATAGGAGCCTGGCAGGTTCTCCTCCAGCAGGAACGCGAGCTGTTCGCCCCAGTCACCGCTCTGCGGCACCGCGATTTTCGGCAGCCGCAGCCCCGACAGCGACTCCGTGTAGTTGGCACCCGCGACCTCGCGGTCGCGCACCCGGTAGCGATACTCCTCCGCCGTCGCCGCTTGCGCCCGCGTCGGCCAGTCCCGGAGCAGCGCCAGGTTGCTTGCGCCGATGGCTGCCAGTGCGTGGCCGTACTCCTCCCGGAGCCGCGCGAGTGAAGCATCCGCGGCCGCGGATGCATCGGCCGCAACCGGCTCGAGCGGCGCCGGCAACGCCGGGTCGGCGAGAGCCTCCAGTGCGCGCCACAAACCCTGCGCCCGGCTCGCGGCAGCGGCCGCCTCCCCCGCACGGCGGCGCGTCTCACGCCCGCCTGCGGCGATCTCGGCCAGGTAGCCGACCCGCTCGCCCGGGATGATGGCCTGGCGGCGCGGCGTGCCGAGTGGCGCGACGGTGACCGGCAACCATGGCTGCTGCTGGCCCCAGCCCGTGTGCAGCCGCGCGCACAGCGCCGCAAACAGCGCATTCACGCCGGCGTCGTTGAACTGGCTGGCGATGGTCGGATACACGGGCAGCTGCTCCGGTGGCAGCTCGAACAGCTTGCGGTTGCGCGCGACCTGCCGGCGCACGTCGCGCAGCGCATCCTCGGCCCCCTGCTTCTCGTACTTGTTCAGCGCGACGAAATCGGCGAAGTCGAGCATGTCGATCTTCTCGAGCTGGCTCGCCGCGCCGTAATCGGCGGTCATCACGTACAACGACAGGTCGACCAGGTCGACGATCTCGGTATCGCTCTGGCCGATGCCCGCGGTCTCGACGATCACGAGGTCGAAGTCCGCCGACTGCACCAGCCGCAGGACGTCGCCGAGCACGGCGCTCGTCGCCAGGTGCTGGCGGCGCGTCGCCAGCGAGCGCATGAAGATGCGCCCGCCGGCCAGTGAGTTCATCCGGATCCGGTCCCCGAGCAGCGCGCCACCACTGCGGCGACGGGTCGGATCCATCGCGATGACCGCGACGCGGCGGCCCGGGAAGCAGCGCAGGATGCGCGCGAGCAGTTCGTCGGTCAGCGATGACTTGCCGGCGCCGCCGGTACCGGTGATACCGAGTACCGGCGCCCGGACCCCGGGCTGCGAACCGAGGTCACGCACCCGCGCCGCCAGTGGCCCCTCGCGGTCCCGTTCGAGCGCCGAGATCGCGCGCGCGAGGCCGACCGGATCGGCGGCGGAGACCGCGCTGCCCGCGAAGGCCGGCCGCGCCACGGCGCCGACCCGCCGCAGCACGTCCTCGATCATGCCGTCGAGGCCGAGCCGCTGGCCATCCTCCGGGGTGTAGATCTTCTCGATGCCGGCGGCCTCGAGCGCCGCGATCTCCTCCGGCGCGATCGTGCCGCCGCCACCGACCACGACGCGGATGTGCCCGGCGTTCTGCGCGCGAAGCTCCGCCAGGAGGTAGCGGAAATACTCGTTGTGACCACCCTGGTAGCTGCTGATGGCGATGCCGTCGGCGTCCTCCTGGATAGCCGCGCCGACGAGGTCGGCGACGCTGCGGTTGTGGCCGAGGTGCACGACTTCGGCACCGTGGGCCTGCAGCAGGCGGCGGATCACATTGATCGCCGCATCGTGACCATCGAACAACGAGGCGGCGGTGATGAAACGCAGCGGCTCGCGCCGCTCCCCGGCTGACGCCGGATCATCGCGGTCTTCCGGGGTCCGGGCAAGCGGTTGACTCACGATGTTACCGATGAGTAAAATAACTGCAAGCAGTATCGACCCGGCGCTTGCCTCCGTCAAGCGCGGCGGCGGGAGAACAGGTGGCAGGACACAGCCGGAACACAGCTTCGCCGCCCGGTCCGTCCCCGTGGAGCGGTGGGCGACGGCGACGGGATCGCGCATTGAAGCGCGAAGCGGTGATCCGCGCGGCTGCCCTCGCCTTCCGGGAGCGCGGCTACCACAACACCTCGCTCGACGACATCGCCGCCGAGCTCGGCGTCACCAAGCCGACGCTGTATTACTACGTCCGCAGCAAGCAGGATCTGTTGTTCGAGTGTTTCACGGCCGGGCTCGCGGGTATTTTTGCGGCGCTCGATGAGGCGCGGCTGTCCGCTGCCAGCGGGTGCGAGCGCCTGCGCATCGTGCTGCGCGGTTACGCGCTGGCGATCACCTCGGAGTTCGGCTGGTGCATGGTCCGGGCCGAGGATCAGGACCTCGATGCCGCGCTCGGCGCCCGGATCCGCGCACGCAAGGCCGAGATTGACCAGCAGATCCGCGCCCTGATCCGGGAAGGGATCGTCGATGGCTCGATCCGCGACTGCGATGCCAAGCTCACCGCCTTCGCGATCGCCGGTGCCCTGAACTGGATCGCGCACTGGCATCGGCAGGCCGAGGAACTCGGTCCCGGCGAGATCGCGGACCGGTTCATCGGATTCTTCGAGGAAGGCCTGCGCCCGCGCTAGCGCCGGGGCCAGGCGAGACATTTTTCTTTTTGCAGGGCAAAATCAACCACCCGGATGGGCCGGCGCCGGCTGGAAGGCCCGGCCGGCAGAGCGGGAAACGAGCAATACTTCAATCAGGATCAAAGACATGCGAGACACTTCTGCCGTCATTCTCAGTGCCCGTCGCACGCCGATCGGGGCTTTGCTCGGCTCGCTGGCCTCGGTCACGGCACCCGAACTTGGCGCCGCCGCACTGAAGGGCGCGGTGGAGGCGGCCGGTATCGAGGCTGCGTCCGTCGACGAGGTGATCCTCGGCTGCGTGCTGCCCGCCGGACAGGGCCAGGCCCCGGCCCGCCAGGCAGCGATCGCCGCTGGGGTGCCCGCCTCGGTCCCGGCAACGACGATCAACAAGATGTGCGGATCCGGCATGAAGGCCGTCATGCTCGCGGCCGATCAGATCGCCGCCGGCAGTGCCGGCCTCGTGCTCGCCGGCGGCATCGAGTCGATGAGCAATGCGCCCTACCTGCTGCCGAAGGCCCGCGCCGGCTATCGCATGGGCCATGGCGAACTGCTCGATCACATGTTCTGTGACGGCCTGCAGAGCCCCTGGGACGGCCAGATGATGGGAGCATTCGGCGAGGCCACGGCGGCGAAATATGGATTCACGCGCGCGGCCCAGGATGCCTTTGCCGCCGAATCGGTGCGCCGCGCGCTCGCCGCCGTTGAATCAGGCGCCTTCGAGGCCGAAATCGCCCCGCTCACGATCCGCGACCGCAAGGGCGAGCGGATCATCGCGCGCGACGAGACTCCTTTCACCTGCTCGATCGAGAAGATCCCGCAGCTGAAGCCGGCCTTCGCCAAGGACGGCACGGTCACCGCCGCGAGTTCCTCCTCCATCTCCGACGGCGCCGCGGCGCTCGTGATCGCGGGCGCCGGAGTGGCGAAGGATGCCGGATTGCGGCCGCTTGCACGCATCGTCGCCCACGCCTCGCACGCGCAGGCCCCGGAGTGGTTCACGACGGCACCGGTCGGCGCGGTACGGAAGGTGCTGGACCGCGCCGGCTGGAAGGCCGCTGACGTGGACCTGTTCGAGATCAATGAAGCCTTTGCGGTCGTGACGATGGCCGCGATGCAGGAGCTCGGCCTCGACCACAGCCGCGTCAACGTCCACGGCGGCGCCTGCGCGCTCGGGCATCCGATCGGTGCCTCGGGAGCCCGCATTCTCGCGACGCTGCTGCACGCGCTCGCCAGCCGCGGTGGCCGGCGCGGGGTCGCGTCGCTGTGCATCGGCGGTGGCGAGGCGACTGCGATCGCCGTGGAACTGCTCTGAGCGGAGCTCAGGCCCCGGCCGGATCGATTCCGACACCCATCGACAGCGGAATGCCGGCGACCTCGTAGCCGCGCCGGAAATCCTGCACATGGCGTGACATCCACGTCGCCGCCGCCGCGGCGTCACCGGCGGCGACCGCCTGCAGGATCTGCTGCTGCGCCATGCCGATGCGCCGGCGCGCCTGCGGTACCCGATCAATGATGACGGCCAGTCCCGGCTGCAGCAGTTGCATCAGCGGCTCGTTCAGCAGCACGAAGACCGGGTTGCCGCTGCCCTCGGCGAGCGCATCGAAGAACTGCGCGACACTGCTGACTGCGATCGTCCGGTCAGCGTCGGCTCCGGCAAAGCGTGTCGCCGACTCCCGCAACCGCCGCACGATTTCGCTGTCACGGCGCCGCGCCGCTGCCGCGGCGATGCCGGGCTCGACCGCCAGCAGCGCCTCGCAGACATCCACGACCCGCGCCTCATGCAGCGTCAGCGTCTGGGAGAAATCGCCGGCGAAGGACTCCTTGGTCGGGCGCGTGACATAGAGCCGCTTGCCGCCCCCGCGCCGGCCCAGGAGTCCACCGCTCTGCAGCTGGCGCAGGGCCTCACGCACCGTCGACCGGTTGACCTCGAACTGGCGGGCGAGCTCGGTCTCGGTCGGCAGTGCCGCGCCCTCGCGCAGCTCCCGGTTGAGGATGCGCTCCCGGATCGCCTCGCAGACCCGCCGGTAAGCCGGCTCACGGCCCAAGGGTTCGAACATGTCACATCCCAGCCAACTAGGGCTTGATTGTCGGATTGTCGGACAATTATGATGCGGGCGCAAGATCCGGGCGACATCAAGGCCAGTCCATGTTCCAGGTCGAGTTCGACTTCCAGCTCGGTGAGCGCGCCGAGGAGTTGCGCAACGCGGTGCGCGAGTTCGCTGCGAGGCGCATCGTCCCGCTCGCCGGCGCAATCGACCGCGACAACCGCTTTCCGCGCGAGCTGTGGCCGGAACTGGGAGCCATGGGCCTGCTCGGCCTGACGGTGCCGGAGGAATACGGTGGTCTCGGCTTTGGTTACCTCGAGCACGTGATCGCGATGGAGGAAGTCAGCCGCGCCTCGGGGGCCGTCGGCCTCTCCTACGGCGCGCATTCGAACCTCTGCGTCAACCAGCTCGTCCGCTGGGGCAGCGACGAGCAGAAGCGCAGGCTGCTGCCGCACCTGATCTCGGGTGAACATGTCGGCGCGCTCGCGATGAGCGAGCCAGGAGCGGGCTCCGATGTGGTCTCGATGCGCACGCGCGCCGAGCCCTGCGCCGACGGTTTCCTGCTGAACGGCAGCAAGATGTGGATCACCAACGGCCCGGAAGCCGACACGCTGATCGTCTATGCGACGGTCGCGCCCGGCAGCGGTGCCGCTGGCATCACGGCTTTCATCGTCGAGCGCGGCATGCCGGGTTTCCGCAGCGCGCAGAAACTCGACAAGCTCGGCATGCGGGGCTCCGACACCAGCGAACTCGTGTTCGAGGACTGCGTGGTCCCGGCCGGAAATCTGCTCGGCGAGGTGGGCGGCGGTACCGCGATCCTGATGTCGGGCCTCGACTACGAGCGCGTGGTGCTGACCGGCGGGCCACTCGGCCTGATGCGAGCCGCCCTGGACCTGATCGTGCCGTACCTGCATCAGCGCGAGCAGTTCGGCCAGCAGATCGGCAGCTTCCAGCTGATGCAGGCGCGGCTCGCGGATCTCTATACGGACTTCAATGCCGCCCGTGCCTACGCCTACTCGGTAGCCCGGGCCTGCGACAGCGGCCGCACGACCCGTTTCGACGCGGCGGCCTGCCTGCTGTTCGCCTCCGAACGGGCGACCCGCGCCGGTCTCGAGGCCATCCAGGTCCTCGGCGGCAACGGCTATATCAACGATTACCCGGCCGGCCGTATCCTGCGCGACGCCAAGCTCTACGAGATCGGCGCCGGTACCAACGAGATTCGCCGCCTGCTGATCGGCCGCGAGCTGTTCCGGGCCACCGCCTGAAGCCGGCCTCCGAGGAACTGCCGATGACTCGCCTCGCCTCGCACACCGATACCCGCTCCGCCGAGTTCCAGGCCAATGCAACGAACCTGCGGGCGCTCACCGCGACACTGCGCGAACGGCTGGCTGCCACCGCCCTGGGCGGCGGCAGCGAGGCCCGCGCCCGGCACGTCGCTCGCGGCAAGCTGCTGGCGCGCGACCGCGTCGAGGCGCTGCTGGATCCCGGCAGCCCGTTCCTCGAACTCGCGCCACTCGCGGCCGGTGGCATGTACGACGACGAGGCGCCCGCTGCCGGCATTGTGGCCGGCATCGGCCGGGTGCACGGAAGGCTGGTGATGGTGGTCGCCAACGATGCCACCGTAAAAGGGGGCTCCTACCTGCCGATGACCGTGAAGAAGCACCTGCGGGCCCAGCAGGTCGCGCTCGAGAACCGCCTGCCCTGCGTCTACCTGGTCGACTCCGGTGGCGCCTTCCTGTCGCTGCAGGACGAGGTCTTTCCGGACCGCGAGCACTTCGGGCGCATTTTCTACAACCAGGCCCGGATGTCGGCCGCGGGGATCCCGCAGATCGCCGCGGTCATGGGCTCCTGTACCGCCGGCGGCGCCTACGTGCCGGCGATGTGCGACGAAGCCATCATCGTGCGCAACCAGGGCACCATCTTCCTCGGCGGACCGCCGCTGGTGAAGGCGGCCACCGGCGAGATCGTCGACGCCGAATCGCTGGGCGGTGGCGAGGTCCACGCCCGCACCTCCGGCGTCGTCGATCACCTGGCCGACAGCGACACGCATGCGCTCGCACTGGCGCGCGACATCTGCGCCACGCTCCACGAGCGCCCGGCGGCCTGGCTCGAGCAGCGCGAGCCAGTCGAGCCGGCGTATCCGGCCGAGGATCTCTATGGGATCGTGCCGCGCGACCTGCGCCAGCCCTACGACGTGCACGAGATCATCGCCCGCCTCGTCGACGGTTCCGGGTTCCACGAGTTCAAGGCGCTCTATGGCAAGACCCTGGTCTGCGGCTTCGCGCGGCTCTGGGGCTATCCACTCGCGATCGTCGCCAACAACGGCATCCTGTTCTCCGAATCCGCGCTGAAGGGTGCCCACTTCGTGCAGCTCGCCAACCGCCGGCGCATCCCGCTGCTGTTCCTGCAGAACATCACCGGCTTCATGGTCGGGCGTCGCTACGAGAACTCCGGCATCGCGCGCGATGGCGCCAAGATGGTCACCGCGGTAGCCTGCGCGACCGTGCCGAAGCTCACGCTGGTGATCGGTGGTTCGCATGGCGCCGGCAACTACGCGATGTGCGGGCGGGCCTACGGCGGCCGCTTCCTGTGGACCTGGCCCAATGCCCGGGTGTCGGTGATGGGCGGCGAGCAGGCGGCGAGCGTGCTTGCCACCGTGCGGCGCGACGCGATCCTGGCCCGCGGCGGCGATTGGCCCGCCACCGAGGAGGAGCAGTTCCGGGCCCGGATCCTCGCGCAGTACGAAAGCGAGGGCAATCCGTTCCATGCGACGGCGCGGCTCTGGGACGATGGCGTGATCGATCCGCTGGACACGCGCCGAGTGCTCGGCCTCGCACTCGGCGTCATCGCGCAGGGCCCGGCGCCCGACGCCGAATCCTACGGCATTTTCAGGATGTAGCCGATGCTGCGACTCGATCGTGACCCGCGCGGCGTGGTGACGCTGACGCTCGACCGCCCCGAGGCCCGCAACGCGCTCTCGGCCGCACTGGTCGCCGAGCTCACGGCGGCGCTGGAGCGTCTGGCTGCCGACCCGGAGGTCCGCATCGTGCTGCTGACCGGCGCCGGCACGGCCTTCTGCGGCGGCGCCGACATCGGCGAGATGCGCGCGGCCGGCCAGGCGTCACCCGCGGCGAACGAGGCCGATGCACGGCGCTTCACCCGCATGCTGGAATGCCTCGAGGGCCTGCCGCGACCGACGGTCGCCGTGGTCAATGGCGCTGCCTACGGCGGTGGCATCGGACTGATCGCGGCCTGCGACATTGCGATCGCCGCGGAGGACGCCCGCCTGGCCATTTCCGAGGTTCGCCTCGGCATCCTGCCGGCGATGATCTCGCCGTACGTGGTCCGCGCGATCGGGCTGCGGCAGGCCCGACGCTGGTGCCTCAGCGGCGAGGCGATGGATGCGGCGACCGCCGCGCGCATCGGCCTCCTGCACGAGACCGCGCCGGCCGCTGGCCTTCCGGCCGCTGTTGCCAGGCACGTGGAGGCGCTGCTGGCGGGCGGACCTGGCGCGCAGTCCGAAATCAAGCGCCTGCTCAACGCCGCCGCCGGTCGCGACGAAGCGAGCGACCGCGCCCGGAGCGCGACGAATGCGCAGTGGCTCGCGCGGCTGCGCGCCAGCGACGAGGGCCGGGAAGGCCTGTCGGCCTACATCGAGAAGCGCCGCCCGGCCTGGTGGCGCGGCGCATGAAGCTGCAGCGCCTGTTGATCGCGAACCGCGGCGAAATCGCCTGCCGCGTCATCCGCAGCTGTCGGCGGCTCGGCGTCCGCACCATCGCGGTGTACTCGGAGGCCGACCGCGGCGCCCGGCATGTGCGCGAGGCGGACGAAGCCTGGCCGATCGGCCCTTCCCCGGCGCGCGAGTCCTACCTCGACATCGGCCGCATCCTGGATACCGCGCGGGCCGCGCGCGCGGATGCGATCCACCCGGGCTACGGCTTCCTGTCCGAGAACGCGGACTTCGCCGCGGCCTGCGCCAGCGCCGGCATGGTCTTCATCGGCCCGCCGCCCGCGGCGATCCGGGCGATGGGCCTCAAGCACGAGGCCAAGGCGCTCGTCGCTGCCGCCGGCGTGCCGGTCGTGCCGGGCTACGCGGGCGAGGAGCAGTCGGCGGCCCGGCTCCTCACTGAGGCGCGCAGCATCGGCTTCCCGCTGCTGGTCAAGGCGGTCGCCGGCGGCGGCGGCCGTGGCATGCGCGTCGTGCGTGCTCAGGAGGAGCTGGCCGATGCGATCACCGCGGCCCGCGCCGAGGCCGAGAGCGCCTTCGGCGACGGGCGCCTGCTGCTGGAACGGTTCCTCGAGCAGCCGCGGCACATCGAGGTCCAGGTCTTCGGCGACCAGCACGGCGGTTGCGTGCACCTGTTCGAGCGCGAGTGCTCGGTACAGCGCCGCTACCAGAAGATCATCGAGGAATCCCCGTCGCCGTTCATCGATGCTGCCACTCGTGCCGCGATGACCGCGGCTGCGGTGCGCGCCGCGCGGGCGGTGGATTATGTCAATGCCGGCACCATCGAGTTCATCGTCGCCGCCGACGGCAGCTTCTGCTTCATGGAGATGAACACGCGCCTCCAGGTCGAGCACCCGGTGACCGAAGCGATCACCGGCATCGACCTGGTCGAATGGCAGCTGGCCGTCGCCGATGGCGCGCCGCTGCCGCTCGCCCAGGAGCAGATCCGGCAGCAGGGCCATGCCTTCGAAGCCCGCATCTGCAGCGAGGACCCGGCCCGGGGCTTCCTGCCGTCGACCGGCGTGGTCGAGCGCTTCATCGCCCCGGAGCCCGACGCGAGCTGGCGCATCGACCGCGGCGTGGACGATGGCGATGCCGTCAGCGTCTGGTACGACGCGCTGGTCGCGAAAGTCATCGCGACCGGTGTCGACCGGGCCTCGGCGCTGGCGACGCTGCGGCACCGGCTCAATCGCACGGCGCTACATGGGGTCACGACCAACCTCGCGCTGCTGCGCAGGATCCTCGCGCATCCGGATTTCGCTGCCGGCGGCGTCGATACCGGGTTCGTGGACCGCGAACTCGCAAAGCTCGTGCGGCCGGCGCATCCCGATCCGCGGGCGGTGCTGCTCGCCGCGCGGGTGGCGGTCGACGGGATCGAGACCGCTGCCCGCGGTTCTGACCGGCTGTCGCCCTGGTCGCGGGGCGACGCCTGGCGCATGGCCGCGCCGGCGGTCCATTCCCTGGGACTGCAGCTGCCGGCGTTCCAGCGCGTCCGCGCCCGCTGCCAGGATGACCGGATCGAGGTCGCGATGGACGGCGAGGCCCTCGCGGGGCGAGTCCGCAGTGACGGGCGACAGTTTGTCGTCGAGATGGGCCCGGAGTCCCGGGGATTCGAGTTGATCCGCCACGGTACGCGGCTCCAGATCATCGGCGATCAGGCCGATGAGATCACCCTCGCCCCGGCCTGGCCCTTCGAGCGCAGCGTGGACGATGCCGAGGCGCATCCGTCCTCGCCCCTGCCGGGACGGGTCGTCGCGCTCCACGTCGCCACCGGGGACCTGGTCGAAGCCGGCCAGATCCTGGCGGTCGTCGAGGGCATGAAGGTTCAGCACTCCATCCGGGCGGCCCGCCCCGGGCGGATCACCTCGGTGCGGGTCGCCCAGGGCGATCTGGTCGATGCCGAGGCCCTCCTGCTCGAACTAACACCGACCTGAGCGTTGTTTTGCGTCGCAAGACGCGCTAACGTTCTGTCCTTTAAGGGCTGCAGGCACCTCGTTTTGCAGGTGCAAAAGGATGGGACATGGACCTGAAGAAGAAAGTCGTCGTGATCACCGGCGGTGGTCGTGGGCTCGGGCGGGCGATGGCACTGGCCTTTGCGGCCGAGGGCGCCGACATCGCAGTACTTGACCTCGACGCCGCGGAACTGGCCGAAACCTGTGCGCTGTGCCAGGCGCAGGGAGTGCGCGCGAGCGCGTATCCGGCCAACGTCACGAACGAAGCACAGGTGATTGCGAGCCTCGACGGCGTGGTCGCCGACTTCGGCCGTCTGGACGTGATGATCAATAACGCCGGGATCACCCGCGATGCGCTGCTGGTCAAGGTCAAGGACGGCGAGGTCGTCGGCGGCATGACCCTGGCCCAGTGGCAGGCGGTCATCGACGTCAACCTGACCGGCGTATTCCTGGGCGGGCGTGAGGCGGCCGCACGCATGATCCGGCTCGGCAACGGCGGCCTGATCATCAATATTTCCTCGGTCTCCCGCGAGGGCAACCCCGGGCAGACCAACTACACGGCCGCCAAGGCCGGGGTCGCGGCGATGGCCGTGGTCTGGGCCAAGGAGCTTGCGCGCTACGGCATCCGCAGCGCCGCCATCGCCCCGGGGTTCTGCTCGACCGAGATCCTGTCCTCGATGAAGCCGGAGGCGCTCGCCAAAGTCACGGCCCCGGTGCCGCTCAAGCGCCTGGGCGAACCGGCCGAGATCGCCTCGACTGCGGTCTTCATCGCCCGGAATGATTTCGTGACCGGGCGCGTGATTGAGGTAGACGGCGGCCTGCGCCTGTAATATTGACCCTCAGGAAGCATCAGGAGAATCCAGCACCATGCAATCCGACCAGATCAGGGCCGTCGTCACCGGCGGTGCTTCAGGCCTCGGGCTCGCCACTGCGACCCGCATCATTGCCGGCGGCGGACGGGCCGTGCTGCTCGACCTCCAGGACGAACTCGGCAAGGCCGCCGCGGCGCGATTGGGGGCCGCGGCCCGTTTCGAGCACTGCGACGTCACCGATGAGGCCGGGACCGAGGCCGCAATCGGCGCCGCCGCGAAGTGGCTCGGCGGGCTGAACGTCGCGGTGAACTGCGCCGGCATCGGCGTGGCCGCGAAGCTGCTCGGCAAGGACGGCCCGCTGTCCACGGCCGCGTTCACCCGCGTGCTCACGGTCAACACCGTCGGCCACTTCACCGTGGACCGCGCGGCGGCAGCGCTGATGCAGCACAACACGCCGGACGCCGGCGGTGAACGCGGCCTGCTGATCCACACCGCGTCGGTCGCCGCTTACGAAGGCCAGATCGGCCAGGTGGCCTATTCGGCCTCCAAGGCCGCGAATGCCGGCATGATCCTGCCGCTGGCGCGCGAGCTCGCCCGCTTCGGCATCCGCGTCGTCGGCATCGCGCCGGGCCTGTTCGCGACGCCGATGATGGCCGGCCTGCCCCAGGAAGCTCAGGACTCCCTCGGCCGCCAGGTGCCATTTCCGCCGCGCCTCGGCAAGCCCGAGGAATACGCCGACCTGGTCGCGGCGATCTGCGCCAATCCGATGCTGAACGGCACGACCATCCGGCTCGACGGCGCGATCCGCATGGCGCCGAAGTGATCGCGGGCTGAGCCGATGCGCCGCGGCACCGCCTGGTTGTCGCTCACGGCACTGCTGGCCGTTCTTGCGGCCGGCTGTGCCGCGGGCCCGCGGCCAGCCGCGGTCCCGGCCGGCATCGACGTCCCGGTCGAGTACTACCGGCTCGACAACGGCCTGCGCGTCGTGCTGTCGCGCGATGCGAGTGCACCGACGGTCACGGCCGGCGTCTGGTACCGGATCGGCTTCCGCAACGAGCCGCGCGGCCGCACCGGCTTCGCGCACCTGTTCGAACACATGATGTTCCAGGGCTCGGCCAACCTCGGCAAGATGGAGTTCATCCGGCTGATCGAGGGCAACGGCGGGATCCTGAACGGCTCGACGCGCTTCGACTACACCAACTACTTCCAGGTCGTGCCGGCGCACACGCTGGAAACCGTGCTGTGGGCCGAGGCGGATCGCATGCGCGGGCTGGCCATCACGCAGGACAACCTCGACAACCAGCGCAGCGTGGTCCAGAACGAGGTCCGCGATAACGTACTGAACCGGCCGTATGGCGGCTTCCCGTGGCTGTCGCTGCCGCAGCTCGCCAACGAGAACTGGCACAACGCGCACAACTTCTACGGCGACATGGCTGATCTCGACGCGGCGACGCTCGCAGACGTGCGTGAGTTCTTCGAGCGCTACTACGCTCCGGGCAACGCCGTGCTGGTCGTCGCCGGCGATTTCGACCCGCAGCAGGCCCGCGGCTGGATCGAGCGTTACTTCGGCCCGGTGCCGGCGCGCGCGACACCGCCGCGGCCGGATGTGTCCGAGCCGCGCCAGCAGGCCGGGAAGAGGCATTCGCAAGTGGATCCGCTCGCGCCGCGGCCCGGCCTCGCGCTCGCCTGGCACGTGCCACCGCGCGGCACGCCGGAGCACTACGCTTTCGGCCTGCTCGACCAGATCCTGCTGCAGGGCGAGGACAGCCGGCTCTGGCAGCGGCTGGTCCGCGAGCGCGGTTTTGCCGGCGAGGTCGCCGGCGGCGTCAACCTGCTTGGCAATCTGTTCGACTACGACGGCCCGATGCTGTGGATGGTCTACCTCGTGCACGATGATCCGGCCGCCGCGGATGCGATCCTCGCCGAGCTCGACGCCGAGATCGCCCGCATACAACGCGAACCGCCGTCGGCCGCGGAATTCGAGCGGGCACTGACCAAGCTGCGCGCCGGCCTCTATGATCTCGCCGGCTCGAATACGCGCTTCGGGCTGAGCAACCTGCTGGCCGCATTTGCGCTGTTCGACGACGACCCGTCCCGGATCAATCGCCTCGAGGAGCAGTTCCGTGCAGTCACACCGGAGCTGATCCGGCAGGTCGCCGCGGACTGGCTGCAGCCGGAGAATCGCACGATCCTGAGCCTGGCGCCGGGCCGCGCGGCGGGCCAGCCATGAGGCCGGCCGTGCTCGCCGCGCTCGTCCTCGGCGCGACGCTGCTCACCGGCGCCCACGCGGCCGAGGCACCACCACCGCCCGGCACGCCACGCGACTTCACGCTGCCGGCCAAGGAGACCGTGCACCTCGACAACGGTCTCGCGATCACCTTCGTTCCGTGGGGGCGCATCCCGAAGACCACCGTGCTCGCGGTCGTACGCACCGGCAACATCGACGAGGGCGAGAACACCTGGCTCGCCGACGTCGCGGTCGAGATGCTGCGCGAAGGCGCGGCCGATCGCTCCGCCGAAGACATCGCGCGCGACGTCGCCGGCATGGGCGGCAGCCTCGCGCTCGCCGCCGGTGCCGAGCAGACGACCATCGGCCTGTCGGTGCTCTCGGAACATGCGCCGCAGGCGGCGCGGCTGATCGCCGACCTGCTGCGGCGGCCGCGCTTCCCGGCCGGGGAACTGCCGCGCGTGCTGGCGAATTTCGAACGCCAGCTGAGTGTCGCTAGGGCGGAACCCGATGCGCTTGCG
This sequence comes from Gammaproteobacteria bacterium, assembly GCA_004297335.1. Classification (GTDB taxonomy): domain Bacteria; phylum Pseudomonadota; class Gammaproteobacteria; order Steroidobacterales; family Steroidobacteraceae; genus SCUD01. The sequence goes on from SCUD01000035.1 coordinate 40,716, forward strand.
GATGAGGCGCTCGCCGCACTGGTCTGGGGCGATCACCCGTTTGCGCGTACCCTGCCGCGCCCCGGCCAGCTCGCGGGTTACGGCATCGAGGCGGTTCAGGATTTCCATGCGCGCAACTTCGGCGCGCTGCGCACCCAGGTGTACGTCGCTGGCCGCTTCGACCGCAGTGCGCTCGAGCAGGCGCTGCGCGAAGTCTTCGCCGACTGGGCAGCGGGCCCGCCGCCGGCCGAACGGCCGCCGGTCGCGAGCCAGCAGGCCCGGCAGCAGTTCATCGAGCGGCCCGGCTCGAACCAGACCACCGTGCGGATCGCGGTGCCGGTCACCGGGCCGGCGCAGGAGGGCTGGTTCCCGGTCTCGGTGATGAACACGCTGCTCGGCGGCTCGTTCATCTCGCGGATCACGACCAACCTGCGCGAGGACAAGGGCTATGCGTACTCGCCCGGCTCAACGCTCCGCGTGTTCCGCGGTGCCGCACTGTGGGTGCTCGAGGCGGACGTGACCGCCGCGCACACCGCGGCCGCACTCGCGGAGATCGAAAGCGAGATCGAGCGCCTGAGCCGCGAGCCACCATCGCCAGAGGAGCTGCGCGCCATCGCAAACTATCGCGCCGGCCTGTTCGTCGTGGTCAATTCGAGCGCCAGTGGCCTGCTCGCGCAGCTCGCCTTCCTCGAACTGCACGGCCTGCCGGACGAGTACCTGACCCGCTGGGTCGCCAATGTCCACGCGGTGACCCCGGCCGAGGTCAGCGCCGCCGCCGCGCGCTTCCTGCGCCCCGAGGCGATGACGACGGTCCTCGTCGGCGAAAAAGGGGACAGTCCCCTTTTTTCGCCATAGGCGGAAAAAGGGGACTGTCCCCTTTTTCGCTATACTTCCCGCATGAGTGACGTGATGGAATACGACGTGGTCGTGGTCGGCGCAGGCCCGGCCGGCCTCGCCTGCGCGATCCGTCTGAAGCAGCTGCAGCCGGAGCTCAGCATCTGCGTACTGGAGAAAGGCTCGGCGGTCGGAGCGCAGCTGCTCTCCGGCTGTGTCATGGAGCCCGGCCCGCTCGATGCGCTGCTGCCCGAGTGGCGCGAGTCGCCGCCCGCGATCTGCGTGCCGGCGGCGCGCGACGAGTTCCGGCTGCTGACCCGGCGGCGGAGCTGGTGGCTGCCGAATCCGCCGCAGATGCACAACCAGGGCAACTTCATCCTTTCGCTGGGCCTGCTCGGCGCGTGGATGGCGACCCGCGCTGAGGCGCTCGGCGTCGATGTCTTCCCGGGCTTCGCCGCCGCCGAAGCGGTGGTTGCCGACGACGGCCGGATCCGTGGCGTACGCATCGGCGACATGGGTCTCGAGAAAGACGGCACGCCGGGACCGAACCACACGCCGGGTGCGGAGATCCATGCCGGCACGACCGTGCTCGCCGAGGGCTGCCGCGGCAGCGTCACCAAGCAGGTGATCGCGAAGCTCGGTCTCGCGCGCGACTGCTCGCCGCCGACCTTCGGGCTTGGCTTCAAGGAGCTGTGGCAACTGCCCGCCGGGCGGGCCGAGCCCGGGCTGATCCGCCATACGATCGGCTGGCCGCTCGATCACCGCACATATGGCGGCAGCTTTCTCTATCACCTCGACCAGGATCGCGTGTACATCGGTTTCGTCGTCGGGCTCGACTACCGCGATCCGCGCTTCAGCCCCTTCGAGGCATTCCAGCAATTCAAGCATCACCCAAGCGTCCGGCCGCTGCTCGAGGGTGGCGAGCTGATCGCCTATGGCGCGCGCACGATCGCGGCCGGCGGCTGGCAGTCGCTACCGCGCATGGACGCGCCGGGCCTGCTGCTGGTCGGCGACGCCGCCGGCACCCTCAACGTGCCGAAGATCAAGGGCGTGCACCAGGCGATCCGCTCCGGCGTGCTGGCCGCGGAGCATCTCGTCGAGCGCGGCACGACGGAAGGCTTCGATGCGCGCTTCCGCGCTTCCGCCGGTGGCCAGGAGCTGCGCCGCGTGCGCAACGTCAAGCCCGGCTTCAAGGCCGGCCTGTGGGCGGGCCTCGCCAATGCCGGCCTCGAGACCGTGCTCGGTGGTCGCAGCCCGTGGACGCTCGCGAACCACGAGAACCACACGGCGCTGCAGCGGCTCGACGCCGCCACGCCCGAGCGCGGCTGGACCGAGCGCACGCTGCCACCGCGCGACCGGCTCGCCGCGGTCTTCAATGCTGGCAACGCGCACGAGGAAAGCCAGCCCGTACACCTGAAGGTGGCCGATCCCTCGATCTGCGTGACCCGCTGCACCGCGGAGTTCGGCAATCCCTGCGAGAAGTTCTGCCCGGCCGGCGTCTACGAGATGGTCGCCGACGACACCGGCGCTCGGCGCCTGCAGATCAACGCCGCGAACTGCGTGCACTGCAAGGCCTGCGATATCAAGGATCCTTACGCCATCATCACCTGGACCGTTCCCGAGGGCGGCTCCGGGCCGAACTACAACCAGTTGTAGGATGAGCGGCGAACTCCCGATCTGGCAGCCGTCGGCCGATCGGATCGCCGCGGCCAATCTCACTCGCTTCATGCACTTCGCCGCTACGCGCGGCGCGCCGGATGGCGACTACACGGCGTTCTACCGCTGGTCCGTGACCGAGCCGGCGGCGTTCTGGCAGGCGCTGTTTGACTTCGCCGGGATCGTCGCCGACCGCGGCTCCGACCCGGTGCTGGCTGACGCCGACCGCATGCCGGGAGCGCGCTGGTTTCCCGGCACGAGGCTCAACTTCGCCGAAAACCTGCTGCGCGGTCCCGATGCCGCCCCGGCGCTGATCTTCCGCAACGAATGCGGGACGCGCCGCGAGCTGTCACGACCGGAGCTGCGCGCCGAGGTCGCACGCATCGCCGCCGGACTGCGCGCCGCCGGCGTCGGCCCGGGCGACCGCGTCGCCGGCTTCCTGCCGAACCTGCCCGAGACCATCATCGCGATGCTGGCCAGCGCGAGCATCGGCGCCACCTGGACCTCGTGCTCGCCGGACTTCGGTATCAGCGGCGTGCTCGACCGCTTCGGCCAGGTCGAGCCGAAGGTACTGTTCACCGTCGACGGCTATTTCTACGGCGGCAAGACGATCGATTCGCTGGGACCGATCGCCAGCGTGCTGGAGCGGCTGCCGTCAGTGGCTCGCGTCGTCGTGATTCCCTACGTCAGCGCGGTGCCGGCGCTGGGCCGGCTGCGCGATGCGGTGGCCTGGCAGGATTTCGGCGAGCCGGGCGCCGCGCTCGCTTGCCAGCGGCTGCCGTTCGACCACCCGCTGTACGTGCTCTATTCCTCCGGTACCACCGGCGTGCCGAAGTGCATCGTGCACGGCGCCGGCGGCACGCTGCTGCAGCACTGCAAGGAACACCTGCTGCACACCGACGTGCATCCGGGCGACCGGCTGTTCTATTTCACGACCTGCGGCTGGATGATGTGGAACTGGCTGGCGAGCGGGCTCGCTTCCGGCGCGACCGTCGTGCTCTACGACGGCTCGCCGTTTCATCCCGGGCCGCAGGTGCTGTGGGAGATGGCCGAGAGCGAGCAGGTCGCGATCTTCGGTACCAGCCCCAAGTATCTCGCCGCGCTCGAGAAGGGTGGCTACCGGCCGCGCGAGCGGCATGCGCTGCCACGCCTGCGCACGATCCTGTCCACCGGCTCGCCGCTCGCGCCCGAGCAGTACGACTTCGTCGCCGCCGCGATCGGCCCGGAGGTCCAGTTGTCGTCGATCTCCGGCGGCACCGACATCGTTTCCTGCTTCGCGCTCGGCAACCCACTGCTGCCGGTGTACCGCGGCGAGCTGCAGTGCCGTGGCCTCGGCCTCCAGGTCGAGGTCTGGAGCGACGCCGGCAAACCGGTCACCGGCGAGCGCGGCGAACTCGTTTGCGCGGCGCCGTTCCCCTGCATGCCGGTCGGCTTCTGGAACGATCCGGACGGTCGCCGCTACCGGGCCGCGTATTTCGAACGCTTCCCCGGTGTCTGGCATCACGGCGACTATGCGCTGCTGACCGAACGCGGCGGCCTCGTCATCCTCGGCCGCTCGGACGCGGTGCTGAATCCGGGCGGCGTGCGCATCGGCACCGCCGAGATCTACCGCCAGGTCGAGCAGCTCGACGAGGTGCTCGAGAGCGTGGTCGTCGGCCAGGCCCACGACAACGACGTCCGCGTCGTGTTGTTCGTGCGCCTGCGCGACGGCGTCGTGCTCGACGACGCCTTGCGCGAGCGCATCCGCCGGCAGATCCGCGCCAACACCACGCCGCGGCACGTGCCGGCCAGGGTACTCGCGGTGCCGGAGATCCCGCGCACGATCAGCGGCAAGGTCGTCGAGCTGGCGGTGCGCGAGGTGATCCACGGCCGGCCGGTGAAGAACACCGACGCGCTCGCCAATCCGGCTGCGCTCGAGCACTTCCGCAACCGGCCAGAGCTCACCGACTGAACCGATGAACCCCGCGCCGCCGCTTGCGGCCCGGATCACGGCCGCGCTCGCCACCCACGGCTACCAGCCCGATGCCGCGCAGCGTCGCGCGATCGCCCGGCTCGAGGACCTGCGCCGGCGCCTGCTGGTGCGCTCCCGGCGGCCGCCGCTGCTGGCGCGCGGACTCGCCGCGCTCACCCCGCGCCGCCGCGTGGCGCCGCTGCGCGGCCTGTACTTGTGGGGCGCGGTCGGCCGCGGCAAGACCTTCCTGATGGACCAGTTCTGCGCCGAGCTGCCGCTGCCGGACAAGCAGCGCGAGCACTTCCACCGCTTCATGCAGGAGGTGCACGGCGGCCTGCGCCGGCACCAGGACACGCCCTCGCCGCTCGAGCGGGTTGCCGCCGACCTGGCCGCCGGCACGCGCCTGCTGTGCTTCGACGAGTTCGTCGTCAACGACATCGCCGACGCGATGATCCTCGGCGGCCTACTCGAGGCGCTGTTCGCCCGCGGCGTCACGCTGGTCGCGACCAGCAACGTCGCGCCCGCCGACCTGTACCGCGACGGCCTGCAGCGCGCCCGCTTCCTGCCGGCGATCGCGCTGCTCGAACGCCACTGCCAGGTGCTCGAGCTGGACGGCCCCGACGACTACCGTCTGCGGCAGCTCGAGCGGCTGCCGACCTTCCTTGGCGCCGGCGTCGCCGACCGCGAGCAGCGCCTGGCCGCGGAGTTTGCCGCGCTGGCCGCCGACGGCGCCGCTGCGAATCCGAACATGGTCATCGTCGGGCGGCCGCTGCCGGCGCGCGCTGCCACCGCCGACATTGCCTGGTTCGACTTCGACGAACTGTGCGAACGGCCGCGCGCCGCCGCCGACTACATCGAGCTGGCGCGCTGCTACCACACGGTGCTGATCAGCGCCGTGCCGGTGCTGGATGCACTGGCCGACGACGCCGCGCGGCGCTTCATCACGCTGGTCGACGAGTTCTACGACCGCGGCGTCAAGCTGCTGTTATCCAGCGCCGCGGCCACGCCCGATGACCTGTACCGGGGCCAGCGCCTCGCCTTCGAGTTCCGGCGCACCACCAGCCGATTGCACGAGATGCAGGGGCGGGAGTATCTGGCGCGGGCGCATCGGGCTTAAGGGTGGGCGTTCCGTGCCACATGCGCATCGAGGATGCCATCGGTAGGCCCTGGTAAGTCGCCGGTCGACTTGTGCGGCGTCCCAAAGTGCGATGTCCGCTGCATAGTCAGGCGGCCACGCGGGAGACGCACAGTTCGTTTCGGTGCTTCTCGACATGCCACAGGTCGTACTGCATCTGCTGGTTCATCCAGCTCTCGGAGCTCGTGCCGACAGCAACTTGCGACTGGAAATGCGTCAGCTGGGATCTGGTACACCGAGGTCGCGGCAGATCTTGCGCGCCAGGTGATCGTTGATTTCGTTGTGCCGCGGTATAGCTGAACGGCGATTCTGTACTGGGTTGTGCCACCAGGAGTGCCGGCCTCCTTCCCGTAGAAGCGAGCAACTGTAGGCCTCCAGGTGCCTAGTCAGATCTCGCCGCTTCATACGGCGATTTCAAACTCCTCGTAGCTACCCCCGGCCGCACGAATGGCGTCCGATCGATTCAGCTCCAGGGCTTCACGCAACGTTGTGCGAAGCGATTCGATGAGTTCATCGCGGGTCGGCTCCTGGCAGTTGACACCTGGGACCTCTTCGATCCAGCCGATCCACCATGCCGCATCCTGCTTCACAACCGCAGTGTAGCTCGCGTTCATGACCATCTACCCTCTAAGACCTGCGGCTAGTCTACCGCACATAATCATCAGGAAACGGCCGCCGTAACTTGTTGAAATCTTTACAAGACGACCCAGACCGGCGACATGCGGTGACACCAGGCCGCGGAAGGTCAACATCTCACCGCACCCACCGCGCAACGTATAGATCCGTATCGCGCGCGCCTTCCCGGTTGGCGCGGTTGCTGGCAAACACCAGCCACTGGCCGTCTGGCGAGAACATCGGAAAACCGTCGAAGCCGGGCGCGCTGGTGATGCGCTCGTCCGCGCCGTCCCAGCTGACGAAACGCAGGTCGAACTCGCGGGCGTCGGCGCCGGCGTTGCTCGAATAGAGCACGCCACGCCCGTCCGGGGTCGGGTACGGCGCGAAGCTGCCGGCGCTGTGCCGGGTCAGTTGCCGCACGTTCGCGCCGTCGGCATCCATCACGAAGATCTCGAGGCGGCCGGGCCGCACCAGGTCCTGGCCGAGCAGCCGCTGGTAATCGGCAAGTTCCTCGCCCTGCAGGCGCGAGGCGCGCCAGACGATCCGGCGGCAGTCGGGCGTGAAGAACGCGCCGCCGTCATAGCCGGGCGTGTCGGTCAGCTGGCGGACATTGCCGCCGTCGGGGTCGGCAACGAACAGGTCGAGGTCGCCGTGGCGCGTGCTGGTGAACAGGATGCGGCCATCGGCGAAGCACTCGGTCGCCTCGGCGTCGTAGCCGGGCCTGGCGATGACCGGTGTGGTGACGCCATCCGCGTTGCGGCGGACGATGTCGTAGCTCGGGTAGACCGGCCAGACATAGCCCTGCGAATGGTCGGGCCGCGTCGGGCAGTCGCGCGAGGCGGCCTCGGTGGTCGCGTAGATCAGCGACTGGCCGCCCGGGAAGTCGAAGTAGCCACAGGTGGTGCGGCCGGCGCCGCTCGAGACCAGCGTGGTCGCGCCGCTGTCGAGGTCGAGCACGTATTGCGCGTCGCAGCCGCCGCCGGGTGGCGTGCGCTGGAAAATCAGCCGGCGGCCGTCCGGCGACCAGTAGGCCTCGGCGTTGTCGCCGCCGAAGGTCAGGCGGCGCAGGTCGGCGAGATGCCGCTCGTCGGCGCGCAGCAGCTCCGGAACCGCCTGGCCGGCGCGCGGCGTCCAGGCATCCGGTGCCGGCGGCTGCGCCGCCTGGCCCGGCCGCTGCGCCAGCGTCGCGCGCAGCCGCAACTCGCTGCCGTCGCGCCGCACGACCACCTCGATCGTGTCGCCGGGCCGGTGCTCGCGCAGCACGAAGGTCATGTCGTAGAGGTTGTTGACCGTTACGCCAGCCATGCCGACGATCACATCGCCCTTCTGCAGGCCCGCCCGCTCGGCCGGGCTGTCGCGGCGCACGTCGGCGAGGCGAACACCGCCGGTCGTCGCCTCCATCGCCGTGTAATCCGGCACCGAGCCGAAGTACGCACCGTAGCCGCGGCTGTCGCCCGCGGTCGGCGCCGCGGCGCTGGTGCGCACGTAGTCCGGTCGCGGGCCGCGGCGCAGGCCATCGGCGAGCGCGGCGGTCAGGCGCGCGACCGCCGCCCCGCCGGCCAGGTTGAGCAGCGCGGCATCGTCCTCCGGCGTGTGGTACTGCTCGTGCGCGCCGGTGAACAGGTGCACGACCGGCACGCCGGCGGCGTAGAAGCTGGAATGATCGCTCGGGCCGTAGCCATCGCCGCCGGCCGTGATCCGTACACCCGGCACTGCCTTGCCCGCCGCATCCAGCAGGCTTCCCCAGGCCGTCGAACTGTCGGCGCCGAGGACCTGCAGCCGGTCCTCGTTCATGCGCCCGACCATGTCGAGGTTGATCATCGCCGCGATATCGCCGATCGCGCCGACCGGCAGGTGCTCGACGAACCAGCCACTGCCGCCGAGGCCGAGTTCCTCGGCCGAGAAGGCGACGAACAGCAGCGAGCGCCGGTTGCGCGGCGCCGCGCCGCCCGCCTGCAGCACACGCGCGGCGCACAGCAGGCCGGCGACGCCGGAGGCGTTGTCGTCGGCGCCGTTGTGGATCGCGCGCTCATCCGGCCGGAAGCTGCCCTGGCCGCCCCAGCCGAGGTGATCGTAGTGGGCGCCGACCACGACGTACTCGCGGGCCAGCGCGCCGCGCCCCGGCAGCAGGCCGATCACGTTCTGCGTCGGCGCGATCACCGGCTCGAGATCGACGCGGCCAGTGACCTGCCGGCCGGGCAGCACGAACGAGGACGGCTGGTAGCTGCCGTCGATCGCCGCCTGCGCCCGGGCGAGCGTCGTGCCGGCGCTGCCCAGCCAAAGGTCGGCGAGCGCCCGGGTGACCTGCAGCACCGGGATGCCGGCATCGGCCAGCGGCCCGAGTAACTTCAGCGGCGGCAGCTTGTCCGGTTCGTCCGGCGCCTGTGGCGGCGCGACCAGCACCAGCGCCGCGGCGCCGGCCTCGCGAGCGACGATCGCCTTGGCGCGCAGGTCCGAATAGCGGGTCGGCTTGCGGCCGGCGAACGGCGACTGCTCGTCGTTCTCGCCCGGCTCGTAGCGCAGCGCGAGCACGATTTTGCCGGTCACGTCGAGACCGGCGTAGTCGTCGTAGTTGAGGTCACGGGCGCGGATGCCGTAGCCGGCAAACACCAGTTCACCGGCGAATTCGCCCGACCTCGCGAAGCCGAGCGGGATCCAGTCGACACCGTAGCCGGCATCCTGCAGCTCGTTGTTCGCGCCGGCGCGAACGCCGGTGTTCACCGTGAACGGCTGCCGCCGTCCCGGCGCCGGTACTGCGAGGCCGAGGCCATCCATCCACGCGGCAATCGCCTGCGCCGCCTGGTCGTTGCCCGGCGTGCCGGTGCCCCGCCCCTCCAGCGCGTCGTCGGCGAGTCGCTCAGTGACCTCGCGGAAGCAGCTCTCCGGGTCGGCCGGCAGCCGCGGGGCCGGTCGGGCGAAGGCGTTGCCGGCGATCAGAGTTGCTGACACCAGCAGGGCGCCGCTGCAGCTCATCGACACGAGTTGCCCCCGCCTACCGAACGAGATACGCGCCATCGTCAGGCTCCCGATCACTGGTCCCCGGCAGGAGCGAGACCTGCCATTGCCGCAGTGTACTGGGTTTCAAAATTTCGACGACGCAGGTCCCGTTGGCCGGAGTGGTCCAGAATAGGCGGGGCGTCCAGGACTTGGGAGCAGTTCGATGAGCATGCAATCGCCGCTGGACCAGCTGCTGAGGTCCGGCCCAGGCAAGATCGGCGGCACACCGGCCGGCGCACGGCCGGCCTGCGCCCAAGCCGGCGGTTGACTGCCGTGGCGCGAGCCCAGTGCCTGTGCGGAGCTGTCGCCTGGGAGCTCGACGGGCCGTTCGAGTCGATGGTGCATTGTCATTGCTCGCGCTGCCGCAAGGCGCACGGCTCTGCCTTCGCGACCTACCTGGCCGGCCGGGCGGAGAACTTCCGCCTGGCTGGCGCGATCGATCGGGCCGGTTGGAAATCGGCGCCCGGCGTGATGCGCTGTTTCTGCCGGCATTGCGGTTCGGTGGTGCCCGGCGACCCCGTCGATGGACAGGTCTTCGTGCCAGCCGGGAATTTCACCGCGGACCCCGGCATTCGTCCGCTGGCGCACATCTTCACAGCCTCGAAAGCCCCGTGGTACGAGATCCGCGATCGCCTGCCCCGCTTCGACGGCTATCCGCCCGGCATTGCAGCGCCCGCTTTTCCGGAGCGCCGATCGCCGGACCCGCCGGGCACGCCGCGCGGGAGCTGCCTGTGCGGCGCGGCCGCGTATCGACTCACCGCCGCGCCGCAGCGGTGTGTGAACTGCCACTGCAGCCGATGCCGCCGGGCCCGCTCGGCTGCGCATGGCTCCTATCTCTTCGCGGCCGTGACCTATACGCGCGGCGCCGAGGTGCTGCAGCTGTTTACGCTGCCGGAAGCGCCGCGCTTCAGCTACGCGTTCTGTAGTGCTTGCGGCTCGTCGCTGCCGCGCCCCGCCGCCGGTCCAGTCGGCATTCCGATGGGCACGCTGGACGACGATCCCGGCCTGCGCCCGCAACTGCACATTTTCGTCGGCTCGAAGGCGCCGTGGTTCGAGATCACGGATGACCTGCCCCAGTACCGGGAATTCCCGCCGGGCGCGGGCGGCTGAAGAAGCGCGGCACGCCGCTACGGCAGGTCCGTACCGCCCATCAGGTAACGATCGACCTCGCGCGCGACGCCGCGGCCCTCGTTGATCGCCCAGACCACCAGGCTCTGGCCGCGCCGGCAGTCGCCGGCGGCGAATACGCCGGGCACGCTGGTGGTGAAGCGGCCATGCTCGGCCCGCACGTTGCCGCGCTCGTCGCTGGCGACGCCGAGATCGCGCAGCAGCGGCTGTTCCGGGCCGAGGAAGCCGAGTGCCAGCAGCACCAGTTGCGCCGGGCGCCGGCGCTCGCTGCCGGCCTGTTCGCCCGCCTGCCAGCGGCCGGCGGCATCGCGCTGCCAGGCGACCTCGATGGTCTCCAGTTCCGCGACCTGGCCATCGTCGCCGCCGAGGAAGCGCCGCACCGTGGTCTGGTAGATGCGCGGGTCGCTGCCGAAGCGCGCCGCCGCCTCCTCCTGGCCGTAGTCGGTGCGCTGGACCTTCGGCCACTCCGGCCACGGATTGTCGCCGGCGCGCTCGGCCGGCGGCCGCGGCAGGATCTCGAACTGGACGATCGAGCGGCAGCCCTGGCGCAGCGCGGTCGCGACGCAGTCGGTGCCGGTGTCGCCGCCGCCGATCACGACGACGTCGCGGCCGCGGGCCTGGATCGGCGTCTCATCGGGGCTGCCGGCCAGCAGCGCGCGGGTCGCGGCGCTCAGGTAGTCCATCGCGAAGTGCACGCCGGCGAGTTCGCGGCCCGCGACCTCGAGGTCGCGCGGCCGCGTCGCGCCGGTGCACAGCACGGTCGCATCGAAGTCCTTGAGCAGCAGCAGCGCCTCGACGTTCTCGCCGACATGCGCGTTGCAGATGAACTTGACGCCCTCGGCCTCGAGCAGCCGCAGGCGCCGCTCGACCACCTGCCGCTTGTCGAGCTTCATGTTCGGGATGCCGTATTGCAGGAGCCCGCCCGGGCGGTCGGCGCGCTCCAGCACGGTCACCTGGTGGCCGGCGCGGTTCAGCTGCGCCGCCGCCGCCAGCCCGGCTGGGCCGGAACCGATGACGACGACCTTCTTGCCGGTGCGCGCCGCCGGCGGTTCCGGCAGGATCCAGCCCTCCTCCCAGCCGCGCTCGACGATGCTGTTCTCGATGTTCTTGATCGTCACCGGCGGGCCCTTCATGCCGACCACGCAGGAGCCCTCGCAGGGCGCCGGGCAGACCCGGCCAGTGAACTCCGGGAAGTTGTTGGTGCGGTGCAGGCGCGCCAGTGCCTCGCGCCACAGTCCGCGATAGACCAGGTCGTTCCATTCCGGAATCAGGTTGTTGACCGGGCAGCCGGAGGCGGCGCCGGCCAGCAGCAGGCCGGTATGGCAGAACGGGATGCCGCAGTCCATGCAGCGCGCGCCCTGCTGGCGCAGGCGCTGCTCCTCCATCTCGTGGTGGAACTCGTCCCAGTCGCGCAACCGGTCGCGCGGGCTGCGGTCGACCGGCAGCTCGCGCAGGTACTCGATGAACCCGGTGGGCTTGCCCATCTCAGTTGCCGCCGACGCGCGCCAGGTCGCGCGCGTTCTCCTCGAAGGCGACCATGATCGCCTCGTCGCCGCTCAGGCCCTGGTCGTGGGCGCGGCGGATGCAGGACAGCATGCGCTGGTAGTCGCGCGGGATCACGCGGACGAAGCGCGGCAGCATCCGCTCCCAGTCGGCCAGCACGGCGCGGGCCCGCTCGCTGCCGGTCAGCGCGGCGTGCCGCTCGACCAGCGCGCGCAGCGCCTCGCCCTCCTCCGGGTCGGTGACTGCCTCGGTGCCGACCATCTGCCGGTTGATGTTGTGCTCCAGCTCACCGGCCTCGTCCAGCACCCAGGCGATGCCGCCGGTCATGCCGGCGCCGAAGTTGCGGCCGGTCGGGCCGAGCACGACCACCCGGCCGCCGGTCATGTACTCGCAGCCGTGGTCGCCGACCGCCTCGACGACCGCATCGGCGCCGCTGTTGCGCACCGCGAAGCGCTCGCCGGCCATGCCGCGGATGAAGGCCTCGCCGCTGGTCGCGCCGTACAGCGCGACGTTGCCGATGATGATGTTGTCCTCGGCGCGGAAGGTCGCCGCGGCCGGCGGGAACACCACCAGCCGCGCGCCGGACAGGCCCTTGCCGAAGTAGTCGTTGGCATCGCCCTCGAGCGTGAAGCTCATGCCGCGCGGCAGGAACGCGCCGAAGCTCTGGCCGGCGGATCCGGTGAAGCGGATGCGGATGGTATCGTCCGGCAGGCCGCGCGCGCCCCACTTCTTCGTGATCTCGCTGCCGGTGATGGTGCCGACCACGCGGTGCACGTTGCGGATCGGCAGCTCGGCGCTGACCGGCGTGCCCTGCTCGATCGCCGGCCGGCAGATCGCGAGCAGCGTGGTGACGTCGAGCGAGTCCTGCAGGCCGTGGTCCTGGTCGATCTGGCAGTAGCGGCCGACGTCCTCACCGACATCCGGCTGGTAGAGGATGTTGCTGAAGTCGAAGCCGCGCGCTTTCCAGTGCTCGACTGCGCGCACCGGTTCGAGCCGGTCGACCCGGCCGATCATCTCGTCGATGCTGCGGAAGCCGAGCCCGGCCATCAGCTCACGCACTTCCTCGGCGACGAAGCGCATGAAGTTGACCACGTGCTCGGGCTGGCCGGCGAAACGCTCGCGCAGCCGCGGGTCCTGGGTGGCGATTCCGGTCGGGCAGGTGTTCAGGTGGCAGACCCGCATCATCACGCAGCCGAGCGAGACCAGCGGCGCGGTGGCGAAGCCGAATTCCTCGGCGCCGAGCAGCGCCGCGATGACCACGTCGCGGCCGGTCTTCAGCTGGCCGTCGGTCTCGACCCGGATCCGGCTGCGCAGGTTGTTCAGCACCAGCGTCTGGTGGGTCTCGGCCAGGCCGAGCTCCCACGGCAGGCCGGCATGGAAGATCGAGCTGCGCGGCGAGGCACCGGTACCGCCGTCGTGGCCGCTGATCAGCACGACGTCGGCGTGCGCCTTGGCGACACCGGCGGCGATCGTGCCGACACCGACCTCGGCGACCAGCTTGACGCTGATGCGCGCGTCGCGGTTGCTGTTCTTCAGGTCGTGGATCAGCTCGGCCAGGTCCTCGATCGAATAGATGTCGTGGTGCGGCGGCGGCGAGATCAGGCCGACGCCGGCGGTCGTGAGCCGGGTGCGGGCGATCCACGGATAGACCTTGGTGCCGGGCAGCTGGCCGCCCTCGCCGGGCTTGGCGCCCTGTGCCATCTTGATCTGCAGCTCGCTGGCGCTGACCAAATACTCGCTGGTCACGCCGAAGCGGCCCGAGGCCACCTGCTTGATCGCCGAGTTCTTCGAATCACCGTTTGGCAGCGGCCGATAGCGCTCCGGGTCCTCGCCGCCCTCGCCGGTGTTGGACTTGCCGCCGATGCGGTTCATCGCGATCGCCAGCGTCTCGTGCGCTTCCTGGCTGATCGAACCATAGGACATCGCGCCGGTCTTGAAGCGCAGCAGGATGCGCTCGACCGACTCGACCTCGGCGAGCGGGACCGGCGTGCCGGGAGCGAAGTCGAGCAGGCCGCGCAACGTGCAGCGGTGCCGCGACTGGTCGTTGACCAGTGCGGCGTACTGGCGGAACGTCGCGTAGCTGTTGCTGCGCACCGCCTGCTGCAGCAGGTGCACGGTCTCCGGGTTGAACAGGTGGTGCTCGCCGTCGGCGCGCCACTGGTACAGGCCACCGGAGGCCAGGCTGTGGCCGTCAACCGGCCGCGGCGGGTAGGCCTGGCGGTGACGCAGCAGCGCCTCGCGGGCGATGCCGTCGATGCCGATGCCGCCGACCCGCGAGGTGGTGCGGGTGAAGTATTCGTCGATCAGGTCCTGGCGCAGGCCGATGGCCTCGAACACCTGGGCGCCGTGGTAGCTCTGCACCGCCGAGATACCCATCTTCGCCATCGTCTTGACCACGCCCTTGGTGGCGGCCTTGACGAAGTTCTTGCAGGCGCTGCGGTGGTCGAGCCCGGGCAGCAGGCCGTCGGCGATCATGCCGTCGATGGTCTCGAAGGCCAGGTACGGGTTGACGGCACTGCAGCCGAAGCCGACCAGCAGCGCGAAATGATGCACTTCGCGCGCCTCGCCGGTCTCCAGCACGAGGCTGACCCGCGTGCGCAGCCCCTCGCGGATCAGGTAATGGTGCAGACCCGCGACCGCCAGCAGCGCCGGGATCGGCGCCAGTTCGCGATTGACGCCGCGGTCGCTCAGGATCAGGACATTGAAGCCCTCGTCTTCAATCATGCGCCGCGCGCGCCGGCGCAGCTCGTCGATCGCCGCCGCCAGGCCCTTCTCGCCGCGCGCGACCCGGAACAGGCTCGGCAGCACGGCGGCGCGCAGCCCCGGCAGGTCGAGCCGGCGGATCCTGGCGAACTGCTCGTTGTCGAGCACCGGTCCGGGCAGCTCGAGCCGCCGGCAATCGGCCGGCTGCGGCTCGAGCAGATTGCCCTCCGAGCCCAGCCAGACCTCGGCCGCGGTGATCAGTTCCTCGCGGATGCTGTCGATCGGCGGATTGGTGACCTGCGCGAACAGCTGCTTGAAGTAGTCGTACAGCAGCCGCGGGCGCTCCGACAGTACCGCGAGCGGCGTGTCGTTGCCCATCGAGCCGACCGCCTCGACGCCGTCGCGCGCCATCGGCGCGATCAGGATGCGCAGGTCCTCGAAGGAGTAGCCGAAGGCGACCTGGCGCTGCAGCAGCGTGTCGTGGTCCGGGGCCGGGATCTCCGGCGCCGGCGGCAGCCGGTCAAGATAGACCAGGTGCTCGTCGAGCCACTGCCGGTACGGCCGCTCGGCGGCGACCTGCCGCTTGATCTCCTCGTCGCCGACGATGCGCTGCTGCTCGGTATCGACCAGGAACATGCGCCCCGGCTGCAGGCGGCCCTTGCTGACGACGTCCTGCGGCGGGATGTCGAGCACGCCCGCCTCCGAGGCCATCACCACCAGGCCGTCGCGGGTCACGTAGTAGCGCGACGGGCGCAGGCCGTTGCGGTCGAGCACCGCGCCGATGCGCACGCCGTCGGTGAAGGCAATCGAGGCCGGGCCGTCCCACGGCTCCATCAGGCTGGAGTGGTACTGGTAGAAGGCCAGCCGCTGGTCATCCATGCCGTCGTGGTTCGACCACGGCTCCGGGATCATCATCATCATCGCGTGCGGCAGCGAGCGCCCCGCCAGCACCAGCAGCTCGAGCACGTTGTCGAACATCGCCGAGTCGCTGCCGTTCGGGTTGACGATCGGCGGGATCTTGGCCATGTCCTCGCCGAACACCTCGGAGGCGAAGCGCGCCTCGCGCGCCGTCATCCAGTTGACGTTGCCGCGCAGCGTGTTGATCTCGCCGTTGTGCGCCAGGTAGCGGTACGGGTGAGCACGGTCCCAGCTCGGGAAGGTGTTGGTCGAGAAGCGCGAGTGGACCAGCGCCAGCGCCGTCTCCATCGCCGGGTCGAGCAGGTCCTTGAAGTAACGGGCCAGCTGCTCGGTCAGCAGCATGCCCTTGTACACCAGCGTCTTGTGCGACAGGCTGCACAGGTACCAGTGCTCGGCGCCGTCCAGCGTCGAGGTCCGGATCTCGCTGTAGGCGCGCTTGCGGATCACGTACAGCTTGCGCTCGAAATCGAGGTCGTCGGCCAGCTGCGGATCGCGGCCGATGAACACCTGGCGCATGAACGGTTCGCAGGCGCGGGCGGTCTCGCCGAGCGAGCGGTTGTCGGTCGGCACGGTCCGCCAGCCGAGCAGCACCTGGCCCTCGGACTGGACGATCTGCTCGAAGCGCTGCTCGAGCCGCCGCCGCCGGCTCACGTCGCGCGGCAGGAACACCAGCCCGCAGCCGTACTGGCCCGGCGCCGGCAGCGTGACGTGGGCCCGGTCCGCGGCGGCGACCAGGAACCGGTGCGGCATCTGCAGCAGCACACCGGCGCCGTCACCGGTATTCGGCTCGCAGCCGCAGGCCCCCCGGTGGTCAAGGTTGCGCAGCACCTGGATCGCCTGCTCGAGAATCCGGTGCGACTTTCGGCCCTGGATGTCCACGACGAAGCCGACGCCACAGGCGTCATGCTCGAAGGCCGGGTCGTAAAGACCCTGCCGCAGGGGCGCCGTCACGCGCCCCCGGTTCGATCGGGGAGCTCGTCTGTCCATCGCTGCCATCAAATAAGGGGTCCAGCGGACCAGAAACGGGGGCGGCCAGTGGAAGTGTACGGATCCGGGCAGCCGCAGGGAAGCCTCTCTTTTCTAACGGGAAGCGTCACTGCGGATCCGGCCGTCCACGAGCTCGACGATGCGGTCGCAGCGCCCGGCCAGGCGCGGATCATGGGTGACGACCAGCAGCGCAAAGCCGCGCTCCTGGTGCAGCCGCCGCAGCAGCGCGAACACGGCGTCGGCGGCCTGGGTGTCGAGGTTCCCGGTCGGCTCGTCGGCGAGCACGAGGTCGGGCCGGCCGGCCAGCGCCCGGACGATCGCCACCCTCTGCTGCTGGCCACCCGACAGCTCGTAGGGCTTGCGGTCAGCCAACGGACCAAGGCCGACCGCCTCGAGCAGCGCCAGCGCCTCCTGCCGCTGCACCATCGTGGGGCGCCGGCCGCGGGCCATCGCCGGCAGCAGCACATTCTCGAGTGCCGTGAATGCCGGCAGCAGGTGGTGGAATTGGAACACAAAGCCAATGCTGCGGCCGCGCAGGCTGGTGCGGCGCCCATCGTCGAGGGCGCGGGTCGGTTCGCCCAGCAGGCACAGCTCGCCGGCGCACGGCGTATCCAGCAGGCCGATCAGGTTGAGCAGCGTGCTCTTGCCCGACCCGGATGGGCCGATCAGCGCGGCGAACTCGTGCCGCCCGAGGCGCAGGTCGATGCCGTGCAGCACCTCGACCTCGCCCGGCGTGCCGACCGCGTAGCGCTTGCGCAGGCCGCGCAGTTCCAGCACCGGCGGTTCAGACATTGCGCAGTGCCTCGACCGGGTCGAGCCGCGCCGCCCGCCGCGCCGGCACGACCGCCGCCAGCATGCCGACGACCGTCGCCAGCGCTGCCGCGGCCAGGAACAGCGCGGGCGTCACCTGCAGCTCGAAGGCGCCGCGGCCGCTGCGCGCCAGGCCGAGCGCGTCCCAGCCGAGCAGAAGCGCGCCGCCGATCAGGCTGCCGAGCGCGGCGCCGATCAGGCCGACGATCGCGCCCTGCAGCAGGAAGATACGCAGCACCTGGGCGCGCTGCGTGCCGACCGCGCGCAGGATGCCGATCTCACGGCCGCGCTGGACGACGCTGACCGCCAGCACGCTGGCGATGCCGAACGCCGCCGCCAGCGCGACGAACACGCGGATCAGGTTGCTGGAGAGCGTCTGTGCCGCGAGCGCATCGAGGATGTTGCGGTTGATCGTCATCCAGCTCTCGGCGGTGACGCCAAGCCGGGCGGCGATGCGGCGCGCGACCGCCTCGGCCTGCAGGTAGTCGCGTACCCGCAGGTCGATGCTGGACACGCCGCCCGGCAGGTCGAGCAGCGCCTGGGCCGGGCGCAGCGCCAGGTAGACGAAGCGCGCATCCAGCTCACGCGTGCCGAGCTCGAAGATCCCGGTAATCGTGAACACGTCGGCCCGGCCGGTGCCGGCGTCGAGCCGGATCCGGTCGCCAACCACGGCGCCGAGCTCGGCGGCGAGCTGCGCGCCGATCGCGATGTCGTTGCCGGCCACCTGCCAGCGCCCGGCGACCAGGTGACGCGGGACGGGCACGATCCGCGTGTACTGGGCCGGCTCGATGCCCATCAGCGCGACCGAGCGGCTGGCGCTGCCGCGCCGGGCCAGCGCCGGGCCGGAGGCGAGCGGCGACACCGCGGTGACCTCGGCGAAGCCGGCGAGCGCAGCGACCAGGCTCTGCCACTGGTCCACCGAGCGCAGCCGCTGGGCTCGCTGGTCGACCCGCGAAAGCAGGTGCTGCCCGGTACCCGCGCGCAGCGGCCGGGCAACCTCGTCCGGCGCGCGGATCCGGATGTGCGACTGCGTGCCGAGCGTGCGCTCGATGATCTGCGCCTGCAGCCCACCGATCAGCGCCGTCAGGAAAACGATCACGGCGACGCCGACCGCGATGCCGGTGACGATCAGCAGGCTCTGCGCGCGGCCCTCGCGCAGCAGCCGGGTCGCCAGCGTCCATTCGAACCACAGCACGACCGGCGGCCTCAGCGGCGCGGGCGGGCGCGGGAGCCGGCCGCGGGCGTGCTGCTGCCGGGCAGCACCAGGTCGCCGGCGTCCAGTCCCTCGAGCACCTCGGCAAGCCCGAGGCCGCGCAGGCCGACCCGGATCGCGACCCGCTCGATCCGCCCGGCGCGCAGCCGCAGCACCGCCGCGCGGTCGCCGGCGGACTCGCGCAGCGCATCGGTCGGGATCACCAGCGCCCGCTCGCGCCGGCCGACCTCGACATCGATCGAGACGGTCATGTCCTGGCGCAGGTTCGCCGGCGGGTCCGGCACGACGACCCGGATCTCGATCGTGCCGGTCTGCACGTCGACGGCCGGGGCGATGAACGTGACGCTGCCGGGGACGCGCTCGTCGGGGAACGCATCCGCGGACACCAGCGCCGGTTGCCCCAGCTGCAGCCGGTCGAGGCTGCGCTCGTCGACCGCGGCGACCACCTCGGTCGCGCCATCGACCGCGAGTTCGACGATGCCACGGCCGGCCGTCACGACGTCGCCGGGCTCGGCGAGCCGGCGCAGCACGGTGCCGGCGACCTGGCTGCGGATCTCGGTGCGGGCGAGCTGCGCGCGGGCCGTCGCCAGCCGCTCGCGCAGCAGCGTCTCCTCGACGCCGCCGGAGGCGAGTGCCGCAGCCACCACCCGGGCGCGCTTCCATTCCGCCTCCGCGAGCTGCAGCGCCTGTTCGGCCTGCTCGGCCCGCTCGGTTGCGACCAGGCCGCGACCGGCGAGTTCGCGCTGGCGCGCGGCCTCGCGCCCGGCCTGATCGTGACGCACTTCGGCGGCCGCGAGCGCCGCAGCGGCTTCCGGCCGCTGCCGCCCGGCCAGCTGGCCGAGCGCCGCCGCGGCCTCGCTGACGCGGGCGCGCTGCTCGCGATCCTCAAGGCGCGCAACCAGGTCGCCGGCGGCGATCCCGGCGCCCTCGGCGACCAGCCGTTCAACCAGCGTTCCGGTGATCTCACTGCCGATGGTTACGCGCGAACGCGTCTGCACCCGTCCGGTCGCGACGACATTTGCGACCAGCGGTGCGGCGCTGACCTGATAGACCTCGATGGCCGGGGTCACGACGCCACGCGTAAGCCAGGCAGCGAGGACCAGAGCCGGCGCCAGCGCCAGCCACGGCCCGGGTCGCCTGAAAAATGCCGGCAGTCGTTCGACCATCGCCGGCGACACCAGCTGATTCAGCGCGCGCTGCTGCCGGCCACCGGCCGCGGCTCATCCACCCGGTAGACGGCGGAGATCTCGTGGCTCACGGTGTCGCGCAGCACATTGAACCACTGCCCGCAGCCATGCGTATGGCACCAGCGCTCGGCGAGCTCACCCCGCGGATTGGCCCGGAAATACAGATAGCGCCCCCATTCCTCGTCGCTGCAGCCCGGCCCCGGGCGCGCGATATGCGACTCGCCGCCATAGCTGAACTCGGGCTCGTCACGCGGGCCGCAAAACGGGCATTCAATCGTCAGCATCGGCAGCTCCCGGAAAAGGGGACTGTCCCCAATATTACAGCTTTGCCAGCAGGCGGAGCAGCGGTTGCGGCTCGCCCATCCGGAACAGCGGCGCGAAGCTGTTGTCGCGGAAGGCCGCGACCATCTCGCGGATCGGGCGATCGAGCTGCATGTCCTCGGTCATGTACGGCACATGGCTGCGGACAAAGTCGAACGCGGCGCGCGTCGGGCCCAGCCGGTCGGCGCCGCGGATCTCGACGGCCTGCGCCAGCGCGATCAGCTGCATCGCGACGATCTTCTCGGTCAGGTTGATCACCAGCGCGCAGTCGCGCGCGGCGTGCACGCCGAGCGAAACCTTGTCCTGGTTGTGGCATTCGGTCGACTGCGAGTGCACCGAGGCCGGGTTGCAGCGCATCAGCGCCTCGACCAGCAGCGAGGTGCAGGCGAGCTGCATGCCCTTGAAGCCGTGGAACACGGCGCGCTGTTCCTCGCTGCGGCCCGGGTCGACGAGGTTGGCCGGCAGGCCATTGCTGAACTTCTCGTCGATGATCAGCTCGAGCTGGCGCTCGGCCATCTGCGCGACGTTGGCGACCGCGGTCTTCAGCGCGTCCATCGCCATGCACACATGCCCGCCATAGAAGTTGCCGGCGTTGAACAGGTGCCCGGTCGCGGCGTCGTACAGCGGATTGTCGTTGGCGGAGTTCAGCTCGTTCTCGATCCACTGCGTCGCCCATTCGAGTACGTCGTCGAGCACGCCCGCGATCTGCGGCGAGCAGCGGATCGAATAGCGGTCCTGGATCTTGAGGCGCAGCCGCCGCGCCTCGGCGCCGTCGAAGGCGCCAACCTCGGCGAACACCTCGTCGAGGTTGCGCGCCAGGTGGCTGCCGTCGAGCCAGGCCAGCACCTGGGCCGCGAAGCGCTGCTGGCCACGATGGTTCTTCAGCACGTGGGCGAGCGGCTCGAAGGCGTTGCGTACGCCGAGCAGTGCCTCGGTGGTCATGGCCGTGGTCAGTGCCGAGAATTCGACGATCTGCGCGGCGCGGAACAGGTTGATCGCCGCGACGCCGGTCATCACCGAGGTGCCATTGACGATCCCAAGCCCTTCCTTGGCGCGCAGCGTCAACGGCTTCAGGCCGCATTCGGCCAGCGCCTCGGCGGCTGGCATGATCCGGCCGCGGAACCAGACCTCGCGGTCGCCACACAGCGTCGCGCCGAGATAGGACAGCGGCACCAGGTCGCCGCTCGCACCCACCGAACCCTGCACCGGGATGCACGGCGTGATGCCATGGTTCAGGAAGTCGACCATCTGCTGCAGCAGTTCTACCCGCACGCCCGAATAGCCCTTGGTGTTGGAATTGAGCCGGGCGAGCAGGATCGCGCGGCCCTCGGGCACGCCGAAGTATTCGCCGGTGCCGGAACCGAGGCAGCGCAGCAGGTTGCGCTGCAGCTCGTCCACGCGCTCGCGTGACAGCTGCCGGTCGCAACTGTCGCCGAAGCCGGTGGTGACACCGTAGATCGGCTTGCCCTCGGCAATCAGCTGGTCATTCAGCGCACGCGAAGCCCGCACCTGCGCGAGGCAGGCCGGATCCGGGTCGAGCGCCACCGGAAAGTCGAGGAAGGCTACGCACATCAGCTCGCCGATCGTGAGCGTGCGGCCGTTGATCAGGACGGTATCGCGGTGCATGGGAACCCCCGTGGCGCTGGCCGGAGCCGGTTGCAGAAGCTGGAAATCCTATGCCCCTTGCGGCGAAATTGGCTTGCGTTTATTGTCCTGAGGAGCGATTCTTTGAATGATCCTTTGTGCAACAGGCGTCAGACTGGTAGATTCATTCGGAGGAATCCGGGATGTCCGATCGCCCGCTCGATGCCTGCGACCAGCGCATGCTGGCGGCGCTGCAGCGCGATGGCCGCATCACCAACCAGCGCCTCGCCGAGTCGGTCGGGACCTCCGCCGCGGCTTGCTGGCGCCGGCTGCAGCGACTCGTCACGGGCGGCACGATCCGGCGCTTCACGGCAATCGTGGATCCCGCAAGCCTCGGCTACCAGCTGTGCGCGCTGACCTACGTGACGCTGGCCCGGCACTCGCGTGACGTCGCGGTGCAGTTCGAGCGTGCGGTCACCGAGCGCGACGAGGTCTTCGATTGCCTGGCGGTGACCGGGGACGCCGACTTCCTGCTGCGCATCTACGTCACCGGCATGGCCGGCTACGACCGCTTTCTCGAGGATTTCCTGTTCACCCTGCCAGGAGTCTCGACCGTGCGCACGAGCTTCGTGCTGCGCGAGGTCAAGGCCGGTGGCGTGCTGGCGCCGGCACCGCCGGCGGCGCCGGCCCGCGAGCTGCGCGGCCGCCGGGCGCAGCGGCGGTGAGGGCCCGGGTGCGCGGTCCGGCTGGCCACGGGGGTCGCGTGGGCGCGACGGACAAGGCGGGGCCGCGCCGGCGAGCACGAGCCGTTCCGGGCGGCAAGCGCCCGGCGCCACTCGGTCGCGAAGCGTGGCTGGACGCCGCGAGGTCGGCGCTGATCGAGGCCGGCATCGGCGGCGTCGAGGTCGGCAAGCTGGCGCGCCGACTCGGCGTCACCCGCGGAGGGTTCTACTGGTTCTTCCGCAGCCGCGCCAGATTGCTGGACGAGCTGCTGGCGTACTGGGAGCGGACCAGCGCTGCCCTGTTCGAAGGCATCCTGCGCCACGATACGCGTCATGGCATCCGGGAGTTCAGGGCTCTCGTCGATCTGTGGCTCCAGGAGACAGAGTACGATCCGGCCTGGGATGCGGCGATCCGCGACTGGGCCCGCACCTCGCCGAAGGTCGCCCGCGTTGTCCGCCGCGCCGACGACCGGCGCATCGAGGTGTTGCGCCAGGTGTTCATGGACCTCGGCTACGGGAATCCCGAGGCGCTGGTGCGGGCGCGCGTGACCTATTACCACCAGATCGGCTACTACGCGCTCGGCGTCCGGCAGACCCGGCGCGAGCGCCTGAAGCTGCTGCCGTACTACGTGAAGGTGCTGACCGGCCGCCCCGCCTGACCGGGCCGGCGCTTGACAGCGGTGGACGCATTCCGGAGACTTCCCCATACACTAGTGTACGGACGGGCCGCAGCAGCCAGCAGCAGATGACGATGGCGAGGTATTCCCTGCCGGTCCTGTTCGGTCACGCGCTCAGCGGCCACCGCCACTGGCCGCGGGCGCTGCGTTGCGCTGAGTCGAAGGCGGCTTACGATGCACTGATCGTCGGTGGTGGCGGCCACGGCCTTGCCACCGCGTATTTTCTCGCGGCGCGGCACGGTATGCGCAATATCGCCGTGCTCGACAAG
Organism: Gammaproteobacteria bacterium; assembly: GCA_004297335.1. Classification (GTDB taxonomy): domain Bacteria; phylum Pseudomonadota; class Gammaproteobacteria; order Steroidobacterales; family Steroidobacteraceae; genus SCUD01. Next base: position 63,905 of record SCUD01000035.1, read on the forward strand.
GGCGCGATCGGCCACGGCAATTCCGGGCGCAACACCCAGGTCGTGCGCTCGGATTATTTCCACCTGCCCAGCTCCCGCTTCTTCGAACGCTCGCTCCGGCTCTACGAGGGTTTGAGCCGCGAGCTCAACTACAACGTGATGCTGAGCCAGCGCGGCAAGATCAATCTTGCGCACAGCCCGCACGACCTGGAGGTCCTGCGCCGCGCGACCAATGCCATCCGGATGAATGGTGTCGACGCCGAACTGCTGAGCGTCGACGAGCTGCGCCGCCTCGAACCGGCGCTGAACCTGCGCTGCCGCTATCCGATCGAGGGCGGCGCCGTGCAATGGCGCGGCGGCATCGCGCGCCACGACGCGGTCGTCTGGGCTTTCGCGCGCGCGGCTGGCCGGCTGGGCGTGGATCTGATCCAGGGCTGCGAGGTCACCGGCTTCCTGCTCGAGCGCGGCCGGGTCACCGGTGTCGAAACGACCCGCGGACGCATTGCCGCTCCGCGGGTCTGTCTTGCGGTCGCCGGGCATTCCTCGGTCCTCGCCCGCCGTGCCGGACTCGAGCTGCCACTCAACAGCATGGCCCTGCAGGCGATGGTCACGGAACCGGTGAAGCCGCTGCTGAACACCGTACTGCTGTCGCCGGCGATCCACGTCTATCTCAGCCAGTCGGACCGCGGCGAAGTCGTCATCGGCGGCGGCGCTGACATCTTCCACTCCTACGCACAGCGCGGCGGGTTGCCGGTGCTGGAGGCAAACGCGCAGGCCGCGGTCGAACTGTTCCCCGCGCTCAGCCGACTGCGGGTGATGCGCCAGTGGGCCGGCATCGTCGACATCTCGCCGGACACCAGCCCGATCATGGGCCTGACGCCGGTCGCCGGGCTCTACCTCAACGCCGGCTGGGGCACCGGCGGCTTCAAGGCAATTCCGGCCGGCGGCGAGACGATGGCCTGGACAATGGCGCACGACCGGCCGCACGAGCTGATCACGTCCTTCGGACTCGAGCGTTTCACGACCGGCGCACTGGTCGATGAAGGCGCGGCCTCCGGAGTGGCGCACTGATGGGATACCGCCTCCCGACCGGTGGCCGCATCGACCGGGCCCGGCCGCTGCGCTGGCGCTGGAACAAACGCGAGCTCACGGCCTTCGCTGGCGACACCATCGCCTCGGCGCTGCTCGCGAACGACATCCGCATCGTCGGCCGGAGCTTCAAGTTCCATCGCCCGCGCGGCCTGCTCGCGGCGGGCGTCGAGGAACCGAACGCACTGGTGACCCTCGGCCACGGCGCGGAGACGGACCCGAGTGCCTGCGCGACGATGATCCCCGTTCGCGAGGGACTCGAAGTCCGCAGCCAGAATGCCTGGCCCGGCATCGGTTTCGATCTGGGGCGAATCGTCGATGCCCTGGCGCCGCTGTTTCCGGCCGGCTTCTACAACAAGACCTTCCTCTGGCCCTCATGGCATCTCTACGAGCCGTGGATCCGCCGCGCGGCCGGCCTCGGCCCGGCTCCGCGGCTGCCCGATCCTGCGCGTTACGAGACGATCAGCGCTCACTGCGACCTGCTCATCGCCGGTAGCGGGCCGGCTGGCCTCAAGGCTGCTCTCGCGGCCGCGCAGGCCGGCCTGGCGGTGATCCTCGCCGACCAGGACTGCGAGTTCGGCGGCGAACTGCTCGGCTCGCGCGAACGGATCGATGGAGCGCCGGCGATGGACTGGGTCGGGCGCGTGGTCGCCGAACTGCGCGCGGCACCGCGCGCAACCCTGCTGCCGGCGACGACAGTATTCGGACTCTACGATCACGGTCATGCCGGCCTGCTGCAGCGTCTCAATCCGGCCAGTACTGCCGGCCAGCTGCGCCAGCGTTACTGGCGGGTGCATGCGGCGCAAACGCTCGTTGCGACCGGTGCGATCGAGCAGCCGCTGGTGTTCGAGTACAACGATCTGCCGGGCATCCTGCTGGCCGGCGCGATCCGCCGGTATGCCAACCGCCATGCCGTCGCCGCAGGCCGGCGGATCGTGTTCGCAACCAACAACGATTCGGCCTATGTCGCGGCGCTCGATCTCGCGAGCGCCGGCGTCGCGGTGCCGTTGCTGCTCGACAGCCGCGACGAAGTGCCATCCACCCTCGCCGCCGCATTGCGCGAGCAGGGCATCGAGGTCGCGGCTGGTACCGTCGTCGTGCGCGCGCAAGGCCGGCGCCGGCTGCGCGGCCTGCGAGTCGGCCGCCGGCGCGCGAACGGCAGCATCGGCGATCTGCGCGAGATCGCCTGCGATGCGCTCGGCATGTCGGGCGGCTGGGTGCCGACCGTCCATCTCTCCCGGCAGCGCAACGTCGCCACAGCGGGTGCGGCCGCCGCCGCGGCAACCGCGACGGTGGTCCGCACGCCGGCCGGCCGTGCGCGCCGGCAGTGGCTCGATTTCCAGCACGACGTCACGGTCGCTGACATCGAGCTCGCAGTGCGCGAGGGCTACGAGCACATCGAGCACGTGAAGCGCTACACCACCGCCGGCATGTCGATCGACCAGGGTCGCACGAGCAACCGCAACACAATGTTGACGGTCGCGGCGCAGACGGGCCGTGACCCGGCCGCGATCGGCACGACGACCTTCCGTCCGCCGTACACGCCGGTGACCCTCGGTGCGCTGGCCGGACGGCAGACCGGCGAGCGCTACGCCCCGCGCCGGCGGCTGCCGGCACACACGGAGCACGAGGCCCTCGGTGCGCAGTGGTGGGAGGCCGGCGGCTGGATGCGCCCGAGCTGCTACCCGCACGCCGGCGAGACCGCGCAACAGGCGATCCGGCGCGAGGCGCTTGCGGTGCGCAGTGCCGCCGGCATCTACGACGCCTCGCCGCTCGGCAAGATCGAAGTCACCGGCGCGGATGCGGGCGTATTCCTCGACCGCTTCTACTGCAACAACATGCGGACGCTGGCGCCGGGCCGGGTGCGCTATGGGCTGATGCTGAACGAGGCTGGCGTGATCATCGACGACGGCACCGTCGCGCGCCTCGACGCCGACCGCTGGCTGGTCACGACGACCAGCGGTGCGGCGGCACGCATCGGGCTGTGGCTGGATGAATGGCGCCAGTGCGAGTGGCCGGAGCTCGAGGTCTGCGTCACGCCGATCACCGCACAGTGGGCGACCGTCGCGCTCTCGGGTCCGCGCGCGCGCGCTATCCTCGCCCGGCTCGGGCCCGATTTCCCGATTGATGGCGAGTCGCTACCGCATCTCTCGGTGCGCGAGGGTCGCCTCGCCGGAGTGCCGGCCAGACTTTACCGGGTGAGCTACTCCGGCGAGCTCGGCTACGAACTCAACGTGCCGGCGCGCTGCGGCGCCGCGCTGTGGCGCCGGCTGCTGGCAGCGGGCGCCGATGCCGGCATCACACCGTACGGCATCGAGACGGTGCTGTTGCTGCGCCTCGAAAAGGGCTTCCTGCACGTTGGCGTGGACACCGACGGGACGACCGCGCCCGCTGACGTCGGCTGGGGAGAAATCGCGGCGAAGAAGAACGCTGATTTCATCGGCCGGCGCTCGCTCACGCGCGCCGACAACCGGCGCGCGGATCGCCTGCAGCTGGTCGGGTTGACGGGGACGGATGCCGGAGTGCTCGTGCCCGGCGCACACCTGCGCCTGGCCGGTACCCGCGAAGGCAGCGACGGCTGGGTGACCTCGGCCGCGGTGTCGCCGGTGCTCGGGCGTCCGATTGCGCTCGCGCTCCTGCGCGGCGGCCACGCTCGCCGCGGCGAGCGAGTGGCGGTGCACGATCTCGACCGCCAGTGCACGGCCGAAGTCGTCGCAGCGCCCTTCTACGACCCGCAGGGAGTACGCCTGCATGCCTGAGGTCGCCCCGCTGGAACCGCAACCGGTCCTGCCGCCGGGCACCCTGACCCTGTCGCCGCGCCTGCGACTGACAGTGCCACCGCCGCTCGCCTGGGTGCGGCTGCAGCTCTCCGCCCGCGAGCTGGCCGCGGCACCAGCCGCACTCCGGGTGGGCGGCATACCGCTGCCGGACCGGATCAACCGCTGGGCCGGGCCAATCCCCGTGATCTGCCGGATCGCGCCGGATCTCTGGATGCTGCAGGCAAGCGGCATGGAGCCGGCGCGGCTCGTGGCGATGACCGCCACCGCCTGCACCGGGCGTGCCGGCGCGATCACCGACCTGTCGGATGCGCTGGCCACGATCGCGCTCACCGGCGATGACGCGACTGCGCTGCTCGCCCGCGGCTGTGGCCTGGACCTGTCGCCCGCCGCGTTTCCGCCGGATGCCTGCACCCGAACACGGTTCGCGCAGCTCGCGGTGCTCGTCCGACGCACAGCCATCGATGGTTACGAGCTGACCGTGGAGGCGTCGGCGGCGCGCTGGCTGTACGATTGGCTCGTCGATGCGGCCGCCGGCCTCGACCACAGGGAGTGAACCGATTTGCAGCCACCAAGCTATGTGTTGACCACCTCGACCCCGGACACGACCGGCATTGTCGCGGCGATCACCGGCTTCCTGGCCGAGCGCGGCGCGCTGATCACCGAGACTCAGCATTTCCGCGATCCGCCGGGCAACCGCTCGTACCTGCGCGCAGTGTTCCAGGACGCGGGGACCGGCCAGTTGCCCGGCCCGGCCGGCTTTGCGACCGCCTTCAGCCCAACCGCCGCGCGCTTCGGCATGGACTGGCAGCTGCATGAAGCCGCCCGCCGCTGCCGAATGCTGATCGCCGTCTCGCGCCAGGGTCACTGCCTGAACAGCATGCTGAACCGCTGGCACAGCGGCACGCTGCCGGTCGACGTCGCCGGCGTGGTATCGAACCACGACGACCAGCGCCGGCTCACCGAGTGGTACGGCCTGCCCTACCACTGCCTGCCGATCGGGCCCGATGGCAAGCTGGCGCAGGAAGCCCGGCTCCTCGAACTGTTCGAGTCGACCGGTGCGGAACTGCTGGTGCTCGCGCGCTACATGCAGGTGCTGTCCGCCGCGGCCTGCCGACTCCTCGCCGGCCGCGCAATCAACATCCACCATTCCTTCCTGCCCGGCTTCAAGGGCGCGCGACCCTATCACCAGGCCTACGAGCGCGGCGTCAAGCTGATCGGCGCGACCGCGCACTACGTGACCGAGGATCTCGACGACGGCCCGATCATTGAACAGGAAGTGGAGCGCGTGAACCACAACATGGACCCTGAGGAGCTGACCAGCATCGGTCACGACCTCGAGAGCGTGGCCCTGAATCGCGCGGTCCGCTGGCACGCGGAGCGCCGCATATTCGTGCACGGCAACCGGACCGTCGTGCTGCGCTGAGCTGACCGGCTTCCGGAGGCCTGTCAATACACCTGTATTGACCCCTGCCGGGAGCATCCGCGGGCCAAGATCAGGCATGATGCAATGTCCGCTGAACGGAGATTGCCGATGTCCACGACCGTCCGCCTGCTTACCCTCACCCTGCTCGCCAGCGCCACGGCACTCGCGGACGAAGCACCGCCCGGTGACGCCGCTGCGCTCGCCGCCGAGGTCGCCGCTCCGGTCCTCGCCTGGCGCCGCGACCTCCACGAGCATCCCGAGCTCGGCAACCGTGAGTTCCGCACCGCGAAACTCGTTGCCGACCACCTGCGCGGGCTCGGCCTCGAGGTGCGCACCGGCATTGCCCATACCGGCGTCGTCGGCATCCTGCGTGGCGGCCGGCCGGGGCCCCGGCTGGCGCTGCGCGCGGACATGGACGCACTGCCGGTCACGGAACGCGTGGACCTGCCGTTTGCCTCCCGGGTCGTCGCCGAGTACCGCGGCCAGCAGACCGGCGTCATGCATGCCTGCGGTCACGACACTCATACGGCGATCCTGATGGGCGTTGCCCAGGCGCTCGCCTCAATTCGAGGAAAGCTTCCGGGTGAGGTCATGTTCATCTTCCAGCCGGCCGAGGAAGGAGCGCCAGACGGCGAGGACGGCGGTGCCGCGATGATGCTGGCCGAGGGATTGTTCCAGGACTTCACACCGGACGCAGTGCTCGGCCTGCATGTGATCGCCGGCATGCCCTCGGACACCATCGCCACCCGCGCCGGTCCGTTCATGGCCGCGGGCGATTCCTTCAGCATCCGGGTGATCGGGCGCCAGAGCCACGGCTCGCGCCCATGGAGCGGTATCGATCCGATCGTCGCCGCGGCCGAAATCATCACCAGCGCACAGACCGTGGTCAGCCGCCAAGTGGACCTCACGCGTGCACCGGTGGTGCTGTCCTTCGGCGCCATCCACGGTGGTATCCGCTCCAATATCATCCCGGACTCGGTCGAACTGATCGGCACGATCCGCACCTTCGAGCCGGACATGCGCGACAAGGTCTTCGCAGGACTGAAGAGCGTGGCCGAACACGTCGCGGCCGCCCATGGCGCCAGGGTCGAGACGAAGATACCGGACGAGCAGGGCTACCCGGTAACCCGCAACGATCCGGCACTGACGGCGCGCCTGCGGCCAAGCCTGGCCCGCGCCGCCGGCGGCCGGCTGATCGAAATCCCGCCGATCACGGGTTCCGAGGACTTCAGCTTCTACGGGCAGCATGCTCCCGCGCTCTTCTTCTTCGTCGGCGCCACGCCACCCGGTCCGGACGCAGCGTCCGCGCCAACGAATCACTCTCCGGAGTTCTTCGTCGACGAGGCAGCGCTGCCGCTGGGTACCCGGGCGCTGCTGCAGGCCTCCCTCGACTTCCTGGCCGGCGCCGGCACCGACTGAACCGCACCCGGCCGACCGCCGGCCAGCTACAGCGGGTCGGCCGCGAAGGTGTCGCAGCGCGCCGGATCGCCGCTCTCGAAACCAGCCCGGAACCAGCGCACGCGCTGGGCTGCTGAGCCATGACTGAAGGCATCCGGCACAACAGCTCCCTGCGACTGCCGCTGCAAAGTGTCATCGCCGATGGCGGTAGCTGTGTTGAGCGCCTCCTCGACATCGCCCGCTTCCAGCCAGGCGTGGCGCCGCTCGGCGTGGTAAGCCCACAGGCCGGCGTAGCAGTCCGCCTGCAACTCCTGGCGCACCAGCAGGCCGCCATCGCCCTCGACCTGTGCGCCCCGGCGGCGCGCATCGTTGACGCGGCCCGCCACGCCGGTCAGCGTCTGCACATGGTGGCCGACCTCGTGGGCGATCACGTAGGCCTCGGCAAAATCGCCGCCTCCACCCAGCCGGCCTTCCATCTGCTGGAAAAAGCCGAGGTCAATGTAGACCTTCTGGTCGCCCGGGCAATAGAACGGCCCGGCTGCCGCCGACGCTCCACCGCAGGCCGAGTCCACCTGGCCGCTGAACAACACCAGCGTTGGCGGCTGGTATTCCTGGCCGCTGGCCGTGAAGATCGCGCTCCAGACGTCCTCGGTCTCGCCGAGGATGCTGGCGACGAACTGCGCGGCCTCGTCATCGCCCGGTGGAGCCGCCGTTCCGTCCGCCGGCGGCGCGGAAGTCTGCTGCATCTGGGCTACGAGTCCGAGCATCTCGAGCGGGTTCCTGCCGAGCAGCAGGCCGATCACGATCACCGCGCCGATTCCGCCCAGGCCGAGCTTCAGGCCGCCCCCTGCCATGCCCCGACGATCCTCGACGTTCGTGCTGCGTCGTGCGTTGCGCCATTTCATCGAGTTGCCTCTCCGGGCTGCCGGATGGCGCATTGTCCCCTGATTTCACCTTCGCCGCGACACTGCAGACACGCGCGCCGATTCTCGGCTACGCTGGCAAGGTAACACCGGACTGCGCGGAGCTGGCATGGCTGAAAAAGTCGAAACCTGGTCCTCGCACCTGGCCTTCTATCTCTGCGTGGCCGGGGCAGCCGTCGGCCTGGGATCGCTGTGGCGTTTCCCGTTTCTCGCCGGCCAGTACGGCGGCGGCCTGTTCGTCCTCGTGTTCGTACTGGCCTGCGTGTTGATCGCCGTGCCACTGTTGACCGCGGAGTTCATGCTCGGCCGGCGCGGTGGGCCGAACGTCCCGGCCGCGGCCGGCCGGGTCGCCACCGCGGCCGGCCGCTCCCCGCGCTGGGCTGCGATCGGGACCCTTGGCACGCTCGCGATGCTGCTGATCATGAGCTACTACACGGTGATCGGCGGCTGGGTATTCGCCTACGTCGGCGCCTATGCCTCGGGTGCTGCGGCAGGACTCGACTCCGCCGAGCTCGCCGCCCGCTTCGCGGCGCTGCTGGCCGATCCCTGGCGGCTCGCGTTCTGGCACGCACTGTTCATGCTGGCGACCGTGGCGATTTCGATCGCCGGCCTGCATCGCGGCATCGAGCGCGCGAACGAAGTGATGCTGCCGGGCCTGTTCGGCATCCTGATCGGCCTCGCCGCCTACGCGCTCAGCCAGGGCGACGCGCACGCGGCCATCGCCTTCCTGACTCACGTCGATCTGTCGCAGCTCAGCGGCGAGCTGGTGCTGGCCGCCGTGGGCCAGGCGTTCTTCGCGACCGGCGTCGGCATGGCGATCATGATGGCCTATGGCAGCCACGTGACCGCGGACGAGTCGCTGCCACGATCGGCCGTGATCGTCGTGAGCTCGATCGTGCTCGCCTCGGTGCTCGCCAGCCTGCTGATCTTTCCGCTGGTGTTCGGCTCCGGCGTGGATCCGGCGCACGGGCCACAGCTGGCCTTCATCGTGCTGCCCTCGATCTTCGTCGACATGCCGGGCAGCACGCTGATCGGCACCCTGTTCTTCGTGCTGCTGGCCTTTGCGGCGTTGTCATCGGCGATCGCCGGCTTCGAGCCCGCCGGCGCCTGGCTGATGGAGCGCTACGACCTGCGGCGCGGCCGCGCGATCGCGCTGATTGCCGCCGCGACCTGGCTCGCCGGCATCGGCACGGTCCTGTCCTTCAATCTCTGGCGCGAGGTGCACCCGCTCGCGGCATTCGAGCGCTTCCGGACCGCGACCATCTTCGACCTCACCGACTTCATCGCCGCCAACCTGTTGCTGCCGGCCGGCGCCCTGTTGACCTGCATCCTGGTCGGGTGGCGCCTGGCCCGCCGGCACATCGGCACGGACTTCGGGCGCGACGCCCGGGTCGCCACCGTACTGCTCGCACTGCTGCGCTACCTGTGCCCGCTCGCAATCGTTGGCGTTCTGGCGGGCGCGCTCTGAGCCAGCGTGAGGCCGTGTATAATCCGCCGCACGTTTCCGGCCTCCCCGGGATGGGCCGGAAGCGCAGGGAGCACCGATGCCAGGCACCATCCCGGCCGCGCGCCGGGACCTCATTGACCGGATCGCCGCCCATGCGCGGCGTCTCGCGCCGCGGCGGCTGCCGGTAGCCGCCGGCCGGTTCACCCGACTCTTCTTCCGCGGCGTCTCCGAACTGGACCTCGCTGCCCGCACTGAGCGGGACCTCGCCGGTGCGGCACTCTCGCTGCTCGCACTCGGCCAGCGCCGGCGCTCCGGCCGCCCGCTGCTACGGGTCTTCAACCCGGAACCGCGCCGTGACGGCTTCGGTTCCGGGCACACCATCATCGCGGTCATCACCGACGACATGCCGTTCCTGGTCGATTCGCTCGGCATTGTCTGCGCGCAATCCGGACTGGCCGTTCACCTGCTGGCGCATCCGGTATTCTCCGTCACGCGCGACCGCCGCGGGCGCTTGACCGGCGTGTTCCTCGACACCACGCCCCCGGCGGCGCGGACCGAGTCCTGGCAGTTCATCGAGGTCGACCGGGAGACAGACGCGCAGCGTCTCGCCGCACTCGAGCGGCGCATCCGCGCGACGCTCGATGACGTATCGCGCGCCACCAGGGACTGGCGGCGGATGCGTGACCGGGCTCTCGCGATCGCCGGCGAACTCGCTGCCGGTCTCCCGGGCGTACCGGCCCGCGAGCTGCGCGAAACCGAGGCCCTGCTCCGCTGGATGGCCGACAACCATTTCACGCTGCTCGGCTACCGCGAGTACCGCCTGCGGCGCGGTCGCCATTACGACCTGCTCGAGCCGCTGCCGGACACCGGGCTCGGGCTGCTGCGCGGCCGCCGGCGGCGACGCGAGCGTCCAATCGAGCTGCGTGGCGAGGTCCGCGAATTCGCACGCGCGCCGGATCCGCTGATCATCACCAAGGCGAACTCGGTCGCGACCGTCCACCGGGCGACCTACCTCGACTATGTCGGTGTCAAGACCTTCGACGGCGCCGGACAGGTGACCGGGGAGCGCCGCTTCATCGGACTGTGGACCTCATCGGCCTACAGCCATAGTCCCGGCGACATTCCGGTGCTGCGCCACAAGGTGCAGCGCGTCATCGCGCAGTTCGGCCAGCTGCCCTCGAGTCACGACAGCAAGGCCGTCGCCCACGTGATCGAGACCTTTCCGCGGGACGAGCTGTTCCAGGCGAGCGTGGCCGACCTCGCGCGGATGGTGCGGGGCATCGTCAATCTCTATGAGCGCGCCCAGGTGCGCCTGTTCGTGCGCCGGGACGTGTTCGGGCGCTTCCAGTCCTGCCTCATCTACGTGCCGCGCGATCGCTACAACACCCAGGTCCGCGAACGCATCGAGCGCCTCGCGCTCGAGGCCTTCGGTGGCCAGGCGGTGGAATCGCAGGTCCAGCTGTCGGAATCCGCGCTCGCCCGCGTGCACCTGCTGGTCCGCACACCGCCCGGCACCGTCCAGTTACAGGACGCGGCCGAGCTCGAGCGACGCATCCGCGAGACCGTCCGCACCTGGCAGGACCACCTGCGGGACCGCCTGCAGCAGGACCGGGACGAGACCGCCGCCCGTCGCCTGATGCACGACTGGGGACAGGCCTTCCCGGCGGCCTACCAGGAAGACACGCCGCCCGCGGCCGCGCTCACCGACATTGCCACCCTCGCGGCGCTGGCCGCCGACCCCGATGGCCTGCACATGCATCTGTACCGGGCCGAGGGCCAGCCGGCACACCGCGTGCAGTTCAAGCTGTACCGCCAGGACCGTCCGATCCCGATTTCCGATGTCCTGCCGACGATCGAGAACCTGGGCCTGCGCCTGATCAGCGAGCGTCCCTACGAGATCGGGTCGGCCGCCGGCCGGTTCTGGATCCAGGACTTCGAACTCGAGCATCCGCGCGGCATACGCATCGAACTCGCGAACGATGGTCCGCGCTTCAAGTCGTCGTTCGCCAGCGTCTGGCACGGTTACGCGGACAACGACGGTTTCAACCGGCTGGTACTGGCGGCGGATCTCGACTGGCGCGAGGTGACCGTGTTGCGCAGCTACGCGCGCTGGTTCGTACAGCTCGGGCTGCCGCTGTCCCAGGCCTACATGGAGGAGGCACTGGCGAGCAATGCGGAAGCCGCCGGCTGCCTGCTGCGACTGTTCCTGGCGCGCTTCGATCCACGGCCGGACCGGACGCTGGCGCGACGCCGTACCCTGCGCCAGCGCGGCCTCTTCGAGCGCCTGCTGGCACGGGTCGCGCGCGGCGACGACGACCGCATCCTGCGGGCCTTCCATGCTGCGATCGAGGCCACGCTGCGGACCAATTACTTCCAGGCCGGGCCCGACGGGGCGGCCAGGCCCTGCCTGGCGCTGAAGATCGACCCACGCCGGGTACCGGAGACGCCGCTGCCACGGCCCATGTTCGAGATCTTCGTGCACTCACCACGCTTCGAGGGCGTGCACCTGCGCATGGGCCAGGTGGCACGCGGCGGCCTGCGCTGGTCGGACCGACGCGAGGACTTCCGCACCGAGATCCTCGGCTTGATGAAGGCCCAGAACGTCAAGAACACCGTGATCATTCCGGTCGGGGCCAAGGGCGGCTTCGTGCCGCGCCGCCTGCCTGCCGGGCGCGAGGAGGCGCTACGCGAGGGCACGGAATGCTATCGCGGATTCGTCCGCGCGCTGCTCGACGTCACCGACAACGTGGTCGGCGGCCGGGTGGTGCCACCGCCGGGGGTCGTGCGCCATGACGGTGACGACGCCTATCTGGTCGTCGCCGCCGACAAGGGCACCGCGACCTTCTCGGACACAGCCAACGCAATCTCCGCCGAATACGGCTTCTGGCTCGGCGACGCCTTTGCCTCCGGTGGCTCAGCGGGCTATGACCACAAGCAGATGGCCATCACCGCCCGCGGTGCCTGGGAGTCGGTGCGGCGCCACTTCCGCGAACTGGGCGTCGACATCCAGAACCAGGATTTCACCGTTGCTGGCATCGGCGACATGTCCGGCGACGTGTTCGGCAACGGCATGCTGCTGTCACCGCACATCCGCCTGCTGGCGGCGTTCAATCACCAGCACATCTTCCTCGATCCTTCGCCGGACGCCGCCGCGAGCCATGCCGAGCGCCTGCGCCTGTTCCGGCTGCCGCGGTCCGGCTGGGACGACTACGACCCGCGGCGACTGTCGCCCGGCGGCGGTGTGCACTCGCGCCAGGGGAAGTCGCTGGCCCTGTCGCCGCAGGCACGCGCGATGCTCGGCGTCGAGGCCACGAGCCTGCCGCCGGCCGAGGTCATCCGCGCGATCCTGCGCATGCCTGTGGACCTGCTGTGGAATGGCGGCATCGGCACCTACGTCCGCGCCAGCGACGAGAGCGATGCTTCGATCGGCGACCGCACCAACGATGCCGTGCGCGTCACCGGGCGCGAGCTGCGCTGCCGCGTCGCCGGCGAAGGCGGCAACTTGGGTTTCTCGCAGCGCGGCCGCATCGAATACGCACAGAGCGGCGGTCGCGTCAACAGCGACTTCATCGACAACTCCGGGGGCGTCAACTGCTCGGACGTCGAGGTCAACCTGAAGATCCTGCTGAATCCGCTGGTCCGTGCCGGGCGGCTCCGGCAGGCAGCGCGCAACCGGCTGCTCGCGCGAATGACGGATGAAGTGGCCGGGCTGGTGCTGCGCAACAATTACCTGCAGAGCCTCGCGATCTCGACGCTGCAGGCCCGCGCCGCCGAGCGCATCGCCGAACTCGGCCACGTGATCCACGCGCTGGAGCGCGGCGCCGGGCTCGATCGTGCACTGGAAGCGCTGCCCGCCGACGAGGAACTCACGGAACGACGACGCAAGGGCCTCGGGCTGGCCCGCCCGGAACTCGCGATGCTGCTGTCGTACTCGAAGATCTGGCTGTACGACCGGCTGATCGGCAGCGACGCGCCCGAGGACCCCTGGCTCGGTACCGAACTCGTGCGTTACTTCCCGCAGCCGGTGCAGAAGCGCTTCGCGCCGGCGATCGCCCGCCACCAGCTGCGCCGCGAGATCATCGCGACGGCCATCACCAACAGCCTGGTGAACCGGATGGGCCCGGTATTCGCGATTCGCGCCCTCGAGGATACCGGTGCCGGTATCGCCAGCATTGCGCGGGCCTATGCGATCGCGCGCGAGATCACGCGCATGCGCGAGCTGTGGAGCGAGATCGAGGCGCTCGATGACCGGGTGCCGGCCGCGCTGCAGTACGACATGATCTACGAGACCACGCGGCTGCTGCGTCACCTGAGCTACTGGGTGATCCGGAACCTCGGCGCCGACCTCGACATCGAGCGGGCCGTATCGCGGCTGGGACCCGGCCTGCGAGAACTGCTGCGCGAGCTGCCCGAACTGGTTTCCGGCGTGGAGGCCGCGAGCTACCAGCGCGGGCTCGCGCGATTCGGGGCCGATGGCGTTCCGGCCCGGGTCGCGCGCCGGGTCGCCATCCTCGACGCGCTGCATGCCGGTGTCGACATCGTCGAGGTCGCCCTCGCCCGCCGTGCTCCGACCATTTTCGCGGCGCGCGTCTACTTCGACCTCGGCACGGCTCTCGGGCTCGACTGGATCCGCGGCGAGGTTGAGCGGCTGCCGGTCGAGGGCCACTGGCAGGCCATCGCTCGCGCTGCGCTGCGCGAAGAGGCATACTCGCTGCACCGCCGTCTCTGTGACCAGGTGCTCGCCCGCGGTACCCGCCGCGAGCCAGCTGCCGCCGTTGCGGCCTGGATGGCGGATGCCGATTTTGCGGCCGACGGACTCGGCCGCCTGATTCAGGAGATGCGTAACGTGGGGACCACCGACTTCCCGACTCTTTCCGTCGCGCTGCAGGCGGTGCGGCGCCTGGCCGGCCGCCGGGGCGAATGATGCCCGGCAAGCTCGTGCTGGTACGTCACGGCCAGAGTACCTGGAACCTCGAGAACCTCTTCACCGGCTGGACCGACGTCGACCTGACAGCGCAGGGCTGCGCCGAGGCGCAGGCGGCGGGGCGCCTGCTGCGCGAGGGAGGCTTCGAATTCGACCTCGTACTGACCTCGGTGCTGAAGCGGGCGATCCGCACGCTGTGGATCATGCTCGATGAGATGGACCGCATGTGGCTGCCGGTCGAGCGCCACTGGCGCCTCAACGAACGCCATTACGGCGCGCTGCAGGGCCTCGACAAGGCCGAGACCGCGGCGAAGTTCGGTGCCGACCAGGTGCTGGTCTGGCGGCGCAGCTACGACATCCCGCCGCCGCCGCTCGAAGGCGACGATCCGCGGCATCCGCGCTTCGATGCGCGCTACCGGGGCGTCGCCGCGACCGAGCTGCCGGCCACCGAGTCACTGAAGGATACCCTCGGGCGCGTGCTGCCCTGCTGGCGCGAGCGCATCGCGCCGGAGCTCGCCGCCGGTCGCAGTGTCCTCGTGGTTGCGCACGGCAACAGCCTGCGCGCACTGGTCAAGATGCTCGATGACATGTCCGACGACGAGATCGTCGGCTTCAATATTCCGACCGGCGTGCCGCTGCTCTACGAGCTGGGGCAGGATCTGCGGCCGGCGGTGCCGCGGCGTTTCCTCGGCGATCCGGCAGCGATCGAGGCCGCCGCACTCGCCGTCGCCAGGCAGGCAGAGCGACGCTGAACTCTCACTCGTCGGGGGCGATCTCGACGCGGATGCCTTCCAGCTTCTGATCGAAGCGGAACTGGCAGGACAGCCGCGAAGTCTCCGGCCGGTAGCCATCGAGCTGGCCGAGCCGCTCGCGCTCGTCGTCCTGCATCGCCGGCAGCCGCGAACGCCAGGGCTCCGCGACATAGACGTGGCAGGTTGCGCAGGAACACAGCCCGCCGCAAACCGCCGCGACGCCATAGTCGAGATCGCGAAGTGTTTCCATCAGGCTGAGACCCGCCTTGCCCGGCACCCGATGCTCGCGCCCGTCCCGATCCGTCACGACGATCTCCGCCATCGCCACACTCCTTGTCGCAGTCCGATGCCGGACCCGGCCGGGTGGCGCGAGATCCGAAGGGGGCGCCAGTTTGCTGGAGCCCTGCGGTCCCCGCAAGCGCCCTCAGTGGAACAGGTTCGCCGTCACGGTCCCGACTGCGGCAGCGACATGGGCGCGCGCCCGGAGGTCGCCGATCACCCGGGCCACGTAGCCGCCGAGGAACTGATCGCGGTCGTCGAAGATCAGTGGCCGGGAGTCGCTGGGCGGAACCTCGAGCACCGCGCGTACCGCCTCGTAGAGCGCCGCGGTCGCCGGGGACAGCGTACCGCGCGCATCGCAGGTTCCGGCTACCCGCTGCGACCTCAGGTCCGCGGCCTGCACGGCGAAGATCAGCGCATTCGCCAGATAATGCTCCAGCAGGTCCAGCGAGCGGCGCGCGAGCAGCGCCGAGCCCATGCCCTGGCTGTTGACGTTCTGGTTGAACTGCTCGGCATGGGTCGGGAACCGGTCGGCCAGCGAGTTCCCGTACCACGAGATCAGCGGCATGATCGAGTTGCCGGCCGTCTGCAGGGCCTTGAGACCCAGGTTGGTCCGGTGCTCCGGATTGCCGACCAGGCACGGCGGCAGGCCGTTGTTGAAGGCCGGCTCGACCAGCAGCGCGATCTGCACGTCCAGGTGCTTGGCCACCATGCCGAGGTGATAGCGCAGCTGGTCCATGCCGACGGCGGTGTACTGCGCGAGGAAGTTGCCACCGTGGTGGATGAAGTCCCCGGCCACGTCGATCAGCGGATTGTCGTTGGCCGAATTGGCCTCGATCTCGATCGAGCCGGCGATCTGGTTGACGCCGTCGATGATGGGACCGAGGAACTGCGGCAGGCAGCGCAGCGAGTAGCGGTCCTGCACCAGCCGGCCACGACGGCTTTCGATGTCGCCATGCACGGCGTCGAACGTGAGCTTTGATCCTGCCAGCAAACGGGCCATCTCGCGCGCGGTGCGGACCTGCCCTGGATGCGGCTTGTGCTCGTGGATGAACGGATCGAAGGAATGCGCGGTACCGGTCAGCGCCTGGATGTAGATCGCGTGCACGCCGAGCGCAATCGCCAGCAGGTAGCGGGTGCGATCCAGGCAGTTCGCGGCGACGCCGGTGCAGACCGACGTGCCATTGGCCAGCGCCAGGCCCTCCTTGGCGGCGAGCGGAATCGGCTTGAGCCCCAGCTGGCTGAGTGCCGCGGGTGAATCCATGACCTGGCCGCGCAGGTCGACCTTGTAATCCGCGCTGACGCCGGTGAGCGCGCCGGCCATGTAGGCGAGCGGGATCAGGTCACCGCTCGCACCGATCGAGCCGAGCTCGTGGACCAGCGGAGTTGCGCCGGCGTTCAGGAAGGTCGCGAACCGCTGCAGGATCTCCAGCCGGATGCCGGAGACGCCCCGCATCAGCGAATTCGCCCGCAGCAGCAGCGCGGCCCGGACATCCGGCACCGGCAGCAGGTCGCCGGCCGTGGCTGAAAGGTGGAAGACCAGGTTCTGCTGCAGCTGGGCCGCGAGCTCCGGCGGTATGTATTGATCCGCCATGCCGCCGAACAGGGTGGTCACGCCGTAGATTGCCCGCCCGGCGTCGACGGCATCCTGGATGTAGGCGCGCGAAGCCTCGATCCGCGCGGTCGTGTCCGCATCATCCGCCAGCCGCACCGGGGCGCCGCGCGCCACCGCGGCGATGTCGGCGATCCTGAGATCCGAGCCGCTGATCGTGATCATTGGAGCTGTCCTTTCCGGGTTGGCTGGCGAGGGCATCAGCCTAGCGAACCGGCCGGAAAGGGGCTTTCTGATGCGGCCCCGGAACTTCGTGTCACCGGCAGATCACACCGCGCGGCGGGCACCTGCCGGAAATGTCTACCCGGTAGCCTGCTGCAGCGGCAGCGCGGTCGTGTACTTCACCTCGCGCAGCGCGAGGCTCGAGCGCACACGCACCAGGCCCGGAATCTTGAACAGGAATTCGTGCAGGAACCGGTCGTAGGCCTGCGCGCCGGTGACCATGATCTTGAGCACGTACTCCGCCTCGCCCATCACCGAATAGCATTCGACGATCTCCGGCACGCCCGCCACCGACTCCTCGAAGCGGCGCACCTCGTCCTCCTTGTAGCACTGCAGCTGCACGGTGGCCCAGGCGATGATGTCGAGCCCGATCTTGGCCGGGTCCACCAGCGCGACATAGCGCCGGATCACGCCGCTGTCCTGCAGCGCCTGTACGCGACGCCAGCAGGGCGAGGCCGACATGCCGGCCTGCTCGGCCAGCTCCTGATTGGTGATCCTGCCGTCCTGCTGCAGGATCCCGAGCAGTCGCGCTTCGCTGGCAGTGAGCTTGCCCATGACTCCGTCCTCTCGAATGGCCTAGCTTGGCGCCGGCCGCGGCAGCTCGCAAGTTGCCCCGGCCATCGGTGCCGGCGGTCCGAGTCGTCCGGCCTGCAGGGCCCAGCCCTGGCACAGGCAGGCGAAGATCTCCCGGAGTGCGGGCAGCCGCGCCGCGATTGCCGGCGCGCCGGGGCCGTAGCCGTCGAGGAGTACCCGCACCTGCGCCGTGGCCAGGTCGTGGTACCCGATGCAGGCTGCGACATCGGCTGCCGGATCGCCGGGCCCGGCGTATTCCCAGTCGAGGGCGATCAGCTCCCGACCGGTATCGATCAAGTTGAGGTGATGCAGGTCATGATGGCACGGCACCAGCCGCTCGGGCGAATCCAGCCCGGCCCGGAGCACGGCAAGACGCTCGGCGAGAGCGGACACCGTGGCGGCATCGGGGCCCTCGCGCAAGCCGGCAAGAAAACCGGCCGCGCGCGCGCCGATATCGACGGCCGCGAGGCCCGCTGGCACCGGCAGCGCATGCAGGCGCGCGAGCCAGCCGCCGAGCCGCCACAGCAGTGCCTCCTCGCGCAGATCCTCGCGGCTGAGCGTATGCCCCTGGATGAAGCGTGTGACCAGGAGTCCCGATTCCGGCCGCGCGCAGACAACTGCGGGCGCCAGCCCGGCCGCGGCGGCAAGGCGCTGGATTGCGAACTCTGCCCGATGATCGACGCCAAGCAGCGCGGCATCGGCGTGTGGCACCCGGACCACGAGGTCGTGGCTGGGGTCGCGCACGCGCAGCGTGCGATTCAGCAGTCCGCCGGAAAGCGGCTGCACATCAGGGCTTGCGCAGCCGAGTTCCTCGAGCAGGCCGGCTGGAATCTCCATCACGCAGCAGGCTCCAGCGCGCTCCGCCAGGACCGCCAGCCGGCGATGGCGAGGAACGCATAGGCGAGATACAGCGCCGCGGTGAAGGCCAGCCCCTGGCTGAGAAACAGCAGCGCGAGCCCGGCATCGATGGCGACCCACCAGATCCAGCTCTCGAGCACGCGCCGCGCGAGCATCCAGGTCGCGGCGACGCTGGCCCAGGTGCCGAGCGCATCGGCCAGTGGGGCCACCGCCTCGGTGTATCGCCCGAGCAGCGGTGCGGTAATTGCGCTCAGGGCCAGCACCGCGAGACCGGCCGCGAGCTGCGGCCGCAAAGTCCAGCGCCGCGGCGCAAACCCCACTGTGCCAGACTCCGGGCGCCAGGCCAGCCAGCCATACACCGCCATCGCCACGTAGATCACCTGCAGGGCCGCCTGCAGCAACAGCCGCGCATCGAGGAACACGAACGCATACAGGGCGGTGCCTGCGCCGCCAGCGATCCAGCAGCCGCGGTGCCGGCGGATGGCCAGGACGATGTAGATGACGCCGAGCAGCACCGCGAGCTGCTCCGTGAAGCTGGCGTCGCGGGCGCCCGCGACGAAGGCGTCCAGCAAGCCCTGCGACGCCTCAGTCACCGCCGCCGAGTACCTTCATCACGAACACCGAGCGCCAGGGCGAGGCAAAGCTCCTGGCACATTCCTCGGCGAGCGCTGCGAACACGAGCTCCAGTTCGCCGCTGAGCTGGGTGCTCATCGCGTTGGTGACGACGCGCAGGCCCGGGCGGGCGTTGATGCGGTCAATGAAGTCCTGGATCGGCGGGATGAAGTCCCCTGCGAGTGGATACAGGCTCAGTTCGACGGCAATGTGCATGGAAGATCCCCGGGTGGTTCAGAAGGAGTAGCGCGCGGTGACGCCGAACTGGCGCGGATCACCGAACCGCAGGTACAACCGCTCCGGAAAATCCGGTGGCTCGTTGCCGAAGAAGAACCCGCGGACCGGATAGCGCCGGTCGAAGGCATTGTGGAGCCAGGCATGCACCGACCAGTGCTCGCGTTCATAGCCGGCGCGCAGATGGGTCAGGAATCGGGCGCCGGCGCGCTGGTCATGGCTGGCGTCGTGATAGAAGCCGGCCTCACCGCTGCTGTCGATGCGGGCCATCCAGCCGGCCGGGTGGCGCCAGGTCGCCGAGGCCGCAAGCTTCCATTCCGGCGCATGCGCCCAGGCGCGACCGCTCAGGTTGCGCGTACCATGCTGATAGCCCAGGAAACGCGAGCGCAGCAGTGACCCGCTCGCGCCGAGCTCGAGTCGTGCGGTCGCACGCCAGCGCAGCGAACCTTCGGCGCCCCAGGCCTCGCCGCTCGCCGCGTTGTCGGTCAGGAACAGGAAGGTCAGCGGATCCTGCGGGTCGAGCTGCAGCGAGCTCGCGACCTGCTGGCGCTCGCGCCGCGTGTAAAACAGGTTCACGTCAGCCGCAAGCGGCCGTTGCATCCCCTGGACCTTCCAGCCAGCCTCCAGGTTCCACAGGTATTCGGGATCGAACAGGCGACGGTCGTCCGGCACGGCCGCTCCGATGTTGAAGCCACCGGCCTTGAAACCGCGTGACAGTGCGAGCCAGAGGCTGCGGGTCGCATCCAGCCCATGCGTCACCGAGACCTGGCCGCCCCACATGTGGTCGCGAGGATGGAAGGCCGCGCCGTCGCTGTCGGCATAACGCGCCTCGCGCTCCTCGAGCCGCAGCCCCAGGGCGAGCCGCGTGGCACCGGTCAGGGATCGCTCGACCTGCCCGTACAGCGCGCGGCTGGTTGCGTGGTAATCGCTGTCGAGCGCGCGCTCGTAGGGCCAGTCCAGGTACAGCCCGTCATCACGACTGCGATTCGTCTCCTCGAGCCGCAACAGCCAGACGCCGGCGAGCCACGTCCAGTCGCCGTCGGTGTCCGACAGCAGCCGCAGGTCCTCGGACAGCGTGCGCCGCCCGCGCAGCGTCCGCGAGAAGAAGTCGTAGGGCCCGGCCGCGCTCCAGTCGGCATCATTGCCCCAATCACCGTCGAAGCTGGCCTCGATGTCGGACTCTGCCCAGGCCGTCGTCGAACGCAGCTCGAGGCCGCCGGCACCGCGCCGGCTCGCGTCCAGCGAGACCCCGGAGGAGCGCTGCGCGTCACGGCCCGGCCGGTCCGAGAGCGTCTGGAAGCTGTTGTCGATCGCAAAAGCGTCGTAACCGTTGTCGAAGTCGAGATACAACAGGCCCAGGTCAGCGCGCCAGCCGCGCGGCAGCTCCAGATGCAGTTTCAGCCGCGCGCTCAGCTCGTCGCGGCCATTGGTATCGTCGCGGCCGAGGAAGGCGTTGCGCCGGAAGCCATCCGACTGCGCACGCTGAAGCACCGCACGCCAGGCGCCGCCGGCACCGGCCGGCAGTGGACCTCCGGTCACGACGCCGGCGGACCACAGCCCGTCGTCGCCGGCACCAGCCTCCAGCGCGACGCCAGGCTCGGCGACCGGATCGCGGGTCTTCACCTTGATCAGGCCGGCGAGCGCATTGGCGCCATAGCGTGTGCCCTGCGGGCCGCGCAGCACCTCGACCTGCTCGACGTCGAACAGCGAGGCAACCATGCCGATGCCGCTGAAATCAATCTCGTCGATCAGGAAGCCGACCGAGGGATTCGGCGCGCCCTGGTACTGCTCCAGCTCACCGATGCCGCGCAGCTGGAAATAGCGCGGGCGCGCGCTGGCGCCCGCCCAGGACAGCGATGGCACCTGTGGCAGCAGTTCCTCGAGATGCTGCACCGCACCGTCGCGGACGGTGTCGCGGCCGAGCACCGTCACACTCGCCGGCAACTCCAGCACCGGCACCATCCGCAGCGTCGCGGTGACGATGACCTCCTCGAGCGGCACCGGTTCCTGCGCCAACGCAGCGATCGGGCCGGCGAGTGCCAGCAGCAATGGAAACAGCGGGAATCTTCGGGTCAGCGGCATGCCTGCTCCCTCCGCCGGTACTAACCGGATCAGGTTCAACGGGTTCGCCGGTCAGCCCGCGTGGGCATCCGACGTCTCAGGTCTTTGAGACCACCCCAAGGCGCAGGCGGATGTTAGTGAAGATAGCGAGCGGATGCAATGGGAGGGCGCGGATCGCCCACAGGCGCCACCGGCGGCGGAAACGCGCGCTCAGCCGCCCTGCTCGCGAAGGCGACCCTCGACGTATTTGTGCAGAATGCTCGCTACGAGAGTCTGATAGGGAGTGCCTTCGGCCAGCGCCCGCTTCTGCAGCCCACGAAGGTCCTTTGACGAGAGCCGGATGTTGATCCTCGCATCCTTGCGAGACATCGCCTCCGCATACGCCTTGTGCCGCATCCGTGTCCGGGCAGCGCCTTTCGAGCGCTTGAGCCTGCCCGCTTCATACGCCTCCAGAATCTCTGTCTCTTCCCGATCCAGTTCACTCATTTGCTTTGCCTCGATCCTTCTTCGTGGCCTTCCGACTCGACAAAGGGCACGAGAAAGACATAAGCCTCGATAGCAATCGCGTGGACCCGTTGCCCAGGGTAGCGGTCCTGACTTGGAGGATCATATGTGAAATCACTAAAGCGCGACCAAGCCCTCTGCGATCAACGGGACCACGTTTCCATTTGTGTGCAGCCGGCCGGGGCAGACACGAATACGCAGATTGTGATAGTTTGTGTACATTCAGTCACGGGGTTGACCGATGTCCACGACAATGACCATCCGCCTCGACGACGAGGTCAAGGAGCGCCTGGACCAGCTGTCCGCGGCGACACAACGCAGCAAGTCGTACCTGGCGGCAGAAGCCATTCGCGTGTTCGTCGATACCAATGCCTGGCAGATCCGCGAGATCCAGGCCGCGCTTACCGAGGCGGATGCCGGCGACTTTGCCAGCGACGAGGCAGTCGCGAGGGTCGCGAGAAAGTGGCGCGCGCGTGCGCGTTAGATGGCTGTCCAAGGCCCTGCACAACCTCGCGGACGAGGCCGATTTCATCGCGATCGATGACCCGAAGGCCGCGGGGCTCGTGGTCAGCCCTGTCCTGGACGCTGTGCAATCTCTCGCGCAGCAGCCCGGAATCGGCCGCCCCGGGCGTATGCCCGGAACCAGGGAACTCGTCGTGCCCCGGACCCGCTACATCGTGCCCTACCGCGTGCGCAGTGATACCGTGGAGATCCTGCGGCTGTTCCACACGGCACGGCGACTGCCGGAACGCTGGTGATCAGCCTACCGCGCCCCGCTCCGCCTGCCACTGCCCGAAACTGCCGCCCTGCTCCGCGAGCCGCAGCAGCAGCGGCGCCGGCGTCCAGTAGCGCGGGCCCTGTTCGCGCTCGTAGCGGCGCGTAGCCGCGAGCACGGTGGCGAGGCCAGTGGTGTCTGCATGGAACATCGGCCCACCGCGCGTACGCGGGAAGCCATAACCGTTGCACCAGATCACGTCGATGTCGGCCGGGCTCGCGGCGATGCCTTCCTCGAGGATGCGCGCGCCCTCGTTGACGAGCGCGTAGATGCAGCGCTCGACGATCTCGCGCTCGTCGATCGCGCGCTCAGCGATGCCGAGCTTCGCCGCCTCGGCGCGGATGATCCTGGCGACCTCCGGATCGTTCTGGCGCGGGCTGCCCGGCGCCTCGTAGCGATAGAAGCCGCGCCCGGTCTTCTGCCCGAAGCGGCCGAGTTCGGCGAGCCGGTCGGAGACCCGGAAGAAGCGCGGATCGTCCGGGCGATCCTGCCACTCGCGGCGCACGTTGAAGCCGATGTCGAGACCGGCGAGATCGCCGACCGCGTTCGGGCCCATGGCCATGCCGAAGCGCTCCATCGCCGCGTCGATCTGTTCCGGGCTCGCGCCCTCGAGCAGCATCAGCTCCCGCTCCCGGCCGTAGGCGTACAGCATCCGGTTGCCGACGAAGCCGAAGCAGTTGCCGACCGTGACCGCGATCTTGCCGATGCGCTTGGTGACGGCGCGCGCAGTCGCGAGCGCCGCCGCGGAACTCTCCCGCCCGCGCACGATCTCGACGAGACGCATGATGTTGGCCGGACTGAAGAAGTGCATGCCGACGACATCCGCAGCGCGGCCGCTCGCGGCGGCGATCGCATCGACGTCCAGCGTCGAGGTATTGGTCGCCAGCACCGTGCCCGGACGGCAGGCCGCGCCCAGGTTCGCGAACAGCTCGCGCTTCACCGCCAGGTTCTCGAACACGGCCTCGATGACGAGGTCGGCATCCCGCGCCACGCCGATCTCGCCGCTGCCATGGACCCGCGCGGTCGCGGCCTGCGCCTCCGCTGCGCTCATCCGGCCCTTGGCCGCGGACTGGGCGAAAGTCTGCGCGACCCGCTTGAGTCCGGCCTCGAGCCCCTGCGCCTGCGCGTCGATCAGCGTGACTTCGAAGCCCGCGGTCGCGAGGCTGATCGCGATGCCGGCACCCATGGTGCCGGCGCCGATCACCGCGACCCGCTGCACGGCGCGCGCCTGGCCACCGCCGCTGCCATCGCCGCGCTCGGCAAAGAACAGGTGCCGCAGCGAGCGTGATGCAGTCGAATGCCGGGCCTCGTCGAACAGCTCCCGCGCGCGGGCATCGGCCGCCGGGAACGCCAGGCGGGCGGCGGCCTCGGTGGCGAGGATCACGCGCTCCACCGCCGCGGACCCGCGCTGCGCGCGCGGCAGTGAGCGCCGGTATTCCGCGAAGAACTCCGCCGCGCAATCGGGCGCCGGCAGGTCGCACAACCGCCGCACGGGAACCGCCTGTTCGATCAGCTCGAGTGCATAGCGCACGGCACCGGCCCGGACGTCCCCATCGAGCAGCCGGTCCACCAGGCCGAGTGCACCGGCACGCTCCCGGTCGATCGGCTGGCCAGCGGTCATCAACTCGAGCGCAGTCTGCCAGCCCACCACGCGCGGCAGGCGCACCGTAGCACCGGCACCGGGCAGCAGGCCGAGCGTGATCTCCGGCAGGCCGAAGCTCAGATTCGGTGCCGCAGCACGATAGTGGCACGCGAGCGCCACCTCGGCGCCGCCGCCGAGCGTCGCACCGTGCATCGCGGCAATGACCGGCTTGGTG
>SCUD01000036.1 GCA_004297335.1 Gammaproteobacteria bacterium
GGGCGGGGGCGTCGGACCCGGGGCCACGACGTTGAGACGGACCCCGTACTCGCCGAGCTCCAGTGCCAGCGTGTGATTGAGGTAGATCAGCCCGGCCTTGCAGGCGCCGTACAGGGGCTCGATCGGCGTCGGCTTGCGGCCCATCACGCTGCTCACCGTGATGAAGCAGCCACGCCGCTGCTCCTTCATGATCGGCAGGATGATCCGGTAGGCAATCAGCACGCTGCGGAGATTGACGTCGATGATCCGGTCCCAGTCCGCCGGGTCGATCTCGAGAAAGGTTCCTAAATGATCCCACGCCACTCCGTGATAACAGACATCGATCGGGCCCAGCTCCTGCGCCCGATCAACTACCCGCTGCACGTCCTCCCATTGGGTCGCGTCGCAAGGCAGCGCCATGGCCCGGCCTTTGTTCAGTTCCTGTGCCTCGTCCACGATCCTCTGCGCGGCATCCAGGTCTCTGGCTGCGATGAGGATATTTGCCCCCTCCTGAGCGAAGAGCAGTGAGGTCGCGCGGCCGATGTTGGCATTGCCACCGAACAGCAGCACGTTCTTGCCGGTCAGTCCGAGATCCACGCTCATGTTCTCCCGAGGTGCTGGAGCAGCTGTGCAATCACCCGGTCGACCGCAGTGGTTTCCAGCAGAAAATGCCCGGCACCCTCGAGGAACTGCTCCTCGTAGAGCCCAGTAACGTAGCGACTGGTCGCCCGAGCCGTCGTTGCCGTCAATGCCGGGCCTTCGCTCCAGACGAACAGCGTGGGCACCGATACTGCCGGTACGGCTGCGAATGCGGCGGGCGCCGCGGCCCGCTGCCGGCGTAATGCCGCTGCAAGAGCGCCTGGTTCCTGCATGCGCTCGACATAGCGCTCGGTCGCATCCTTCGGCAGGCCACTGTCCTGCAGGAATGATCGCAGCCGCGCTGCGTCGTTCTCGAGCATGACGGCCGCGCGGGCCTCGCTGGACTCCACCGCCCCCGGGTTCAGGCCCTGCTCGAGCTGGCGCCAGGCCTCCTGCTGTCCGGCGTCGCTCTGCAGGGCCTGCGCAAAGGCCGCCGGATGCGGATAGCGCAACGCTGTCAGCGAGCGGACGCGCTCAGGCGCGGTTGCCGCAATGATCCAGGAGAGCGCGGCGCCCATCCCGACTCCGCACAGGTCGAATCGCTCCAGCCGGAGTTCGTCGGCAATGCCGAGCACATCTGCCCGGAACTGAGCAAAGGTGTACTCAGCCGCCGCCGCCGGTCGCGCGCCTGGCGAGTACCCGCGCAGATCGGGTGCGATCGCGCGACAGCCGGCAGCGGCCAGCGCCGCACTGACCGACGCCCAAGTCTGCGCATTCTGCGGGAAGCCGTGCAGCAGCAGCACCGGGCGTCCGGCATCTGGCCCTTCGATCCGGACATCGAAGACGAACCCGTTCGCCGGCACGCGGCACGGTTCGCTAGCGTCGCTGCGGCCAGCCCACCAGCCGCCGAGCCCGCTCAGCAGCAGCGCGGCGCTGCCCTTGCCGAATGCCCGCCGCGATAATTGCGCCCGGGTGAGCTCGCTTACCACCGGTAGCGAGCCTGAATGGCGATGCTGCGCGGGCGAGCCCGCAGGACGATGAAACTGCCCGGAGAGGTCGGCTGGTCACTGCCCCAGCCCAGGATCGTCCGATCGGTGAGGTTCTTGCCGATCACCGACACATCCCAACGGTCATCCGGACTGCCAAGCGACAGCCGGGCATCGACGCTGGCATAGGAGTCCTGCACCAGGGCCGGGTCCAGGTCCCCGGCGAGGAAGTAGCCGTCGGTGAAATACAGGCCGACCTCGCTGCTCAACTGGAGCTTGGCGGACAGTGGCTGCAGGTGACGCAGGCGCAGATTGCCGCTGAACTCCGGCGAGTAGGGCCGATGCCGCCCCGAGAGATCCTGGGTACAGGACGCCGGTGCCACAGCCACCGTCTGCGCCGCGGTGCAGCCGGCATTCGGGTAACTCTCATACCTCGCATCCAGGTATACGAGCGAGGCTTCGGCGCTCAGGCGCTCGGTCACCGCCCAACGCGCCTCCAGCTCCATCCCCTGCGAGCGCATCGCGGCCACGTTGCTGACGGCGAAGATCACGGCAGCGCCCTGCAGCTGCGAGGTGCTCTCCTGCAGGTCGTCGTATTCGCTGCGGAACAGCGCCAGACTCGTCTGCAGCGCGCCTCCGAACCAGGTGCCCTTCAGGCCGACTTCAAAAGCGTCGACCATCTCCGGCGAGTAGGGCAGCAGCGCCGGATTGCCGAGCGTG
>SCUD01000037.1 GCA_004297335.1 Gammaproteobacteria bacterium
TGCATTCACCACGCACACGGCGCGCTGCTCAGGCGAACTCGCGCCCCTCGCCCGCTTCCTCATGGGTCACGCCATCGCGGATGTGGTAGATGCGCCGGAAGGTCGGGATGATCTTTTCGTCGTGGGTGACGACGATGATGGCGGTCTCGAACCGGCGCGCCATGTCGTTGAGGATGCGGATCACCGCCATGGCGCGCTCGCTGTCGAGCGGCGCCGTCGGTTCATCAGCGAGGATGACCGGCGGGTGATTGACCAGGCCACGCGCGATCGCCACCCGTTGCTGCTCGCCACCGGAAAGTTGCGAGGGCATCGCACTCGCCCGGTGGTGCACGTCGAGCGCCGTCAACAATTCCAGCGCCCTGGCGCGCGCCGCCGCATTGGCTACGCCGGCGAGCATCGGCAGCAGCGCGACATTGTCGGTGACATCGAGAAACGGAATCAGGTACGGCGCCTGGAACACGAAGCCAATCTGGTCGCGGCGCAGGGCGCGCAGGTCGCGGACCTTCCAGCCTTCGTCATAGATCACCTGGTCACCCAGCGTCATGCGTCCCGCACTGGGGTCGATGACCGCGCCGAGGCACTTGAGCAGCGTGCTCTTGCCGGAGCCGGACGGCCCGATCAGGCCGACGACCTCGCCGGGCGCGACCCGCATGTCCACGCCCTTCAGCGCGTCGACGGCCGTATCGCCCTCGCCATAGCGCTTGCGCAGTCCCTCGATGTGGATGCCGCTGCCGCTCATCTCATCCACCGATGGCTTCGGCCGGATCGACCCGCAGCGCCATGCGGATGGCGACGATGCTGGCCAGCACGCAGATCGCGAGCACGGCGATGAAACCGGCGATGGAATCGAGCGGCATCAGCAGTACGTACTTCGGAAAGAACGGCGCGGCGAAGGTCGCGGTGATCTTGCCGACGACAAAGCCGATCAGCCCGAGCGCCAGCGCCTGCTGCATGATCATGCCGGCGATCGTCCGGTTGCGCGTGCCGATGAGCTTGAGGACGGCAATTTCGCGGATCTTGTCCATGGTCAGCGTGTAGATGATGAAAGCAACGATGGCGGCGCTGACTACGGCCAGGATCACGAGGAACATGCCGATCTGCCGGGACGAGGTGGCGATCAGCTTGCCGGTCAGGATTTCCTCCATCTGCGCGCGGGTGTACACGGTCAGGCGCTTCCAGCGGCGGATGGACTCGGCCACCGGTTCGGGGGTACTGCCCCCCTCGAGCGTGACCAGTATGGCGTTGACGGAGGAATTGCTGCTCTGCGAGGCGATCACCGCATCCAGCAGTCCGGGCACACCGGGCCGGTTGAGCGCCGGGTTCGCCTCGGTGCGGCGGCGGCTCTGCCAGATGGCATCGTTGTCCTTGAGGAACTGGGCCTCCTGCGCATCCTTGAGCGGGATGAAGACCATCGGGTCGCCGCTCGAAGACACCATGCGCCGCGTCAGTCCGACGACGGTGTAGTGGTTGCGGCGGATCGCCAGCCGGTCCCCGAGCCGGAACCCGGCAGCGACGTCGGCTACCGCCTCGTAGTGACCGCGGGTGATCTGGCGGCCGGCGACCAGGTACGGCGGCCATCCCGGCGTCGCCCCCGGCCCGCCCGGCGCGATGCCGACCACCATCGTGCGCACGTCTCTCTCACCCCTGCGCACCTGCATGGTCAGGTAGGTCACGTTCGCGGCCCGGTCGACGCCCGGCATGGCGAGGATCGCGCGATACACGTCGTCATTCAGGCTGGAGGATTCCGCGTACGGACCCAGCGTGTCCTGCTGCACGACCCAGAGGTCAGCGCCGCTGTTGTCGAGGAGCGCCTTACCATCGTCCACCATGCCACGGTATACGCCGGCCATGACCAGCGTGACGCCGATCAGCAGACCGAGGCCGACACCGGTGAAGACGAACTTGCCCCAGGCATGGAGAATGTCGCGACCGGCCAAGCTGATCAATGCGGCACTCCCGGGATCTTCTCGACCACTGACACGCGGCTGCGGGCGGTCAGAGCCTTCTCGCTGTACACGACGACCTGGTCCCCAGCCGCCAGTCCGGCGCGCACCTGCGCGAAGCCATCGAGATCCGCAGCACCGAGCTGTACCGGGGTGAAGCGTGGATCGCCATCGACGATCTGCCAGACTCCCGTCTGGTCACCGTCGCGCCGGATCGCCGCATTTGGAATCAACGGCGCAGCCGGCAGCGCCGGCAGGTCGACCGTGACCTCGGCGAGTTCACCCACCGGCGGCAGCGGATCCGGACTCGCATCGAAGGTCACCTTGGCGAGCGTCTCCTCGGTGATTGCGTCGGCCCGCGGCTCGAC
>SCUD01000038.1 GCA_004297335.1 Gammaproteobacteria bacterium
AATCGTGCCGGACGGCGACGAACAGGCTGCGGCCCATCGTGTTGTAGCCGCGGGCGAGCTCGTAGTCCTCGTCGAGCAGGTTCTCCATTCGCGCGAGCAATGTCCAGTGTTCCCGCACGGCGACCCGCGCGGACAGGTTGGCGAGCCAGTACGGTGCCAGCCGTTCCGGCGCCGGGAAGCCCCAGTCGTGGCGGGCGCCCGCGTACAGCAGGTCGAGTGCGAGCTGGTGCGGGCCGAGATCGCGGCTCAGGCCCGCGGTGAAGTTCTCGCGTGCCCGGCGCAGCAGGCGGGTGTCGGTGGCGAGGTCGCGGGGATCCTGCCAGGTGGCACCGAGGCGGGCGCTCCAGAGTTCGCCGGTGTAACGCCACTGTGCTTCCACACCTTCGATCCGGGCGCGATCCACGTTGCGGTTCTCGCCGGCGTAGGTCTCGTAGTCGGTGACCACATACTGGATCAGGTTGTCGATTTCGTTGCGAAACAGCGTCAGCGAGAACTGGTGTCTCGCCCCTGGCTGGTAGCGGAACCCGAGCTCCTGGCTCTGCGACTGTTCCGGATCGAGCGCGGGATTGCCGCCGAAGCCATAGAGATCCGTCGTGTCGGGAGCGTGGAAGGCGCTGCCGGCCGCCAGCGTCAGCTGCAGCGAGTCATTGACCCACAGGCCGTATTCGGCGCTCCAGGTCGCGTGCCCACCGAAAGCCGCGTGGTCGGTGTAGCCCGCGGCGAGCAGCAGTCGATGCGCGCCGAGGTTCATCTGGTCCTGCAGGTAATACTGCATCGTCCGCTGGTCGACTGCGAAGGCCAGGCCCCAGGAATCGGAACGCGCATCCTCGGCCTGCAGCAATGCCCCCGCAGTCAGCGCATGGTGCTCCGAGACCGTGATGTCGTTCTGCCAGTCCAGGGTCCAGCGCCCGGTCCGCAGGCGGTCGGCCGACTGGTTCTGGTCGATCTGGTCGCGCGCGTAGCCCAGCGTCAGGCGCGTGGACCAGGCGGCGGTCGGCGCGCCGGCGGCGGAGAGCGCGACTGCCGCATTGCGGAAATCCTGGTCGATGGGTGTCACGAAGAAGTCTGAATACTCCGACGTCCCGGCTGCGTGCCAGGCGCGCAGGCCCAGCTCGACACCGGCCAGCTCCGTCCTGGCTGCAGCGGTCAGCGACAGGTTGCGGTAGCCGCGATCCGTCGCATCACCGGTGTAGGTGGGGAAACCCGCGCTGTCCAGCCAGGCGACCCCGAGGGATGCGTCGCCGGCAGCGCCGGCCAGGCCGGCCGTCAGGCTGGCCTGGCGGGTGTCGTAGCGGCCGATGCCGGCCTGGACCCGGGTGCCGGCCTCGGCGCCGCGCCGCGTAATCACGTTGATCACGCCGCCGATCGCGTCCGAGCCATACAGCGCCGAGCGCGGGCCCTTGATGATCTCGACCCGCTCGATGAGCTCCGGCGCGATGTTCTGAATCGCGGCGCTGCCGATCGTGCCCGGATTGATGCGCACGCCGTCGACCAGCACGAGCACGTGGTTCGAGTCGGTGCCACGCAGGAACAGCGAGGTCTGCTGGCCGGGGCCGCCGAGCTTCGCGACCTCCACGCCGGCATACAGGCGCAGCGCATCGCCGAGGTCGCCGGCCGGCAGGCGGTCGAGCTGCTCCGCACCGATCACCTCCACACTGGCCAGCACCTCGCGGATGGGCTGCGCAGTTCGCGTGGCGGTGACGATCACGGGGCCCAGCGGCTCCGCAGCGGTGGATAGCGTTGGCAACAGCGCTGCAAGCGCAGCGCCGGCGGCGGTCCATTTCTTCATTGATGCTCCTCCCGAGCCATTGGCGGCGTCTCAACGGTCGCCGGTCGCGGAGGATTGGGAGGAGGGCCAGCGGCCCGCACCCCATGTCGCCCACCGCGACTGGCGCCAAACGACAGGCCGGTTTCCGGACTCACGGCGAGGGATCCCGAAGGACCGGCCGCATCGCCTTCCCACCGGAGACTCCGGCAGTGGCTGCAGGTGGAGGCCTGCTCGATGCGGCTTGCGCCGTTTACCGTTGCGGGGGCAGTGCCGGGATGGCGAGCGGACTCGCGCACCGGCTTCCCGATTAGCCCGGGACGAGCCCGGGACACCTGTCAACGGGGCCAATGTAGGCACTTGGCCCGCGCCGGTCAAGCAGCGCGAGCAGGTCGGTTCAGCTGCTGATGAAGATGCGCCGGCCTCGCCAGTCGAATTCCTCGACGGGCACGGCGTAGAGTTCGGAGAGATTCGCCGCCGTCAGCGTCGTCGCGACATCACCGTAGCACCAGCGGCCGCCACCATGCAGCAGCAGCACCTGGTCGGCATAGCGCGCAGCCAGCGTTGCATCGTGCAGCGTCGCGATTACCAGCCCGCCGGCATCCGCGCGCGCGCGGAACAGCTCGAGGATCTCGGTCCGGTGCTGCGGGTCGAGATGATTCGTCGGTTCATCGAGCAGGCAGGTTGCGGCGTCCTGCGCCAGCAGCGTCGCGACTGCGAGTCGGCGCCGTTCACCGCCCGAGAGCGTCAGCACACTGCGAGCGCCGAGGTCAGCGATGCCGACGGCCGCGAGCGCCGCCTGCGCGCGGGCGAGATCGTCGGGACCTTCCCACTGCCAGAATGGCAGGTGCGGGTGGCGGCCGATCAGCGCGGTCTCGAACACCGTGGCCGGGAACGGGTCCTCGGTGGTCTGCGGCAGCAGCGCAAGCCGCCTGGCCCGCGCGCTGCCCGGCCATTGACCGAGTTCGCGTCCGTCGAGCCAGACCGATCCGGTGGCCGGAGCGCGCAGGCCGGCGAGCGTGTGCAGCGTCAGCGTCTTGCCGACTCCATTGCGGCCGAGCACGGCGACGAACTGGCCACCTCGCGCCTCGAAGTCGAGCGCCGTGACCAGCGGGTGATCGTTGACCGTGACGTCGAGGCCGCGGCACGCTAGGCGCGCCGCGGAGCCGGCGCTCAGGGTTGCAGGCGCTGGTGATGCCATGGCCGGCACTGGAAGTGTGCCGCGCCGGCGGGTACGAGTTCCCGCGTCCAGCGGGCGCGATCATGCAGGCGGAAGGGATCCGCAACCCACATTTCGACGCTGGCGGCCCACAGGCGGAAGCCGCCCCAGCCGGGTGGGCGCGGTATGTGCAGTTCCGGGTGCTCGTCGCCATCGGGCGGAGCGAGTGGATCCGGAGTGCCGAAGCGCGCAGCGACCGCACGCAGCTGATCGATCAGCGCCTGCCGGGAACCCAGCGGCTCGCTCTGGTGGCTCGCCCAGGCGCCAACCCGGCTCTGCCATGGGCGGCTCGCGAAGTAGTCGTCGCTCTCGCTCGCCGGCGAGCGGACCACCGGGCCCTCGATGCGCAGCTGCCGCCCGAGGACATCCCAGTGGAACACGACGGCGGCCCAGCTCTGCGCGGCCAGCTCCTGGCCCTTGCGCGACTCGTAGTTGGTGTAGAAGACGACGTAGCCCGGTTCCGGGACGATTTCCTTGCACAGCACGACCCGCGCGGAAGGGCGGCCGTCAGCCGCGACGGTCGCCAGGGTCATCGCATTGGGATTGGGTTGGACCTGCTCATCCCAGGCCTGCAGCAGCCAGGTGTCGGCGAGCGGCATCGGGTCGGCGGGCAGGTGCTCCGGCAGGGTCGGGGGGGGCTTGTGCATGCGCAAAGTGTAGCCGCGCCCCGCCGCGCTGGCGAGGCGGCCTGCGTCTCGGCGGGCCGGGGCGGCGGGAACATCACTCGCTCGCGCCGCCGGAACTCACGCGCTCGCTCGCGACGTTCCGC
>SCUD01000039.1 GCA_004297335.1 Gammaproteobacteria bacterium
ATTGCGCTGGCGCGCGAGTTTGGCAACGCCGGCATCCGGGTGCTGGCGATCGCACCGGCGGGAATCCGCACGGCGATGATGGAGATGCTGCCACCGCCGGCGCAGCGGGCCATCGAGGCCTCGATGCCGTTCCCGAAGCGGCTCGCCGATCCATCCGTGTACGCGCGCCTCGTGCTGCACCTGTGCGAGAACAGCTTCATCAACGGCACGGTGATCCGGCTCGACGGCGCGGCGCGCGGTTCCTACCAGACGCTCGACCCGGGCAGCGGCTGAGCGGCCGGACGCCGGGGTCCTGACAGCAGCCTCCGGGGTTTCCCCATGGTTTCGACGGCACGGTGGCCTACATGAAGATCGGCATCGAGGGCATCGCCTCGTTTCTCCCCGAAACGATCATCCGGCGCGAGGAGTTCGGCTATCTGCGGCCAGCCGCGGAAGCGGGCGGCCTGACTTTCGAGATGTTTCCGGCGGAACGGCGCCGTGCGCTCCGGGAGGACGCCATCGAGGAGCTGGTGATCGGCGCGACGCGCCGGGCGCTGGAAGTGACCCGTCTCACGCCTGCTGACATCGACCTGCTCGTGTGCACGACGATCGGCGGGCGGTTCATCCTGCCCGGCGTGGCTTCCTGGGTGCACAAGCAGGTTGGATTCCCGGCGCAGGTGCCGGCCTGGAACGTGCAGATGCAGTGCGCCAGCTTTACCGATGCCTGCGCGCTGGCGACCGCGATGCTTCGGGCCGAGCCGCAACGCTATCGGCGGGCGCTGGTTGTCGGCGCCTGTGCCTGGAACACCGGTAACTGGGGCGTGGACGTCACGAGCCTGGCGGGGCCAATGGTCGGCGACGGCGCCGCGGCGGTGGTGCTGTCGGGCCAGAACCTGCTGTGCGAGATCGTCACCTACGAGACCCGGATCACCGGCGAAATCTATCCATGGATCGTCGCCGACCACCGGCCGCCCGAGCATCCGGAACTGCTGGACCGTGCCGTCGCCCGGCGCAATGCGGCGATCATGGTCGTCGAGCCGCCATTCTGGCCGTGGATGATGGAACAGGGCGTACACCTGTCCTCGCGGGTGATTCCGCTGTTGCTGGAGCGCGGTGGGCTCAAGCCCGCCGATGTGGATCTGGTCGTACCGCATCAGCTCGCCGGTCACGTCGTACAGCAGTGGGCGCACAACCTGGAGCAGAGCCACGGGATCCCGGCCACGCGCTGGCGCGACAGCTGGGACCGCTACGGCAACGTCGCTGCGGCGGACGCCTACCTGACGCTTCGCGACCTCGTGGCCGGGAATGAGATCCGGTCGGGCGCCAACGTCGTGATGTTCACGCCGGCGGCTGCCGGGCACAACTCAGCAATGCTGCTGAAGTGGAGCTGAGGCCATGAGCATCGGGATCGAGAGCATCGCGACCTTCATGCCGGAGACGGTGGTTCCCCTCGAGGAGTTCCGCTATCTCGAACCGGTCCTCGCCCGGCAGGGCGCGAAACTGGAGGACTTCCCGCGCGAGCGGCGGCGCGAGACCCGGCGCGACGCCATCGAGCACATGCTGCTCGGGGCCGCGCGGCGTGCGCTCGACACCGCCGGGCTGACGGCGCAGGACATCGACCTGATCCTGTGCGAGTCGATCGGCGGTCGCTTTGTGCTCCCCGGCGTCGCGTCCGGCCTGCACCACGCGCTCGGCGTCCGCGAGGGAACGCCGGCGTGGAACATGCAGGAGGTCTGCGCCAGCTTCACCGATGCCTGTCACCTCGCCACCGCGATGATGCAGAGCGAACCGGAGCGCTATCGCCGGGTGCTGGTCATGGCCGCGGTCGCCTGGAACTGCGGGGAGTGGGGCGCGGACGTCACCGATCCGGGGATCGCGCTGGTCGGCGACGGGGCGGTCGCTGCGGTGATTTCACGCCAGAACCTGCTGTGCGAGATTCTCGCCTGGGAGAACCGCACCGACGGCGAGATCTATCCCTGGCTCGTCGTCGCCCAGCAGGAGGCCGCCAACCCGAAGCTGTGCGGCGCTGCGGCCGCGCCGCAGAACTGCGCGATCATGGTCTTCAAGCCGGAATTCGGCCCGTGGTTCATGCGCACCGGTGCGTCGATCTCCTCGGTGCTGATTCCGCCGCTGCTGGAGCGCGCTGGCATTGCGCCTGGCGACGTGGATCACATCGTGACCCACCAGTTGATGCGGGTGGCCGTGGCGGCGTGGCCGGCGAGCCTCGAGGCCAGCCATGGGATTCCGGCCTCGCGCTGGCACCACACCTTCGATCAGTACGGCAACGTGGCGGCCGCGGACACCTGGATCACGCTCAGCGATCTGGTCAGCGCGCGCACCTTCCGGCCAGGGATGAATATCGTGATGTTCTCGCCGGCCGGCGCCGGGCACAATTCGGCAATGGCGCTGCGCTGGCTGCGGTGATCGCTGCAGTGGCGCTCGAATGGGTCGGGCGCATGCTTTATGATCGGCTCATCAGCGGAATCCAGGACGGGAGACCATGCCGAAGCCGAAGAAGAAGAGCGGTCGTACTCCCGGCCCCCGGGGCCGTGGTGACCGGGCGGGCATCCGCACCCGGCTCTTCGACTTCAAGCGCGAGCAGATCCTCGAGGTAGCCGAGCGCCTGTTCTACGAGCGCGGCTTCCGTTCGACCACGCTCGATGCGATCGCGGCCGAACTCTCGGTTACCAAGCCGTTCATCTATTACCACTTCCGCAACAAGCAGGACATCCTGCACGTGCTGGTCCAGCGGACCATGCAGCGCAATGCGGAGGTCTTCGGTGGCATCAACGTCGAGCAGGGCCGCCCGACGGAGCTGCTGCACGAGCTGTGCCGGCGCATCGTCTTCCTGGTGATCAACAGCCGCACCAGCATCGCAATGTTCTGGCGCGAGCAGAAGGAAGTGCCCGAGCAGGAGAAGCTGGTCATGCATGCGGCGAAGCAGCGCCATGACGGGCAGCTGCAGCGCATCATCGAGCGCGGCATCGCGAGCGGCGAGTTCGCGGTCGACGACCCGAAGCTAGCCGTGCTGTCCATCCAGGGCATGATCAACTGGGCCTACACCTGGTACCGGCCCGATGGCCGGCTGAGCCCGGAGCTGATCGCCGACGGCGTGGCGGATCTCGCCGTGCGCGCCGTTGTCGCGGTCAGTCGAGCCGCAGGCGCACGAGCGCCGGAGTCTGCGCGGCCGTCGGCACCGGCTCGCATTCAGGCAGCGTGAACATGCCGCCGTCGGTCACGACGTAGAGCAGCCGGCGGCCCGCGGCGTCGCGGCCGAGTCCCGCGGCGGTGGGTCCGACAACGCCTTGCGCCGGGCCGGCGATCACGGCGCGGCTGCCGTCCTGGCCGATCCGGATCACCTGGTTGAATGGATGCGTCGTCACGTACAGCGTGCCGTCCGCGTCGATGGCGAAGTCGTCGCCACCGACGTTCTCGGCAAAGATCCGCGGCGGACCCGCACTGCCGTCGGCGGCGATCGGGATCGCCACGATCAGGCCGAGATCGGAGGTCGTCACGAAAGCCGTGTCGCTCCAGACCTGGATGCCATTGGCACCCGGAAAGCGTCCGATCCACGGCCGCGCGGCGAGCCAATCGTGGCGCAGCCAGACCTCGGCCTGTCCGAGGCCGCGCACACGCCAGACGCAACCGGTTGAATCCGCGACCAGCAGTTCACCCGCCGCGGTGCGGGCGATGCCATTCGGGATCGTGTGCGGCGGCAGCACGGCATGTACCCGGCCGTGGCCAGAGCGGTCGACGTGCCAGACGCCGTGCCCGGCCGGATCCGCCGAGTTCACGTTGAGGTAGAAGCCATTGCCGTCTGCCGCGGCGACCATGCACCAGGCGCCATTCCAGGGACCGTGGCCGGCCTCGACATGGAAGAACGGCTCGCGCCGGCCGTCGGGCCAGACCCGGTAGACGGTGCCTTCGTGCAGTGGGGTGACGAAGACCGTGCCGTCCGCGGCAGCCAGTACGCCCTCGAGGAACACCGGCGGGTCAAAGCGGGTGACGATCTCGCCTGGTACCGGCTGCTCGGCTGCCGCGGCCTGGCGCGGATCGGTCATTTGCTGAACCAGCAACAGGCGGTCGAGATAGGGCTGGCGGTGGCGCACCAGCCCGCCGGCGACGCGCAGGACCTCGGCTCCCTGCAGCCGGACCGTAGCCCCACTCGGTGGAATGCTGCCGAAGAAGCCCTCGTGCACACCGGCACCGTGATAGCGCACGGTCGCCTCGTCGCCGTGGACCTGCAGGTCGTCGATGAGCAGCTGCAGTCCGGGCAGTGCCCCCCGCAGTTCCATGAACGGTGCCACCAGCGCGGGCGGACCAATGAACGGCAGGCCGGAGCTCGCACAGTCGGCAGCAGCGAGTGCCCCGAGCGCGGCCCAGTCGCCGGCATTGACTGCCGCAAACAGGCGGTGGACCAGGGACTCGATCTCCGATTGTTGCTTTTTCATCACCGCTATTCCTCCAGCTACCCGGCCGGTGGCCGCTTGCATGACCCGTGGAAAGCTCATTATACTCATCAGTAGATCGGCATTCTATCCGGTACCACCGCCGCGGTCGGGTTTTCCAGGGGGCACATCCATGCAGCATGTCACTGTTACAGGCACGATCAGACTTCTCCCGGGCATTTTGGTCCTGGGGGCGATCCTGGCATTCGGCCCGGCGCCTGCGGCCCGCGCCCAGCAGTCGGCGGCCGCGCTCGGGGAGGTCGTCGTCACGGCGCGCAAGAAGGAGGAGAGCCTGCAGCAGACGCCGATCACGATGACCGCGATCACGGCCAAGGACATCGAACTGCGCGGTTTTGCCTCGGTCACCGATGTCGGTTCGTTCACGCCGAACGTCAACCTGTCGGCGGGCGCCACCGATGTCGGCGGAGCGACCAACGCGGTGTTCTTCATCCGCGGCATCGGCCAGATCGACTACGCGCCGACCGCCGATCCCGGTCTCGGCGTTTACGTGGACGGGGTCTATCTCGGCCGCACGATGGGCGCGGTGATGGAGCTCGCCGACATCGCGCAGATCGAGATCCTCAAGGGCCCGCAGGGCACGCTGTTCGGCAAGAACTCGATGGGAGGGGCGATCAACGTCACGACCCGCGATCCGACGGGTGAGTTCGGCGGCAGCGTAGCGATCACGGCCGGCGAAGACAGCCGGCTGAATTTCGACGGCCAGCTCGATGCACCGGTCACGGACGAGGTCGGCCTGCACCTCGCCTTGTCCTGGCGCAGCCAGGATGGCTTCCAGCGGCGGCCATTTGGCGGCGGCCCGGCCTCAGGCGAGGAGAACACGCTGGTCGCGCGCGCCAAGCTCGGCTGGACGACCGCTGGCGGGACCCGCGCGGTGCTGTCGGCGGACTTCACGAAGATTGATGCCGAGTCCAACACGATCTGGATCACGCAGAACGACAACCCGGTGCCCGGCAATCTGATGAGCCTGTGGAACGCGCTGGTCGGCTACCCGTCCGGCACGCCATTCCTGGGAGACTCGGCGTCGTCCGATCCAAGGATCAACAACGGCACCTATCCGATGATCCAGGAATTCGACGGTGGCGGCGTGTCGCTGAAGGTCGAGCACGAGTTCGACGGGTTCCTGCTGCGCTCGATTTCCTCGTGGCGGAGCTTCGATTCCCGCAATGCGCGCGACATGGACGGCAGCGCGGTCAATTTCGGCTGGGTCGACTACGAGGACGAGGACGAGCAGTTCGGCCAGGAATTCAGCCTGATCGGCAGTGCTGCTGGCGGGCGTCTCGATTGGACCGTCGGTGCGCACTATTTCAAGGAGGACGCCGAGAGTCGCTGGAAGGTAGGCCTCGCTGATGGTCTGTTCCAGGCGCTCGAGGCGATGCCGGGGCCGTTCTTCCCGCTGGCTGCCGGTGTAAGTTGTCCGCCACCGCCCGGAGTGCCGCTGCCCTGCGCCGGCGGCGCCGGCAACCCGTTCAACCTCGCGCTCGAAACCGTGCAGATGCCGACGCCCGAGCTGGAGAGCGAATCCTACGCGGCGTTCGGCGAGTTCGAGTGGCACTTCACCGACGCGCTGTCCGGCATCCTCGGCGCACGGTACACGCATGACAGCAAGGATTTCAGCTACGCGAACCATGGGCTCGTCTCGGGCAGCCCCAAGCCTGGCTATCTGACCCGGGTCCAGGCCAGCGATTCCTGGAGTGATGTCTCCCCGCGCTTTGGCCTGAAGTATCAGGCGAGCGACGACCTGCTGCTGTATGCGACGATCTCCAAGGGCTACAAGGCCGGCAGCTACAGCGCCCGGCCGGGAAGCGTGTACTTTGCGGGGCGCTCGTACGATCCCGAAGAGCTGTGGGCCTACGAACTCGGGGTCAAGAGCGACCTGCTCGACCGGCGCCTGCGCCTGAACGCGGCGGCGTTCTTCTACGACTACAAGGACCTGCAGCAGCAGGCCAATCAGGTGCCGCCGGGCGAAGTGTCGCCCGCCCAGTTCACTGACAACATCGGCTCGGCGACCCTGTGGGGTGCGGAGGCCGACCTGACCGCGCTGGTGACCGACCGGCTGACCCTGTACTTCAGCGTCGGTTACCTGAACTCGAAGTACGACGAGGCCTCCGAGGTCCTGACCGGCGTCGGGCTCGACACGCCACTGGTCAAGGCGCCGGAGTGGAGCGCGGCCGCGGCGCTGCAGTATGTGCAGCCGTTGACCACAGGCGAGCTGCTGTTCCGCGTCGACTGGTCGTACGTGGACGAAAGTTACCCGACCGCGCGCGCCGAAGAACCGCTGCGCCAGCGTGCGCACAGCCTGACCAACGCGCGCATCGCCTGGAACTCGGCGGACGACGCCTGGACGCTGGCGGTCTATGGCAGGAACCTCGCCGACACGAAGTATGTCGCCAACGGCTTCGACGTGTCGGCGTTCGTGGCCGTGTACCTCGGCATCCCCAGCGAGCCGCGCGAGGTCGGCGTGCAGCTCGTGCGCCGCTTCTGAAACGATGGGCGGCGCAGGGAAGCCAGCCACGGAGGAGGATGCAGCGCTCCGGTGGGCCTACCGGACGATGCAGACGATCCGCTGCTTCGAGGAGCGGCTGCACGCGGATTTCGCTGCCGGCAAGGTGCCCTCGTCGGTACATCTGTACGCGGGGCAGGAGGCGTCAGCCACCGGGATCTGCGCGCATCTCGGCGAGCAGGACTACTTTCACATCACCCATCGCGCGCACGGCCCGGCGATCGCGCGCGGCGCGGACCTCAAGGCGATCGCTCAGGAGATCTGGCTGCGCGCCGGCGGGCTCTGCAGCGGCAAGGGCGGTTCGCCACACCTGCACGACGCCCGCCTGAAGCTCGTCGGCGCAAACGGCGGCGTCGGCAGTGGCGCGGCGCTCGCCTGCGGCAGTGCGCTCGCAACCCGTCACCGCGGCGACGGTGGCGTCGTCGTCTGCCTGCTCGGTGACGGTGCGATCAACCAGGGGGTCGTCGCGGAGAGTTTCAACCTGGCCGCGGTCTGGTCGCTGCCGGTGGTGTTCGCGTTCGAGAACAACGGCTACGCCGAGGCCACCGGCACCGCCTATGCGATCGCGGGCAACGATATCGCGGCGCGCGGCGCGGCCGTCGGCATGCCCATCGCTCGAGTGGATGGTGCCGATTACTTCGCGGTGCATGCAACCGCGGGCGAGGCAATCGCACGGGCGCGCGCCGGCGGCGGCCCGAGCCTGGTCGAGATGCAGGTGCCGCGTTTCTTCGGCCACTACGAGGGTGACGCGCAGAAGTACCGTGCGGCGGGCGAGGTGGCCGAGCTGCGCCGCAGCCGCGACTGCCTCGTGGCCTTCCGCGAGCGCGTACTGGGTGCCGGCCTGCTCACGGCGGCTGAGCTCGCCGGGATCGACGCGAAAATCGCCGCCGAAGTCGATGAGGCCTTCAGCACGGCCGCGGCGGCGGCACCGCCGGCAGCGGCCGCGCTGCTGAGTGACGTTTACGCCGGGCGGATCTGAGCGGCCGGTACCGGGAGCAGCACAGTCGATGTCCATCAAGAGTTACCGCGCTGCGATCCGGGAGGCGCTCGAGCAGGAGATGCTGCGCGATCCGGACGTGATCCTGATCGGCGAGGACCTGGCCGGCGGCGCCGGCGGCGGCGGCGAGGACGATGCCTGGGGCGGCCCGATGGCCGTGACCAAGGGCCTGCTCGGCAAGTTCGGCCGACAGCGAGTGCTCGATACGCCGGTCAGCGAGGCGGCGTTCATGGGCGCGGCGGTGGGCGCGGCGGCTGCGGGCCTGCGCCCGGTGGCTGAGCTGATGTTCTGCGACTTCATCGGCGTCTGCTGTGACCAGATCGTCAACCAGGCTGCCAAGTACCGCTACACCTTTGGCGGCCAGGACCGCCTGCCATTGACGGTGCGTACGACGATGGGTGCGGGCCAGCAGCTCGGCTCACAGCACTCGCAGGTGCTGGTCGGGCTGTTCACGTCCTTCGCCGGACTCAAGGTCGTGGTTCCCTCGACTCCTTACGATGCCAAGGGCCTGCTCGCGACCGCGATCCGCGACGATGACCCGGTCATCTTCTGCGAGCATCGGCTGCTGTACCGGATGCGCGAGGAAGTCCCCGACGGCAGCTACACGATCCCGTTCGGCGAGGCGCGCATCGTCGAGGAGGGCGGCGACGTCACGATCGTCGCGCTGTCGCGCATGGTGCACGTGGCCGCCGAGGCCGTGCATGCGCTGCGCGCCGAAGGCATTCATTGCACGCTGATCGATCCGCGCACAACGGTGCCGCTCGACACCGACACGATTTTCGACAGCGTCGAGGCGACCGGACGGCTGGTGATCGTGGACGAAGCCGGGCCGCGCTGTGGCATGGCTTCCGACATCGCCGCGATCGTCGCCGAGGAACTGTTCAGCGCGCTGCGCGCGCCGATCCGCCGCGTGACCCCGCCCTGCGTGCCGGTACCGGCGGCGCCGAATCTCGAGAAGCTCTACCTGCCGGACGCTGCGCGGGTGATGGCCGTGGTGCGCGAGCTCGTGCAGCGCTGACATGGATGGGTCGATCACGCCGCTGCTGATGCCGAAGTGGGGCATCGACATGGCCGAGGGCCGCGTCGCGCAGTGGCTGGTCGCCGAGGGTGCGGAGGTCCAGCCTGGCGCCGAGCTCGTGGAGGTCGAGTCGGAGAAGACGACCGGTCCGGTCGAGGCCACGGTGCCGGGGGTGCTGCGCCGCCGGCTCGCGCGGGAGGGCGAGGTCGTTCCGGTCGGCGCGCTGCTCGGCGTGCTCGCATCCGCATCGGTCCCCGAGGCCGAAATCGAGGCTTTCGTGGCCGGCTTCCGCGCGCCGGAGCACCGCACCGCGGATGCCGCGGCAGTGGATCAAACCGTCGAGGTCCTTGGTCACGAGCTGAGACTGTTGTCGCTGGGCGCCGGCGAGCCCCCGATCCTGCTGCTGCACGGCTTCGGCGGGGACCTGCGTGGCTGGGGCCCGGTGCAGGCCGCGCTGGCGCGTGGGCGCCGGGTGATCAGCGTGGACCTGCCGGCGCATGGTGGCTCGACCACCGCGCTGGCCTCCGCCGAGCCGCGCTTCTTCGAGGATCTGGTCCTCGGCCTGCTGGAGGCACTCGCCGTGCCGCGGGTTCACCTGGTCGGTCATTCCTGGGGTGGCGTGATCGCCTGGGGCGTTGCCGGGCGCGCTCCGGAGCGCGTGGCGAGCCTGACGCTCATCGGTACCGCGGGGCCGGCGGCGCCGGTCGATGCCGAATACCTGCGGGCCTTTCTCGACGCCAATCGGCGTGCGGACCTCAAGGCCGTGCTGCAGCGCCTGTTCGCCGACCCGGCGCTGGTCACCCGCGAGCTCATCGAGCAGACGCTGCGCTACAAGCGGATCGAGGCCGTGGATGCTGCGCTGCGGCGGATCGCGGCGGCTGCTGCGGCCGTCGGCAGTACTGCGGGCCTGCCGCCCGTGCCGGTACAGATCATCGCCGGCAGTGAGGACCGGATCTGCCCGCTCGGCGCGGGCTTCACGCCACCTGCCAGCGCGGCGCTGCATCGCCTGCCCGGCGTGGGTCACATGCCCCAGCTGGAGGCGCCGGCAGTGGTGACTGCCCTGATCGAAGCATTCGTCGCC
Source organism: Gammaproteobacteria bacterium (assembly GCA_004297335.1). GTDB lineage: Bacteria > Pseudomonadota > Gammaproteobacteria > Steroidobacterales > Steroidobacteraceae > SCUD01. The sequence continues at coordinate 10,045 of SCUD01000039.1, forward strand.
GGCAAGCCGCAGGTGCCTCGTCCCGCAGCGTCTTGACGGGTGTCAAGGCGCGGTCGGGTGTCGCGGAACAGACTCCCGGCGATGGACGCCGTCCCGCCCTTCGATGCCTCGCTGCTGCGTCGCTACGACCGCCCCGGGCCGCGCTATACCTCGTATCCCACGGCGCCCCAGTTCGGGGTGGACTTCGGCGAGGCGGAGTATCGGGCCTGCGCGCAGCGCAGCAACGACGATCCGATCCCGCGACCGCTGTCGCTGTACCTGCACGTACCGTTCTGTATCAGCCCCTGCTTCTACTGCGCCTGCAACCGCATCGTCACCCGTGACATGACCCGCGGCGCGGCCTATGGGCTGCGCCTGCTGCGCGAGATCGAGTACGTCGCGCCACTGTTTGCCCGCGATCGCGACGTGATCCAGCTGCATCTCGGCGGCGGCACGCCGAATTTCCTGCGGCCCGAGCAGATCGGCGAGCTGCTGCAGTGCCTCGGCCGGCAGTTCCACTTCAGCTCCTCCCCGCAGCGCGACTTCTCGATCGAACTGGATCCGCGCACGGTGAATGCCGCTGACATCGCGGAGTACGCCGCGCTCGGCCTGAATCGCGCGAGCTTCGGCGTGCAGGATTTCGACCCGGAGGTGCAGCAGGCCGTCAACCGGATCCAGAGCGTCGCCGAGACGCTGGCGGTGATCGAGGCCTGCCGCGCGCATGGCTTCCGCTCGGTCAACATCGACCTGATCTACGGCCTGCCGAAGCAGGGCCGCGCGGGCTTCGGCCGCACGCTCGATACGGTGATCGCGGCGCGCCCCGACCGGCTCGCGGTGTACAGCTACGCGCACCTGCCGGAACTGTTCAAGCCGCAGCGCCAGATCGAAGCCGGCCAGCTGCCATCGCCGGAGGACAAGCTCGGGCTGCTGCAGCTCGCGATCGAGAAGCTGTCGGCGGCCGGTTACCATTACATCGGCATGGACCACTTCGCGCTGCCGGAGGACGAGCTGTCCGTGGCCCAGCAGCGCGGCGGCCTGCGGCGCAACTTCATGGGCTACACGACCCACGCGGAGACCGACCTGATCGGCCTCGGCGCGAGCTCGATCAGCGCGATCGGTGACTGCTACAGCCAGGACTTCCGCGAGCTGCCGGACTGGGAGGCGGCCCTCGACGCCGGGCGCCTGCCCATCTGGCGCGGCCTGCGCCTCTCGGCCGACGACCTGCTGCGCGCCGACGTGATCCAGCAGCTGATGTGCCAGGGCCGGATCGACATCGGCCAGGTCGAGGACCGCCACGACGTCGATTTCCCGGCCTATTTCGCCGATGCCCTGCGGCAGCTCGAGCCGCTGGCCGCCGACGGCCTGGTCGAGGTCGGGGAGGAGGCGATCGTGGCGACCTCGCGCGGGCGGCTGCTGCTGCGTATCATTGCGATGTGTTTCGACCGATATCTCCAGCGCCCGCAGAACCAGCCAGCCCGATATTCGAAGGCGATCTGAGGCGGCCCGGGGCCGCCCGTTGAACGGGCCGCGCCGCCCGCTGCGCGCGAACCCGATCGCCGACGACGGCGACGAGCTGCGCTTCTGCAGCACCTGCGCGTTCTCGGGCGCCTGCCTGGCACAGGGCTACGACAAGAGCGCGCTGCGCGAGCTGCACTGCCTGGTCGAGCACACGGGGCCGTACGAGGCCGGGCAGTACATCTTCCGCGAGGGTGATGCCTTCAACGCGATCGCCGCGGTGCGCACCGGCACGGTCAAGACCTGCGTGGTCGATCCGGCCGGCCGCGAGCAGGTGCTCGGCTTCTTCCTGCCGGGCGAGGTCGTCGGCCTCAATGCGATTCACCAGGCGCGCTATCCCTGCAATGCGGTTGCGCTCGACCGGGTGACGTTGTGCCGCTTCTCGTTCCCGATGGTGGCGACGCTCGCGCAACGCATGCCGGACCTGCAGGCGCAGCTGTTCCGGCTGCTGAGCCAGGACATCGGCAAGGCCGCGCTGCTGGCCGGCGACTACAGCGCCGATGAGCGCATGGCCGCGTTCCTGGTCACGCTGTCGCGGCGCTTTGCCGCGCGCGGCTTCTCGCCGCGACGCTTCACGCTGACGATGGCACGGACCGATATCGCCAACTACCTGCGCCTCGCCGCGGAAACGGTCAGCCGGCTGTTCCGCCGCTTCCAGGACGACGGCCTGATCCGTGTCGATCGCCGCGACTTCGAGATCCTGGACGAGGCGCGGCTGCGGGCGCTGGCCCGCCCGGTGCTGCGCGACTGAGCGCCGATCGCCCGCGAAGCCGTACACTGTCCACTTCCCCCAGGCGCTGGAACCCCCTGCTCATGAACCCCGAGTCACGCTCCCTGCCGCTGTCGCCGCTGTTGCTCACCGTCGCGCCGCACCGGCTGCTGTTCTTCGTCGGCGCCGTCAATGTGCTCGCAATGATGACCTGGTGGGCGCTGTGGCTGGTTGCAGCGCGCTGGCAGTGGCCCGCGCTGCCGCAGCCGCCGATCCCGGCAGGCTGGGGCCATTCCTTCGTGATGACCTTCCAGCTGCTGACGCCGTTCATGTACGGTTTCCTGCTGACCGTGTTCCCGCGCTGGATGAACCAGCCGGCGCTGAGCCGTTGGCAGTACATACCTGTCGGCGCCGGCCTTTTCGGCGGCTCGCTGCTGACGCTTGCAGGTCTCGCCGGTTTCGCGCCGTTGCTGCACGCGGGGGTCATCCTGACGATTCTCGCCTGGCTTGCCGGCATGACGGCGCTCGGGGGCGTCCTGTGGCGCGACGGCGGCAAGACCTGGCACGCGGTCAGCGTGCTCACCGCGCTCGGCATGGGCCTGGTCGGGCTGTTGCTGTTTGCGCGCTACCTGCACAATGCCGATCCGCGCTGGCTGTTCGCCTCGGTCCGGATCGGCGTGATCGGGCTGCTGCTGCCGGTGTTCTTCACGGTCTGCCACCGGATGGTGCCCTTCTTCGCCGGCAGCGCGTTGCGCGACTATCCGATGTACCGGCCGATGGGCGCGCTGGGGCTGTTCTGGCCGCTCGTGCTGCTGCACCTCGCGCTGGAGCTGATGCATGGCTACAGCTGGTTGTGGCTTGCCGACCTGCCGCTTGCGCTGCTGACCGGCCTGCTGGCCTGGCGCTGGTGGCCGCGGCAGCGGATGCCGGGGCTGCTCGCGGTGCTGTTCATTGGCTTTGCCTGGCTGCCGCTCGCGATGCTGCTGTTTTCCGCGCAGAGCCTGTGGCTGGCTGCGACCGGGGAATTCGTGCTCGGTCGCGCGCCGGTGCACGCGCTGACGATCGGTTTCTCGGCCGGCCTGCTGGTGGCGATGGTGACCCGCGTGACCCAGGGCCATTCCGGCCGGCCGCTGGCGATGCCGGCGGTGGCCTGGTTCGCGTTCATCCTGCTGCAGCTGGTCGTGCTGCTGCGCATCGCGGCGGAGCTCGTCGCCGACCCGGTCGCCTGGCAGGCGGTCGCCGCGCTGCTGTGGCTGGTGGCGCTGGCGCCGTGGGCGCTGCGGCTGCTGTGGATCTACCTGACGCCGCGCGCGGATGGCAATCCGGGCTGAGCGAGGCGCGGGGCCGTGGCACTGGTCGACTGGTATCTGCCGCTGAAGCAGGCGCATGTCGGGCTGGTGCTGCTGAGCGGCAGCCTGTTCGCGCTGCGTGGACTGGCCGCGCTCGCCGGGGCCGGCTGGCCGAATGCCGCGATCCTGCGTCGTTCAAGCGTGGTGATCGACACCGCGTTGCTGGCCGCAGCGGTGCTGCTGCTCGTGACCCTCGACCTCAATCCGCTGCTGACACCCTGGCTGCGCGTGAAGCTCGTGCTGCTCGTCGCCTACATCGTGCTCGGCACGCTCGCGCTGCGGCGTGCGCGCAGCGTGCCGGTGCGCTGGTTGTGCTACGTCGCGGCCATCGCCTGCTTCCTGACGATGTACCAGGTGGCCACGAACAAGACGCTTTAGCCTGCACTACGTAGTGCGCCGTGCAAGGCACGGTCTTCCGGTGGGTGCGAACCCCACCCGGCAACTTTTGCTCCAGCCGGCAGCAATCGGAGCAGTCATAGAGCTAACGATGCAGCTGAAGCCTTCGGTGTAGAGGGCCCTGCCAGGGAATTGGCGAGTGTGCAGCCGCAGCGTGAGAAATCGCTGAGCAAGCCTCGCAAAGGGTGATGCGGAATTCGACCGACCTGCATTTCGGGAAGGCTGACATCGTGGGGGGGGGCGAGCGAAGGACCCACTCGCGGAATCCTCACCGTTGGAGTTGAAGGTGATAAGTCCGGGTCGCCGTCAGACTAGGGTCAGGACCGCGGTCCTAACGACATTCAGGTATACTCGCGCGTGCTCAATGTCCCGGTCGAAGAAGTTGAACGCGGGGGACACGAGATGAGGCGAATCGGAAGTGGCCTCGCAAAGTACTCCGGCGTCGGAGTCCTGGTAATGGCGGGGCTGTTTTTCATCACCGGCCAGGCCACCGCGCAGTCGACGGATTCGTGCGCAAACGTTAACGGCTCCTGGTTCAAGTACCAAATTAATTCAGGCCCCTACGAGTGGCCGTCGCGCGACTCGATGTTGGCGCCGTGGTATCCGACGGCGTGCGCTGGAGGGACCGACGCGTCCGCGCAGATCTACTGCCGGCCCACCTGCTTGCCCAACATCAACTTGCACATGATCGGCACGACGGACATTCGCGCCCGCTATACCGGTGCCGGCACCATTGCGGGAGTGAGTTGTAATACGCTGGGCACGGCCTATAACGCATTGGCAAACTTCAGCCGCCAGTTGCAAAATCAACCGGCGACGCAGTGTCCGGCGAATCCGCCGCCGCAATTTCAGACGGACGATTCGTGCGGTCCGAACAGTCCGCGGCTCGGCAATCCCTGTGCCCCGGCGAGTGGGACCAAATATCTCGACGAAGTGGATTACGCAGGTGCCCCGGGACTCGACCTCAGACGCTCGTATGCGACAGCACGCTCCTATACGGGCGACACCACCCCCATCAATCCCGCTTTCGGCAGCGCGAGTTGGCTGCACAACTACGAGCGCTCACTGCATGTCGTCAACACGGCACAGAACGGTGGTGTGAAGTGGATTGCGCAGCGCCAGGATGGGTCACTGCTGTACTTCCGTGCCGACGGCACTGAAGTACTCAATCGCTCAGATACGGGTGCGTCCTCCACGATAACAACGCTCGCCAACAATACCGGGTGGGACCTCCGACTGGCCGACGGAAGCGTTGAACGTTTCAGCTTCAATGGTCGGCTGGTTTCCATTACGAGCCGGTCAGGCCTGGTGACAACGATTACCTACAACGCGAACCAGCGCGTATCTCGCGTTGCCAACTCCTTCGGTCATGACCTCGACTTCTTCTACGACGCCCAGAAGCGCCTCAATCGGGTCCGCGACCCTGCGAATGGCGACATCCGGTACAGCTACGACGCCAGCGGGCGGCTTGAGTACGTCACCTACCAGGACCTGACTCAGAAGCGATACCACTACGAACACGCGAACGCTACCCTCCTGACGGGAGTTACCGACGAGGGCGCGCAGCGCTTCGCCACCTACGATTACGACACGCAGGCTCGCGTCATCGTCAGTGAGCACGCGGGTGGCGCTGGCAGGTATTCATTCTCCTATACGGGCTCATCAGCGCCGTATTCGACAACTGTTGAAGATCCGCTCGGCACATCGCGGACCTATTCGTTCGGGACCGTCAACAACGTGTATAAGCTGCAGACCATTTCCGGACCCAGCTGCAGCTATTGTGGCAGTGCCCAGCAGACGAGC
>SCUD01000040.1 GCA_004297335.1 Gammaproteobacteria bacterium
GACTCCGTCGATTACCAGACCAGCCCCGAACGCTACCGCCACTGGCGGCTTGGCTTCGAGGGTCCCGTCGCCACGCTCGCGATGGACGTGGCCGAGGATGGCGGGCTGCGTCCCGGTTACCGCCTCAAGCTGAACAGCTACGACCTCGGCGTCGACATCGAGCTGTACGACGCGCTGAATCGCATCCGCTTCGAGCACCCCGAGGTGCGCAGCGTCGTGATCACGAGCCTGAAGGAGCGCATCTTCTGCTCGGGGGCCAATATCTTCATGCTGGGCCTGTCCGCGCACGGCTGGAAGGTCAATTTCTGCAAGTTCACCAACGAGACCCGTAATGGCATCGAGGACTCGAGCGCACATTCGGGCCTGAAGTTCCTTGCGGCGGTCAACGGCGCCTGCGCCGGCGGCGGCTATGAACTCGCGCTGGCCTGTGACGAGATCCTGCTGGTCGACGACCGCTCGTCCGCGGTCAGCCTGCCGGAGGTGCCGTTGCTGGGCGTGCTGCCGGGCACCGGCGGCCTCACGCGGCTGACCGACAAGCGTCACGTCCGCCACGACCTGGCCGACGTGTTCTGCACGACCACCGAGGGGGTCCGCGGCGACAAGGCGCTGGCCTGGCGGCTCGTGGACCGGCTGGTGAAGCCGGCCGCCTTTGCCACGCAGGTGCGCACGCGAGCCCTCGAGCTGGCGGCGCTGAGTGACCGTCCGGCCGATGCCGCGGGCATCGTGTTGCGGCCGCTGCAGCGAGAAATCAGTGCGGACGGCCTGCGCTATCGCCATGTCAGCGTCACGCTCGACCGCCCCGGACGCACGGCCAGCTTCGTGATCCGTGCGCCGGCCGAAGCCGGACCGCGAACCGTGGAGGAGATCCTGGCCGCCGGTGATGCCTGGTGGCCGCTGGCGATGGCGCGCGAACTCGACGATGCCATCCTGTCGATGCGCACGAACGAGCCGGACATCGGTATCTGGCTGCTGCGGACGGCCGGCGATCCGGCGGTCGTACTGGCCATCGACGAGCTGCTGCAGCAGCACCAGCGGTACTGGCTGGTGCGCGAGACGACCGGCCTGCTGCGCCGCACGCTGGCGCGGCTGGATGTTTCCTCGCGGACCCTGTTCGCGCTGATCGAGCCCGGCTCGTGCTTTGCCGGTACGCTGCTCGAACTCGCGCTCGCCAGCGATCGTACCTACATGCTGTCGCTGCCCGGCGATGCCACGGCGCCCACGGTGACGGTTGGCGCGGTTAATTTGGGCTCTTATCCGCTGGTGACCGGGCAGGCACGGCTCGCCCGGCGCTTCTATGAGGAGGAGCCGGCCCTGGCAGCGGTGCGCGCCCGCAGCGGCGATCCGCTCGATGCCTCCGCCGCGCTGGAGCTCGGGCTGGTGACTTCGGCTCCCGACGAGATCGACTGGGCCGATGAGCTCCGGATCGCGATCGAGGAACGCGCCAGCCTGTCGCCGGACGCGCTGACCGGGCTGGAGGCGAACCTGCGCTTCAACGGGCCGGAGACGATGGCTACGCGCATCTTCGGCCGCCTGAGCGCGTGGCAGAACTGGATTTTCAATCGTCCGAACGCCACTGGCGAGAAGGGCACGCTGAGAACCTATGGCCGCGGCGAGCGGCCGCAGCTCGATACCAGAAGGATCTGAGGAGCAGGACATGGCGACGATGGACTACAGCGGCAGGATTCCGAACAACGTCAATCTCGACGAGGACCGCACCCTGCAGCGTGCGCTCGAGCACTGGCAGCCGCACTTCCTGAGCTGGTGGCGCAACATGGGCCCGGAGGGGAGCACGGATCTCGACGTCTACCTGCGGACCGCAGTCAGCGTGGAGCCGCAGGGCTGGGCGCATTTCGACTACGTGAAGATGCCCGATTATCGCTGGGGCATCTTCCTGAACGCTCCCGAACCCGGCCGGCAGGTGAACTTCGGTGAACACCGGGGCGAGGCCGCCTGGCAGGAGGTTCCCGGCGAGCACCGCGCCAACCTGCGCCGGATCATCGTCACCCAGGGCGACACCGAGCCCGCCTCGGTGGAACAGCAGCGCCATCTCGGCGCCACCTGCCCGAGCCTCTACGACCTGCGCAACCTGTTCCAGGTCAATGTCGAGGAGGGTCGCCACCTGTGGGCGATGGTGTACCTGCTGCACAAGTATTTCGGGCGCGATGGCCGCGAGGAGGCCGAGGCCCTGCTGCAGCGTTGCTCCGGCGATGCCGACAATCCGCGCATCCTTGGCGCCTTCAACGAGAGGACCCCGGACTGGCTGTCCTTCTTCATGTTCACGTACTTCACGGATCGTGACGGCAAGTTCCAGCTGTGCGCGCTGGCCGAGAGCGGCTTCGACCCGCTGGCACGGACCACGAAGTTCATGCTGACCGAGGAAGCCCATCACATGTTCGTCGGCGAGTCTGGCGTATCGCGGATCATCCAGCGCTGTTGCCAGGTCATGAACGAGCTCGGCACGGATGATCCGGCCCGGCTGCGCGCCGCCGGCGTCATCGACTTGCCAACCATCCAGCGCTACCTCAATTTCCACTTCAGCGTGACCATCGACCTGTTCGGTGCCGACGAATCCAGCAATGCAGCGACTTTCTACAACGCTGGCCTCAAGGGCCGTTTCGAGGAGACCAAGCGCGACGACGACCACCGTCTGCGTGGGCGCAATTACCCGGTGCTGGTCGGGCAGGACGGTCGGCTCGTGGAGCACGAGGTGCCGATGCTGAACGCCCTGAACGAAGTCCTGCGCGATGACTTCATCCGCGACTCGATCAGCGGTATCGGCCGCTGGAACCGGGTGATCGAGAAGGCTGGGCTGCCGTTCCGGCTGCAGGCGCCGCACAAGGGCTTCAACCGCCGGATCGGCTCGCTCGCGGGCCTGCGCGTGAGTCCGGAGGGCCGCGTCGTCGACCAGGCCGAATGGGCGCGGCGCGAGCACGAATGGCTGCCGTCCGCGGCCGACCTGGCCTTCGTCGGTTCGCTGATGGGGCGCGTGGTCGAGCCGGGGCGCTTCGCCAACTGGATCGCGCCACCGGCGACTGGCATCAATCGCCAGCCGGTCGATTTCCGCTACGTGCGCTTCAACTGAGTCCGGCGTGGGCTGCTGCTGATGGATTCGAGCGAAACACGGCTGCTGCGGCAGCATCTGATCGATCCCGAGATCTGCATCCGCTGCAACACCTGCGAGGAGACCTGTCCGATCGGGGCGATCTCGCACGATTCGCGCAACTACGTCGTGGATCCGGCCATCTGCAAGTCCTGCCTGGCCTGCGTGCCCCCATGCCCGACCGGTGCGATCGACAACTGGCGCACTGTGCTGAGGGCGCAGGCCTGGCCGGTGGCCGAGCAGCTCGGCTGGGATACGTTGCCCGCCGGAGAGACCGTGGGGCTGATGATCGCGACACAGCAGGCGCAGCCAGCGGACGACGATGCGCCGCCAGAGCCGCCGGCGCTGGTTCCTGGGGCGACCCGTGCGCCAGCATCCGCCGCGCAACCCTGCGTCAACCTGTATTCGCCGCGAAATCCGGCGACCGCGACGGTCATGGGCAACTACCGCCTGACCGACGCGACGAGCGACAGTGACGTCCGCCACGTCGTGCTGGATTTCGGCGCCACGCCGTTCCCGGTCCTCGAGGGCCAGTCGGTCGGAATCCTGCCGCCCGGGGTCGACGAGCACGGCCGCCCGCATCATGCACGGCAGTTCTCGCTGGCCTCACCGCGCGACGGTGAGCGCCCCGGGTACAACAATTTCGCGCTGACCGTGCGGCGGGTCACGGTGGATCACGCCGGCCAGCCGGCGTATGGAGTCTGCTCCAACTACGTCTGCGACCTGAAGAAAGGCGACACCGTGCAGGTGATCGGCCCGTTCGGCAGCAGCTTCCTGATGCCCGATGATCCCCGCGCCAATCTGCTGATGGTCTGTACCGGTACCGGTTCAGCGCCGATGCGGGCGATGACCGAACGACGCCGGCGCCGGCGCGGCGATGGCGCGAGCGGCAGGCTGGTGCTGTTCTTCGGCGCGCGTTCCCCGGAGGAACTGCCGTACTTCGGGCCGCTGCAGAAGCTGCCGAAGGTGTTCATCGAGATCCATTTCGCCTTCTCCCGGCTGGCCGGCGAGCCGCGGCGCTACGTGCAGGATGTGATCCGGGAGCAGGCGGCTGGAATCGGTGCGCTGCTGGAAGATCCGCAGACCTGCATCTACGTCTGTGGTGTGCGCGGCATGGAAGCGGGCGTGCTCGAGGCACTGGCACTGGCGGCCCGAACCCGCGGCCTCGATTGGGAAGTGCTGCAGGCACGGCTCCGGCAGGAAGGCCGGCTGCACCTCGAGACGTGGTAGGTTATTTGCTGCTGTAACCCGCAAAATCCTTCGCCGGCATGATCACGCCGTAGTCGCGCATCCAGGCCTCGTGCAGGCCGACCAGGCGGGCGAGGTCCGCGGAGCGCCCGGCGGCGAGGTCATGGCGTTCACCGGGGTCGCTGGAGACATCGAAGAGCTGCCACGGGCCGGGGCCGGCCGGGCCGCGCCAGGGCGATACGATTTTCAGCGTTCCGGCCTGGGTGGCGCGATTGCCGAACAGTTCGAAGCTGAGGACCCGGCCATCGGCCGGTGGCGCCCCGAGGCCTGGCAGCGGCAGCAGGCGCCCCTCCGGTGCAAGCACGCCGCGACCCCGGTACTCGGGGCCCGGATGGGTGGCTCCGGCCCACGCGAGGAAGGTCGGTGTCAGGTCGAGCACATGCGTGTAGGCATCGATGCGCCCGGTGGCGCCGGACGGCAGCACGACGAAGGCCGGCGTGCGTATGCCTCCCTCGTGCGTCGCGCCCTTGACGCCGCGGAACGGCAGGTTGCTGACCGGGGCCCAGAAGCGTCCCTGCGTGACGTAGGAACCGGGCCTGCCGACGTTTTCGAGGCTGTTATCGAAAGTCCGGGCGATCCACTCCTGCATGCCCGGCATCGGCGTGGATTCTGCATCCATGCCTTCGGCACCGTTGTCGGACATGAACAGGATGATGGTGTTCTCGAGTCGCCCGCTGTCCCGAAGTCCGGCGATCAGGCGGCCTACATTGCTGTCCAGGTTCTCGACCATCGCCGCATAGACCGCCATGATCCGGGCTGAGCGCGCGCGCTCTTCCGCCGGCAGCGCCGCCCATTCGGCCTGCGACGGTGCCGGATCCGCGGCGTGGCTCTCGTCCGCCAGCAGGCCGAGCTGCCGCAGTCGGTCGAGCCGAGCCGCGCGCAATGCGGCCGGCCCGCCGCTGTAACGATCCTGGTACTTGCGGATCAGTGCGTCCGGCGCCTGCAGCGGCCAGTGCGGGGCCGTATAGGCCGCGTAGGCGAACACGGGCTGCTCGCGCGGTACCGCGCGCAGGAAATCCAGCATCAGGTCGGTGAAGTGATCGGTGGAGAAGCGCCCGGCCGGCCAGGCGACCGCGAAGCCATCGGCGCGGAAGCCCGAGCTCGCATCCGTCGGCATCAGTGGACCGCCGTCGAAATGCTGCGCTCCGCCCTGCAGGAGCGCGAAGCTGCGGTCGAAGCCGCGGGCCGGCGGCAGGTCGGGAGTCTCATAGCCGACGTGCCACTTGCCGGCCATCAGCGTCGCGTAGCCGGCATCGCGCAGCAGCTCGGCAACCGTGACCACGCGCTGGTTCAGGTGACCCTCGTAGCCGGGCTGGCCGCGGTACTGCGGGCTGAAGGCGAGCGTCTCGGTCATCGCTCCCATGCCGGAGCGGTGATGGTCGACACCGGTCAGCAGCATCGCGCGGGTCGGCGAACAGGTGGGCGCAGTGTGGAAGTTGGTCAGTCGCAGACCCCGGCTCGCGAGTGCATCGAGGTTCGGAGTCTCGATCTCGCCACCCCAGGCGCCCATGTCGGACCAGCCGAGGTCGTCGGCGACGATCAGCAGGATGTCGGGCCGCGCAGCCGGCGCGGGGGCCGCAGTTGCGGCCGGCCGAACCGCGCAGGCCGCGAGCGCGAGGGCCAGCAGGGCGGTCGCAGTCAATGCACCGCGCGAGCGCGGGGACAATCGGATGCCTTGGCCAAGGGTCATGCTGCCGGACTCCCGACGACTTCTGGTAGCGCCGCAGACTATTGCATACTGTGGCCGCCCACAACCAGAGCGCAACGGTCAGCATTCATCATGCGTTACCGCCGGCTGGACCTGAACCTGCTGCTGGCGCTGCATGTGCTGCTGATGGAGCGCAGCGTCACGCGGGCGGCCGCGCGGCTCAGCGTGACCCAGCCCGCGATGAGCGGCTCACTGGCCCGGTTGCGCGGCTACTTCGGCGATCCCCTGATCCAGCGTGTGGGCCAGGCCATGGAACTGACACCGCTGGCCCGCGCCCTGGTCGGGCCGATCCGCGACATCATGCGGCGGATCGACGTGGCGCTGGCCACCGACCCGGGCTTCGACCCCGCGACGAGCAGCTACCACTTCACGCTGTCCGCTTCCGACTATGTTTCGCAGCTGCTGCTGCACGAGGTGCTGCGCGAGGCGAGCCAGGAGGCTCCCGGCATCACCTTTGAGATCCTGCAGACCGGCCCGCGCAGCCTGATCGGACTGGATGCGGGCGAGATCGACATGGTGATCGTGCCGGAAATCGATACTCTCGCCACCCACCCTCGGGAACAGCTGTTCGTCGACAGCTATCGGGTCGTGTGCTGGCGGGACAGCCAGGCGATCGGCAAGCGCATGAGCTTCGAGCAGTACATCGGGCTGGGCCACGTCGTCTTCCGCTGCGAGCACCAGATCCGCACCTGGCTCGAGCGCTGGTTCATCGACAAGTACGGGGACTTCCGCAGGATCGAGGTGGCAACGCACAGCCACATCCTGATCGCCCAGGCGGTCGTCGGCACGGACCGGATCGCGACCCTGCCAACCCGCCTGGCCAGGGAACTCGCCAGGACCCTGCCGCTGCGGCTGATCAAGCCACCGCTCGAACTGCCACGGTTCGTCGGCATGCTGCAGTGGCCCGCTCACCGCGACGCCGACCCGGCCAACCGCTGGCTGCGCGAGCGGATCCGTACGGTGGCCCAGCGGCTGCCGCCGATCTAGCGGCGCTATTCTGTAGCGAGTTCGCCACAAATACTGACCGCGGCGCTTCGGCCGGACGCCGAACAGGCGCCGTACCGGTTGCAGGTCATTTTGCCATTTGGAACGCGCGGCAATTGGTGTAGTATCTGAATTGTTGACAATACGACCGATTGCCAGCGCCACTTCGCGTGGGCCGGCGTGGCAGTCGGGCAACGCGTAGAACCGAGCAGAGGGACCAGTATCATGACGACCGACCATTGGAATCATCGCGCCGCAACCCGGAACTCAGCAGTGCTGGCCGCGGCTGTCGCGGCGGTGCTCGGGCAACCTGCCGGAGCCCAGGCGACAGAGGAGGGCGCGGCCCGCGAGATCCTCGAGGAAGTGATCATCACCGCGGAGCGGCGCGAGCAGAGCCTGCAGGAGGTGCCGTCGTCGGCCCTGGTGTTCAGCGCGAAGAGCCTCGAGGAACAGGGCATCAGCAACGTGATCGACGTGCAGCGCTTCGCGCCGAACGTCGCGATCAATACCTACAATCGCTCGACCTTCATCAATATCCGCGGCGTCGGCATCGCCCAGTCGGCGCCGACCTCGAGCCCTGGCGTCGCCTACTACATCGACGGCGCCTTCATCGCCCACGAACAGTTCATCGCCCAGTCATTCTTCGACATCGAATCAGTCGAGGTGCTGCGCGGGCCGCAGGGCACGCTGACCGGCCAGACCTCCACCGGTGGCGCGATCTACGTCCGCACGCCGGTGCCGAGCAGCGAGGGCTTCTCCGGCTATTTCGACCAGACGGTCGGTGACTACGACTGGTACCGCTCGGTCGGCGCGGTCAACGTCCCGCTCGGCGGGCGTGCCGCGCTGCGCCTCGCGGCGACCTGGGACAGCCGCGGCAGCTATACGAAGAACATCGGGCCGAGCCCGAGCAGCCCGGGCAGTGGCGACCAGTTCGCGGCGCGCGCACACCTGCGCTTCGAGCCGACCGACAGCTCGACCGTAGACCTGCGCTTCGAGTACTTCGACCGGCAGACCGACTACAACGCGATCAAGAACCGCAATGACGCGGTGACCTCGGCACCCTTCATCATCGAGGAAGATGCGATTTCCTACCTCAATCAGGATGGCTACCGGGCCTCGATCGAGGGTCGCTTCGCGATCAGCGACGGCGTGCAGTTCCGGATCCTCAGTTCGTACCTGGATGCCGACAACGAGGACCAGGCGGACGGCGACCGGACCGCGACGGCGCTGCCGGTACCGCTGCCGTTGCCGACGAGCGGCACCAATACCCGTCTCTATCCAGGCCGGGTCGGGTTGACGACGCAGTCGTTCGAGACCTGGGTCACCGAGGTCAACCTGCTGTCGACGCACGGCGGCGATCTGCAGTGGGTGGTCGGCGCGTTCTACATGGATGAGACGACCCCTGTGCAGGTACTGCGCGACAACCGCAACACGGTCGACTTCGTCGCTTCCACCTCGACCATCGAAGCCGAGGCGAAGAACGAGTCGAAGTCGTTGTTCGGCAAGCTCGACTGGCGCCTGTCCGAGGCGATCGCGCTGGAGGCCGGCCTGCGCTATTCCGAGGACCAGCAGGACTACACCCGCTTCATGCTGCCCGGGCCGCCGCCCCCGGGTTGCTTCCCATGTTCGAATACGGCCAGTTCCAGCGAGACCACGGGCCGCGTCGGCGTGAAGTACTACGCTACGGACAATTCGATGTACTACGCCACGCTGTCGAAGGGCTACAAGGCCGGCGGCGTGAACCTGGATCCACGCCTCGAGGTATTCGGGCCGGAGACGAATGAGGTCGTCGAAGTCGGCGTCAAGTCCACGCTCGCCGATGGACGCCTGCGGCTGAACGGCGCGGCCTTCTATTCAAACTACGATGGCATCCAGCTCTCCGCGCTCAGATCAGTCGGTGCCGGCCCATTGCTGCCGAACACGCTGAATGCCGCGAAGTCGGTGCTGTACGGCGCCGAGTTCGACCTGACCGGGCAGTTCGGCGCGCTCGGCTGGAACCTGAGTGGCGCCTGGCTGCATGGTGCCTTCGATGAGGATGTTGCACTGACGAATCCTCTCACCAGTGCCGATGAACTGGTGCCGAGGGGGCGCACGCTGCCGTTTACGCCGGCGGCGACCCTGGCCGCGGGCGTGCAGTACGATTATGCGGTCGGTCAGGGGCTGCTGACCCCGCGTGTGCAGGTGTCCTACATGGACAAGCAGTACTCGACAGCCTTTCCGGCCGCGACGACGACGGTGCCGGCGCGCACGCTGATGGATGCACGGCTGAGCTGGCGGCCGAGCGACCAGCTGCTGATCGAGGGCTTCGTCAACAACGTGTTCGACAAGACCTATATCGCGGTTCAGTTGCAGGATGCCTCGAGCGCGCAGGGCGGCATCATCTACGGTGCACCGCGGCACTATGGTGTACGGCTGAAGTACGGCTTCTGATCCGGTGCCAGCGGAGCGGGCCTGGGGGCCCGCTCCGTCGGCCGGTGGTCTATTCCCCGGCAGTGACGACGACGCGCTCTCCGACCGGAGTAAAGCGTGTATCGAAGCCCTGGTCCTGGCTCAGTTCCCGGACATAGGCCAGGACTTCGTCAAAACGGGCGTCGCCGGGGGCCAGGACCTCTGGTTCCGCATCCTCGTTGATATAAGCCGGCAGGAACGCGACCTCGCGGATGCCCGCCGCGCCGGCCGTGCAGCGGACCAGCAGCGTGCGGCGCATCTCCGGCGGCAGCACGAACCGCTGGTCGGGACGCCAGCGCGGGTTCAGCGCGGCAATCTCCCGGAACGAGGCGGTCTGCAGTACGTCCTGCCGGAAGGCGGTCGGCTGCTCGATCGCGAAGTTTCCGAGGCTGTAGAAGATCACCCGGCCCCGGTATATCTCGATGCCCTTCAGGATGTGCGGGTGATGGCCGAGGACCAGGTCGGCGCCCGCATCGATCGCGGCATGGGCCAGCTCCCGCTGGTAATCGGCGATGACCGCAGGCACGAAGTGCACGCCCCAGTGGCAGGACAGGATCACGATTCCACCCTCGGCACGGGCGTGGCGGATATCCGCGATGATTTCCTTCAGGTCATCGCGCCAGGCGAAGGTCTCAACGCGGGCCGGCGTTCCGGGCTGATCGGACTCGATTGCCGTGTAGGCCGTATGCACGCGCAGCGGGGAGCAACCCGCACGCTCCGGCGTCGCGCCGTAACCGGCCGGCAGGACGGAGCTGCAGGCCAGGAACGAGACTGCCACCCCTGCGACTGCGAGCCGCGCCGGTGCGCGGGACTCCGCGAGATTGGCGCCAGCGCCGCAGCAGCGGATGCCGGCCGCGGCCAGGTGCGCGAGCGTATCGGCAAGCGCCTCCTGGCCCCAGTCGAGGCTGTGGTTGCCAGCGAATGACAGCACTGTGAAGCCGGCATCGCGCAGGGCTGGCGCGAGCGACGGTTCGGTCCGCATGGCGAGCCGGGCCTGAGGGGACGGGCTGCCGCGATCGGAAATCACGGCCTCGAGCTGCCCGAATACCAGGTCGCCGGCCCGCAGGCAGGGCCGCACGTGCTGGAACATCGTGGACGGATCCTCGCGCCGCGCCGCGACATCACCGACCGCGATCAGGACCGCCTCGCGGCTCATCCTGGCCGCCGGATTCAGCTGACGTGCGTATGTGCGGTGCGGCCGATGATCTCGTCCTGCATGGCTTTACCCAGATGCACGAAATAGGCGCTGTAGCCCGCGACCCGCACCAGCAGGTCCTGGTACCGCTCCGGATCCTTCTGCGCCTCGATCAAGGTCTCGCGGCTGACGACGTTGAACTGCACGTGCTTGCCGCCGTGCGCAAAGTAGGTCCGCACCAGCATGGACAGCTTGCGCAGGTCCTCATCCGATTCCATCGCCGATGGATGGAACTTGAGATTGAACAGCCCGGCCTGGTAGCGGCTCTGGTCAATCTTCATGGCGCTGCGCATCAGCCCGGTCGGCCCGTGCAGGTCCCGCCCGCGCATCGCTGAGAGCGCGCCGTCGGCGAGGCACTCGCCGGCAAAGCGGCCGTCCGGCGTGGCGCCCGTCAGGGCCCCACCGGGCCATTGCGAGGAGACGGAGATGCCGGAAGGCTTGTGGCTGCCGCCCAGGCAGCTCGGCAGCGATGCGGCGGTGTCGGCCCAGAAGGAGAACAGTTCGGTCGCGATGCCATCGGCGTAGTCGTCGCCGTTGCCGTATTTCGGCGCGGCCAGGAAGCGGCGCCGCAGGTCCTCATGGCCCTCCCAGTTGGCGGCCAGCGCGTCGAGCAGCTCCTGCTGGCCGACCGAGCGTTCCTCAAACACGAGCTTGCGGACCGCGACCAGTGAATCGACCGCATTGATCATGCCGACCATGTTCAGCAGAGCGCCGTTCTCGAGCAGGTAAGTGCGCTCGAGCAGCGGGCGGGCCTGCGTGATCGCATCCTCCATCAGTGAGGAGCGCACCGGGTCCGGATACAGCTCGCGGCTGATCAGCAGGTCGAGGTTGTTCTTCTGCGCATGCAGTGTCAGGCAATGGCGCAGCTGCTGCTTGAAGGCTGCATAGAATTCGTCGAACGAGCCGAAATCAGTGAACTCACCGGAGTGCAGGCCGAGGAACTGGCCGGTGCGGCGTTCGACGCCATTGAGCAGGGTCACATCGAAGACCATCGGCACGATGAACATGCCGACGGCCGCCGAGCGCGACTTGCCTGGCAAGGTGACGTCGAGGCAGCCGCCGATCGCGTAATTCCGGGCCTCCTCGAGCGGGACGCCCTGGCTGCAGAGATAGGCGATGTAGGAGCGGTCGCCGACCAGTGCCGGCATGCCGGTGCCGAGGCGTATGACCTCGAGCGCCCGCTTCATCAGCGGCTCCGGAGTACCGTCGTGCACCCGCAAGGTCACCGTATGGTGCGCGGTCGGACAGCGGCTGACGGCTTCGAGCACCAGCCAGGTCAGCGGGTTGGTGGCATCGGTTCCGTCCCTGCGCACGCCGCCGATGACCATGTTGTGCCACTTCGCGAGGCCGGCATTCTTCTGCCGTGCCACCTTGCCGGAAATCCGGTTGAACTGCATGTCCTTGATGCGCAGGCACTGCAGCAGCTCGAGTACCTCCTCGTCGCTGCCGTGGTCGGCCTCGTAGCAGGGCAGCATGAACTGGTCGAAGCGCCCCATCGCCGCGGTCGGCGAGGGGGTCACCATCAGGAACGTGAACCAGAAGCTCTGGATCGCCTCGTGGAAACTGCGCGCCGGGTGCGCCGGGACGTGCCGGCAGATCGCGGCAATCCGCGTCAGTTCGGCGCGGCGGACCGGATCCGTCGTGGTTGCTGCCATCCGCTCGGCCAGGTCCGCGTAGCGGCCGGCGAAGCGGATGATCGCCCGGTGCGCGATCACGACCGCGCGCAGGAACGAGCCCTGTTCGAGGGCTTCCGGATCGTCGTAGCGCAGCGCCGCCAGCCGCTGCTCGGCGTCCTCGATGATGGCCAGCAGTCCCCGCTCCAGCACCATTCCGAAGTCGACGGTCATCAGGTAAAAGCCGGGGCCAAGGCCGAGGCCGCTCTCGGCGTAACCGCCGCCGGGTCCGTTCTCGCGCGACTTCCACGGCGGCAGGACCATGCCTGTCTGCAGGAAGGACCACAGCCGGTCATCGGCCCACTGGCCCGCGCGGCCGATGGCGTCGAAGTGCTTCCAGAAATCGTTCATCTCGAGAATCTCGGCCTCATCCGCGGCGGAGACCTCGTAGCCGGCCTCGCGCAGGCCCTCGATCTCGTCCCGGGGCCACAGGCCGGCGTAGAAATCCAGCTCGAGGCCCATCGGCTGGCTCGCACCGTTGCCAACGATCAGTTCGCCCTCGCTGATCGAGATCGGAATGTTGTCGAGCACATGCGCAAGCGCCCTGGCGCGGCGCAGGACCATCGGCTCGCCGTCACTGTTCCGGAAGGCCTCCGTCTGCAGACGAGCCTTGACGATGGACAGCGGGAAGCGGCTGACGCGGAGCTGCTCCCGCAGCTGGCGGATCCGCGGGCTGGTCGTTTCCGAATGGGCGAACGGCCGGCCGGCCGGCAGGGCTTCGCGCTGTGAACGGTTCTGGTCCATCGTCGGTCCTTCCCTGGGTGTCATGAGGCTATCCTCCGAGGTGCGCGCTCAGGCCGCGCGATTGAAATACAGCCTGTATTCCCGCCAACTGCGCCGGGTCGGGTGGAACGAAGCCGGCGAGCGGGTCCGGTCGCTGCAGCCGCTGGTACTTGGCTTCACCGAAGCGATGGAATGGCAGCAGGTCGACCGGCACGCTGCGGCCGAGCTCGCCAGCCACGAAGTCGGCCGTGGCTTCGACATTGGCAATCTCGTCATTGTGGCCGGGGATCACGGCAAAACGAATCCGCAGCGGCCGGCGCAGCTCGCGGTGGATCTTGCGGACATTGCGCAGGATCGGCTCGTTGCCGACGCCGGTCAGCTGCCGGTGCCGATTCGAGTCCATGTGCTTGAGGTCGAACAGGACCAGGTCGACGTGTTCGAGCAGCTGCCGCACGGTTGGCCAGGCGGCGTAGCCGCAGGTGTCGAGCGTCGTGTGCAGCCCGGCCTGCTTGCACAGCCGGAGCAGGGCGAGGGCGAATTCCGGCTGGGCCAGCGGATCGCCGCCGCTCAGCGTGACGCCGCCACCGGACTGCTCATAGAAGATCGAGTCCTCGGCGATTTCGCGGAATACCTCGCCGGCGGAGAGATAACGTCCCATCAGGCTGCGCGCACCCTGCGGGCACACCTCGGCACAGTGGCCGGCGCCCGTGCAGCGGCTGCGGTCCGTCCATGAGCGGCCATCCCGCATCGTGATCGCGCCTTCCGGGCAGACAGACTGGCAGCGACCACAGCCGGCGCACTTGTCCGCGTCGAAGAACAGTTCCGGTGCTTCCTGCTGTGACTCCGGGTTCTGGCACCAGAGGCAGGTGAGGGAACACTTCTTGAGGAATACCGTCGTGCGGATACCCGGCCCGTCGTGGATCGAATAGCGCTGGACGTTGAACACCGAGCCGCGAGTGGCGGCCAGCCCGCCCGGGCCTGGCACGGTCAGTGATGGAGCAATGGCGGCGGCCCGATCCATTGGCTACGGCTTCCCCTCGCAACTATGGTTAGTCTATCAAACCATTCGGAACATAAACAATACCCGGCGCCCGCGCAGGCGGGCTCCCGCTATTGATGTACTATCTCAATAAAGTCATTTATCTATTTATTTTATAAGACTTAAATAAAATAACACAGCGCTCCGAGCTACCCTCATGCGCCGTCGTTCTGGTAGATGCGCTGCAGGAATTCCAGGAACTGGCGTAACTCCCGATCATTGAACCGCTGACGATAGTGAGCCTCATGTTCCTCGGTCAGTCGACGCAGTTCCTGGACCATGCGCACTCCTTCCCGAGTCGGCAGCAGTGCCTGCTTACGGCGATCCTTGGTGGAGCGCTGGCGCCGCACCAGGCCAGCCTTCTCCAGGTGATCGACCAGGGACACGACCGTGGCCTTGTCCACGTCGAGTTCCCGTGCCAGCTCGATCTGGATCAGGCCGGGGTTCTCGATGATCAGTACCATCGCGCTGACCTCTCCCGGCCGGAAGCCGAGGTGCAGATCGGCCGTCGACTGGTTGAAGTCGCGGCGCATCCGGGCATGCGCCCGGCGGATCTGGTAGCCGATCAGCTTGGGCAGGAATCCCTGGCGCAGCGCGGGTGCGGCGGCGGCATCCTCAGGCGGGGGTAGGGAGGTCTTCTTGCTGGTCATGGCAGCTTCCTTTGACTCTCATCGTGCATTGCGGTCCCCGCCGGCCTGGCGCGGATCCATCATAGACGAGACCGCACTCCGGGTTGATCCGTACCGTTGCACCGTCCTTCAGGCCGCCGTGACGGACAGCGGCACGGCCAGGGTCCCCCATTCGGGCCAGCGGGTCATGCGGACCTCGCCAGCCGGTTCGAAGGAGTGCGTGCGGGCCAGGAATTCCTCGAGCGTGACCCGCAGCATCAAGCGGGCGAGCGGTTCGCCGGCGCAGCGGTGCGGTCCCAGGCCGAAGGCGATATGTTCGCTGATGTTGGGCCGGTTCAGGATGAAACGCTCACTGTCCGGAAACACGGTTTCGTCGCGGTTGGCCGAGGCATAGACCAGCGCGATCGGCTCGTCCTTCTGGATCCGGCGTCCGTCGATCGTTACATCCGCACGCGCGGTGCGGGCGAAGCCGCGATAGGGCGTGAACAGCCGCAGGTATTCCTCGAGTGCGGCCGGGATCAGCTCCGGGCGTGAGCGCAGCTCGTCCTGGAGTTCCCGGTGCCGCGCGAGGTGCAGCAGCATCGTGCCGATGAACACGCTGGGCGCGATCATGCCGACGACGATCATCTGCCGGATCGTGCCGAGCACCAGGTCCTCCGGCAGCAGCGCTCCGCGGTAACGGCGCTGCAGCAGGGCGGTCGTGACATCGTCGGCCGGGTCGAGCGGCTCGGCCTTGCGCATCGCGATGATGCGGCGGGCGACCTCGTACAGCTGCAGGCTGGTTTCCCGGACCAGGTCATCATCGGCTTCCTGCAGCGCACGGTCGTAGATCGCGGTGACCTCGCGGATCGCGAGCCCGAGGTCCGGTGGCAGGTTGAAGAATTCAGCGAAGATGTAGCCCGGATAGCGGTGCGTGAAGCCGCTGCAGATGTCGCCGCCGCCCGCATCGATGAATTCCTGCAGCAACTCGCCGGTGATCCGCCGGACAGCGGGCTCCAGCCGCTCCATCTTCGCGGCGGTGAAGAACGGATTCAGTGCCTGCCGGTACGGGGTATGTTCCGGTGGATCGAGGTGCAGGGGCGGGCGGCGACCGGTAAATGCGACCTTGGGCACGACGTTCTGCACCGAGGTGATGAACAGCCGCGGGTTCTTCAGCACCGCGACGACGTCGGCATGGCGGAACAATGCCCAGAAACCATTCCAGGCATTGCTGTGTGCCACCGGGCAGCGGGTGCGCAGCTGCCGGTATTCGGCATGCGCGCTGTCGAAATCCTCCGTTGCCAGCGGGTCGAAGTCGTCGGTCGGCACGGCCGTATCCGGTCGGTTCACGATGATCTCTCCTGCAGTATGAGTTCATCACCGGAGCGGACGTACTCCGCATTGAGTCCGGCCGCACGCGTCACTTCCTCGAGGTAGCCGGCGACCTCCGCGAAGCGCGGATCAGCGGCGGCGAGGATCTCCGGCTGCGACTGCCGGTTGACCCAGGCCGGCAGCAACGACACGCGTTCGACCCGTCCGGCACGGACCCGGACGCTCGCGACCACCGTGCGGCGGGAGTCGGCCGGGAAGTTGTAGCTGCTGTCGAAGTCCGGCTCCCAGTGCGGGTGCAGCTTGCGGATCTCGAGGAAACCGCGGCTCTGCGCATGTTCCGGGGTCATCGGCAGGTCCACGGCGAAATTGCACAGGCTGTAGATGATCGGCCGGCCGCGATGGAACTCCACGCCCTTCAGGATATGGGCATGGTGCCCGAGGATCACGTCCGCGCCGGCATCGATTGCGGCGCGACCGACGTCGCGCTGGTAATCGGCGATGACGGCCGGGACGAAGTGGATACCCCAGTGCAGGGATACGAGCACCACGTCCGCATTGGCACGGGCCGCGGCGACATCGCGGCACAGTGCGGCGAGGTCCTCGCGATGCGGAAAGGTGTGGATCCGGCACGGGGTGCCCGGCTGGTCATGCTCGATCTGCTCGTACAGGGTCCAGGCCCGCATTGGCGCGCAGCCGGGCCGGTCCTCCTCGGCGTGGAAGTTCATCGGCAGGATCGAGCTGTAGGCGAGAAAGGCGATCCGCTGGTCGCGGCGCTCAAGGATCACCGGGCGGCGCGCCTCGTGGATGTCGGCACCGGCCCCGATCACGGCCAGCTCCGCCCCCCGCAGCGCGGCGATCGTGTCGAAGAACCCTTCCTGCCCCCAGTCCATGCAGTGGTTCCCGGCCCAGGACACGACGTCGAAACCGGCACGGCGCAGTGCGTGTGCCGCGTCCGGGCTGGTCCGGTCCGTATGCCGGACCTGTGGCAGCCTCGAGCCGCGCGTCGTCATGTTGATCTCGAGCTGGCAGAAGGCGATATCGGCGCGGTTCAGCCGTTCCGTCACGCCAGCGAAAAGGGTGTCGGGGTCGGGGCGGCTCGGCGCGACATCGCCGGTGGCCAGGATCAGCACTTCATCGGTATCCGGCACGATCATCCTCCGTCAGTACTGTATGCAGGCCAGCCAATGGCCCGGGGTGACTTCGCGCAGGGGTGGCGCCGCGTCCCGGCAGCGTGGCCCGGCCAGCGGGCAGCGCGTATGGAATGGGCAGCCGGGTGGCGGGTCGAGCGGGCTCGGCGGATCGCCTGCTGGTGGCGGTGACTGGCCGGCGTCCGGGTCGTCTGGCAGGCAGGCCGCCAGCAGCGCCTGGGTATAGGGATGCAGCGGCTGCGCGTAGAGTGCTTCGCTGCGGGCGCTTTCGACAATGCGGCCGAGATACATCACGCTGACCCGGTCGCTCATGTAGCGCACAGTCGCAAGATCGTGGGCGACGAACAGGTAGGCCAGGCCGAGGCTCTGCTGCAGGTCGCGCAACAGGTTGAGGATCTGCGCCCGGATCGACAGGTCCTGGGAGGACACTGCCTCGTCCAGGATGATGACCTGGGGCTCGGAGCACAGGGCGCGCGCGATCGCGATGCGCTGGCGTTGCCCGCCGCTGAACTCGTGGGGATGCCGGCGAGCATCGCCGGGTTGCAGGCCCACCCGTTCGAGCGCCACGGCAACGCGTGTCTCCAGCTCGCGCCCGGTCAGGGTACCGCTGACACGCAGTGGCTCGCCGATGATGCGGTCCACGCGCATGCGCGGGTCGAGGGACGAATAGGGATTCTGGAATACGGGCTGTACGGCGCGCCGGAAGCTGCGCCGCTGCTCCGTGCCGAGAGTCGCCAGGTTCTGGCCAGCGAAGCGGACCTCGCCTCGGGTCGGGCGTTCCAGCAGCAGCAACAGCCGGCTCAGCGTGGTCTTGCCGCAGCCGGACTCTCCGACCAGGCCAAGCGTCTCCGCGGCGCTGAGCTCCAGGTCCACGCCTTCCACCGCACGAACGAGGGCGCGCGAGCTGCCGTGCCAGCCACTCCGCCCGACAGCGAAATGCCGGGAAACCTGGTGTGCGGACAGGATCGGAGGGCTCATGACGGGTGCCGTTCCGGTCGTGGTGTCCCGGGGCAGGGCCGCCAGCAGCGCACCTGCCGGCCTCCCGGCAGCGGCGAGAGCGGCGGTGGTGCCTCGCAGTCGGCACCCGCCTGCGGACAGCGCGGCGCAAAGCGGCAACCCGCTGGAATCCGGTCGGGCCGCGGCGGAGCGCCGGTGATCGACACCAGGCGCTCCGCCTTGCGGTCGAGGCGCGGCATGCCGCCGAGCAGCGCGGCGGTGTACCAGTGTGCCGGGCAGCGGAAGATCTCGCGCACCGGGGCACTTTCCACGAGCTGTCCGGCATACATCACACAGACCCGGTCGCACATGCGGGCGACCACGCCGAAATCGTGGGTGATGAGGATCAGCGCCATGCCGAGGTCGCGCTGCAGGTCCTTGAGCAGCTGCAGGTACTGCGCCTGGATGGTCACATCGAGCGAGGTCGTCGGTTCGTCGGCGATCAGCAGCCGCGGCCGGCAGGCGATCGCGATGGCGCCGACCACGCGCTGGCGCATGCCGCCGCTCAGCTGGTGGGGATAGCAGTCGATCCG
Source organism: Gammaproteobacteria bacterium (assembly GCA_004297335.1). Classification (GTDB taxonomy): domain Bacteria; phylum Pseudomonadota; class Gammaproteobacteria; order Steroidobacterales; family Steroidobacteraceae; genus SCUD01. Next base: position 18,736 of record SCUD01000040.1, read on the forward strand.
GGATTCCGGAGCGGGAATACGGACCTGGCGCAGCACCTCGACCACGCGCCCGCGGATCTGCGACGCCGCCGCCGGGTCGTGCGTGAGGATCGCCTCGGCGATCTGGTCGCCAATCGTGAACACCGGGTTCAGCGAGGTCATCGGGTCCTGCAGAATCATGGCCAGGTCGCGACCGCGCAGGGCGCGCAGCTCCGACTCCCCGAGCTGGAGCAGGTCGCGGCCCTCGAACAGGACCTGCCCTTGCAGGTGCGGCCAGCTGGAGCGCGGTGTCAGGCGCACCAGCGCCAGGCCGGTGGTCGATTTCCCGCAACCCGACTCGCCGACGATGCCGAGCGTCTCGCCGGTATCCACGCCGAAGCTGACGTCATCGACGATCCGCAGCACCCGGCCATCGCGCGGCAGGCCGACGCCGAGGTTGCGCACTTCCAGCAGCCGGCTCATCCGCGCGGCTCCCGCTGCAGCGCCGGATTCAGCTCGTCAGCCAGTGCGTCGCCCAGCACGTTGACGGCGAGCACGGTGACCATGATGGCGAGGCCCGGAAAGATGCTGAGCCACCAGGCAGAGACGACGTAGGAGCGGCCCTCGGCGATCATCGCGCCCCACGTCGGCGTGGGCGGCGGCACGCCCACGCCGAGGAAACTGAGCGAGGCCTCCATGATGATCACGACGCCGACCTGCAGCGTCGCCAGCACGATCAGGGCTCCGGAGACGTTGGGCAGCACATGCGTGGCCATGATGCGCAGGTGCGAGCAGCCGGCCGTGCGCGCCAGGTCGACATAGTCGCTTTCGCGCACC
>SCUD01000041.1 GCA_004297335.1 Gammaproteobacteria bacterium
CTGTTCGTTCATGTCGATCACCATGGGCGGGATGATCGACCCAAACCTCAGCCGCCAGACTCATACCTCGTTGGAAATACGCCCCCACGTTCAGACTCATACCATGTTGGAAGAGACTCCGGGTGTACGTCCCGCTCATTGTGAGGCAGAATGTGTCCAGGCGCGCCACCCGCGCCGCAATCAACCGGTTTCAAGGAGCGAAGCGATGAAAGCATCTCGGTCAGGCGTCGCGCTGGTCGCGGCCGTAGCGGTTCTGCTGGCAGTCCAGGGCTGCGCGAAGAAAGAGCCTGAGGCGCCGGCCGCCGCACCCGCCCCGGCAGCGGAGGCCCCGGCTGCGGTCGCCCCGACGGCGGACGCGGTTCCTGCAGAGGTGGTGCCAGCAGAGACGGCTCCGGCGGCGGATGCAGCGGCGACCGTGGCGGCGGCGGCTCCGGCAGCGAGCGCCGTGGACGGCGCCAAGGTCTTCGCGACCTACTGCGCGACCTGTCACGGTGCCGGTGGCGCGGGCGATGGCGCGGCGGCGGCCGGCCTGAATCCGAAACCGGCCAGCTTCGTGGCGCGCGCGTTCAAGTACGACCCGAACGGCAACGGCACGAAGGGTGACCTGGAGGACATCCAGGCGATCGTCCACGACGGTGCCGCGAAGCACGGCGGCTCGCCGTTGATGACAGCCTGGCCGATGCTCTCGGCGGAGCAGCTGCAGGCGGTTGCCACGCACGTCACCTCGCTCGGCGCGTCCTGAGGGCGACGGGCGATGGCTTATTCAATGGGTGAGTTCCTGGCCCATGCGATCGCGATGGAACGCGAGGCCGCCGAACGCTATCTCGAGCTGGCGGACATGATGGAAGCGCACAACAACCTGGAGGTGTCGGGCCTGTTCCGTGACATGGTCCGCTACTCGACGATGCACGGCGATTCGATCGTTGCGCGGGCTGGGTCGATGGAATTACCGAAACTGCGGTCCTGGCAGTACCGCTGGATTGCGCCGACGGAGGTTGGCGAAGAGGACGGTTTCGACTATCGCTTGAAGCCGTACCAGGCACTCGAGTATGCGCGCGTGAATGAGCAGCGGGCCGCGGAGTTCTACCAAGCCGCGGCGGACGCGGCCAGTGATCCCGAGGTTCGCAAGCTCGCGCTCGAATTCGCGGCGGAGGAGCGCGAGCACACGGCCGCGCTCGACCGCAAGCTCGCGGCGACGCTGCGCAGCTGAAGCCCGCCTTTTCCGCGGTGCCGGCTTGGCCGCCGGGATCCCGCTCGCAAACTCCGCCCGAACTTACGAGTTTGCTCGCGGGATCCCGGCGGCCAAGCCGGCACCGCAGGATGTTGCGGCCATAGCTGGGACAATGAGGCGGGACGGGGCGGCGGGAACGTCGCGAGCGAGCGCGTCAGTTCCGGCGGCGCGAGCGAGTGATGTTCCCGCCGCCCCGTCCCGCCAGTATTGGCGCGGCCCCCGCCTGCCTCAACGGCGCCGCGGCAGCGCGAGGCCGCCCCGTCATTCGGCGCTGGCGAGACGGCTGAGTTCCTCGCGCGCGACCTTGCCCATCGGGTTGCGCGGCAGCTGCGTGAGCAGCTGCAGGCGCTCCGGCCACTTGAACACGGCGACGCCGCGTTCCTCGAAGTAGCGCCGCAGCTCGTCGAGCGAGATGCTGCAGCCGGGTTTCGGCACCACCATCGCGCTGACACGCTCGCCGAGCACCCGGTCGGGCACGCCGATCACGGCCGCCTCGGCGATGTCCGGATGCCCCGCCAGCAACTCGTCGAGTTCCTCGGGCGAGACCTTGAATCCGCCCCGCACGATCTGCTGCCGCGCCCGGCCGACGAACTCGTAGTAGCGCAAGTCGCCGGGCTCGCCGGCGATCCGGAACAGGTCGCCGGTGCGGAACCAGCCGTCGGCGGTGAAGGCGCGCGCGGTCAGCTCCGGGCTGCGGAAGTAACCGTCGAAGACCCCGGGTCCGCGGATCTGCAGTTCGCCGGGCGGGCCCGCGGCCAGCACTTCGGTCTCGCTGTCGAGGTCGACGAGGCGCGTCTCGATCATCGTTGCAGTGCGTGCCGGCCAGTGGATGTCGGAGCGGCCGAAGCGCGGGAAGTAGCGCGCGCGCAGTGCCGGGTCCGGGATCTCGGCGGGGCCGGAAATCAGTGATACGCCCTCGTTGGAGCCGAAGATGTTGACCACGTCGATGCCGAAGCGCGCGCGATAGCCCTCGATCATCCAGGCGGCCAGCGGCGCCGAGCCGGAGCCGATGCAGCGCAGCGAGGACAGATCCGCGCTCGCGAGCAGTGCTTCGTTCTGCAGCAGCATGTTCAGCAACGCCGGCGGCGCAATCGCATAATCGGCCCGCTCGGCGGCGATCTGTCGCAGGTACACGGCGAGATCGAGCGGGTGATGCAGGATCAGCGTGCCGGCCGAGCGCAGCCACGACAGGAAGCAGCCACCGATCGCGCCCATGTTGACCAGCGGAAACGGATTCAGCAGGCGGTCGCCCTCGCGCAGGCCGGCGCCGTCGAAATGCGCCCAGCCGATCGCGGCCCAGTGGTTGTGGCTGCGCGGGACGCCTTTCGGTACGCCCTCGGTGCCGGAGGTCCAGCAGATCGTGAAGATTTCGTCGGCCGAGACGCCGGGCAGGCGCGCCAGCTCATCGGCACCGGCGCTGCGCTCCGCAAGTGTCACGCAGCCTGGAGCAGATCCGCCGCACAGCAGCAGTACGGGGCCGCGGTCCTGCATCTCCTGCCGCGCCAGCGCAGCGTAGTCGCTGCCCCGGAATGAGGCCACCGTGATGAATGCCGCCGGGCTGGCCAGCGCGACGATATGGCGCAGTTCATGGCCCCGGTACTGCATCGGTACCGGGCTCAGCACCAGGCCGAGGCGCGCGGCCGCCAGGTACAGGATGACGAACTCGACGACGTTCGGCAGCTGCGCAATGACGATGTCGCCCTTGCGCAGGCCCTGGTGCAGCAACGTGGCCGCGAGGGAGTCGACCCGGGCATCGAGGGCGGCGTAACTCAGGCGCGCCGGCTCACCAGCCACGAGATCAGCGCGGTTTGGTGGATCCAGCACGGCGAGCCGCTCCGGGACGCGTGCGGCGTTCGCCGCGAACAGGTCATGGATCGTCGCGTCGCCCCACCAGCCGGCCGAGCGGAAGCGCGCGATCAGTTCCGGAGGCGAAGTCTGCACGCAGCGAGTCTAGTGGTGCCAAACAGGCCGCGCAATCGACCACGGCCGGCCTGCGGATCCGCACTTGCATAAAGCAACTAAGACTGTTAGCGTTTCCGGCTGGCAGACGGCGCGGTCGTGGCACGGGAGTCGGCGGCATGTTCGATCTCACTGGCAAGGTGGCGGTGATCACGGGTTCCAGCCGTGGCATCGGCCGTGCAATCGCCGAGGCGATGGCGCGTGCCGGCGCGAAGGTCGTGATCTCGAGCCGCAAGCCGCCGGCCTGCGACGCGGTCGCTGCGGCCATCGTCGCCGCGGGTGGCGAGGCACTGGCCGTGCCCTGCAATATTTCGGACCGCGCCCAGCTCGAGGCGCTGATCGCGCGCACGGTCGGGCATTTCGGGCGCCTCGACATCCTCGTATGCAACGCGGCCGTCAATCCGTACTTCGGCCCGATGGCGACCATGCCGGACGAGGCCTACGAGCGGATCATGGGTTCCAATGTCCGCAGCAACTTCTGGCTGTGCAACATGGCCGCGACGCACATGGCGGAGACCGGCGGCGGCTCGATCATCCTGATCTCCAGCATCGGCGCCAACCAGGGCAGTGCCACGCTCGGTGTCTATGGCATTTCCAAGGCCGCGGACTTCGCGCTGGTGCGCAACCTCGCGATCGAATGGGGCGCGCGCGGCATTCGCGCCAACGGTATCGCGCCCGGGTTGATCCGTACCGACTTCTCGCGCGCCCTGTGGGAGAACGAGGAACTCCTGCGCCGCGTCGAGGAGGGCACGCCGCTGCGGCGTATTGGCCAGCCGGAGGACATCAGCGGTGCGGCGGTGTTCCTCGCCTCGCGGGCCGCGGCCTACCTGACCGGCCAGACCCTGATCATCGACGGCGGTCTCACGGTGAAGGAGCCGGCCTGAGCCGGCTGCGCGGCCGCCGGAAGGTGACCTCGTGCGGATCGAGTTCTGCTCCGCAGCAGTCGCAGACGACGAGCGGGTCGAGCGCCTTTCCGCAGGGCTGGTGCTGCAGCAGCAACGGTGGGCCGGCACGACCGGCCAGCCACCGATCGCCCCATTTCAGCAGCGTCAGGATCACCGGATAGGCGTCCATGCCCTTGGGAGTCAGGGCGTACTCGTGACGGTGGGGCAGTTCGCGGCCGGGGCGTTGCTCGAGCAGCCCATGTTCCGTGAGCAGCCGCAGCCGGTCGGCGAGCAGGTTGGTGGCGATGCGCGTTTCGCGCCGGATCTCCTCATAGCGATGTGCGCCCACGAAGAAGGCCGCCAGCACCTGCGGAGTCCAGCGGTCGCCGAGAATGGTCACCAGCTCCCCGACCAGCGTCGCGAGCGCCGTGCCGGCGTCCGGCCGGACCGTGGAGCGGCGCTGTGCCCGCGGCGGGGGCATGCGGTCGAGGCCGGCTCCGGGGCCGGCCTCATAGCGCACTTCGCGCGCATCGACCGGCCGGCGGCAGGCCGCACAGATCAGGGTCGGCATCGCCAGCGCACCGCAGCGGGTGTGCAGGAGCGCTCCGGGCTGCAGGCGTCGCTGCCGGGACCAGTGCCGGTCGAAGCGCCAGATCATCAGCGCGGTCGGATAGATCGCCGCGCCCATCGGCGTCAGCCGGTATTCCTGGCGGCGCTGGCCCGCGTGCGCCGGCACCCGGGCGAGGCAGCCGCTCCGGACCAGCCGGCCCAGGCGTTCGCTGAGCACGTTGGTCGAGACGCCCAGGCCGCGCCGCCAGTCATCGAAGCGCCGCACGCCCTGGAACGCAGTCGCCAGGATCAGCAGCGACCAGCGGTCGCCGATGATCGCCAGCGCCCGGGCCACGGAGCTTGCGCGGATCGTGCGGCGACGTTGCGCGGCGACACTCACCGTTCCGGTTCCGGCTGAGGCAGGATAGCGGGCAGCGGCCCGGCCGCGTTACGTCCAGGAGAACAGACATGGATTTTGCCTATTCGCCCAGGGTCGAGGAACTGCGCCGCCGGGTGCGGAATTTCATGGAGGACCACGTGCTGGGCGCCGTAACTCTGCGTGAACAGGAACTGGCCGGCGGTCACGCGCACCCACCGTGCCTGGAGCAGCTGAAGGCACTGGCGCGCGCCGAGGGGCTGTGGAACCTGTTCCTGCCCGGCCTGCGCGACGATGAGCCGGGCACCCGGCTCAGTAACCTCGAGTACGCGCCGCTCGCCGAAATCATGGGCCGGATCGACTGGGCCTCCGAGGTGTTCAACTGCAGCGCCCCGGACACCGGCAACATGGAGATCCTGCACCTGTTCGCGACGCCGGGGCAGCGCGAGCAGTGGCTGCTGCCGCTGCTCGAGGGCCACATCCGCTCCTGCTTTGCGATGACCGAGCCCGACGTCGCCTCGTCCGATGCGACCAACATCCAGACGCGCATCCGCCGGGACGGCGACGACTATGTCGTCAGCGGACGCAAGTGGTTCATCTCCGGTGCCGCCCACCCGCATTGCCGGATTGCGATCGTCATGGGCATCACCGATCCGGAAGCCGAGCCGCACCGGCGCCACGGCATGATCCTGGTGCCGCTCGAGGCACCGGGGGTGACGATCGTGCGTAACCTGCCGGTGATGAACCGGCTCTCCGCAGAGGGACACTGCGAGATCCTGTTCCGCGAAGTGCGCGTACCGGCCGGCAACCTGATCCACGAGGAGGGCGCCGGCTTCGCCATCGCCCAGGCGCGGCTGGGCCCGGGCCGCATCCATCACTGCATGCGCTCGATCGGCCAGGCTGAGCTCGCGCTCGAACTGATGTGTGCGCGCGCGGCCGAGCGGCGCACCTTCGGGCGCTGGCTGCACCAGCACGGGACCGTGGCCGAGTGGATCGCGCAGTCGCGCATCGAGATCGACCAGGCGCGGCTGCTGGTGCTGAAGGCGGCCTGGCTGATCGACCAGCAGGGCACGCGGGCCGCGGCCCGCGAGGTGGCGATGATCAAGGCGCTGGTGCCGCGCGTGCACACCGCGGTCTGCGATCGCGCGATGCAGGTCTTCGGTGCGATGGGCCTGTCCGCGGACACACCGCTCGCCGGCCTGTGGACCCTGGGGCGCGTGCTCAGAATCGCTGATGGGCCGGACGAGGTACACCTGCGCACGGTCGCGAAGCAGGAGATGGCGGCGGCTGCGGAGCGGCGCGCGTCGGTCGGACGCTGGCTGAATGCCCGCTAGGCCGCCATCGCTCACGGGGCGCAGGCCAGCGTGCAGCCGATCCGGGCTGCCAGTCGATAGCTATCGCCGAAGCGGCGGGCGGTCGCGGAGGCGGCGTTACCCTGCAGCGCCCGAGCGTAGACGCCCTGCTGGATCGCCGCGATGCGGAACAGGCTGAAAGCGAGGAAATAGCGCCAGTCCGGCACGGCGTCGCGACCGGTGCGCCGCGCATAGGCTGCGACGTATTCGTGCTCGGGCGGAATGCCGATTGCCTCGAGGTCCAGGCCGACGAAACCGGGCGCAACGACATAATCGGACGGCAGGTGCCAGGCGAGGCAGTTGTAGGCGAGGTCGGCGAGTGGATGCCCGATCGTCGCCAGTTCCCAGTCGAGCACGGCGACGACCTCGGGCCGGTCCGCGGCGAAGATCAGGTTGCCGAGCCGGTAGTCGCCATGCGCGATCGCGCTCTCGTCGGGCGGTGGCACGCGCGTCTGCAGCCAGTCGCGCAGTTCATCGAGCTCCGGCGCGTCTTCCACCCGGGCGGCCTGGTATTGCCGGGTCCAGCGCTCGATCTGCCGCGGCAGGTAGCCGTCCGGCCGGCCGAAATCGCCGAGGCCGGCGTCGCGCCAGTCCACCGCATGCAGCCGCGCCAGCGTCGCGTTCATCGCCTCGTAGACCGCGCCGCGCTCCGCGCGCGGCAGCTCCGGCAGCAGCGGATTGGTGAAGATGCGCCCGGGCTGGTAGTCCATCACGTAGAACGGCGTGCCGATCACGGCCGGGTCGGCGCAGTAGCCGCGCAGCCGCGGGACCGGAACGCCACTGCCGGTGAGCGCCGCCTGCACGCGGTACTCGCGGTCCAGCGCGTGCGCCGACGCCAGCAGCTGTCCGGGTGGCTGCTTGCGCAGCACGTATTCGCCGGAGGCCGCCGCGACGTGGAACGTGGGGTTGGACTGCCCACCCTCGAATTGCCGCAGTTGCAGCGGGCCGCGGAAATCCGCCACCTGCCCGCTCAACCAGTGTCCAAGCGCCGCGGCATCGAGCTGGTGCTGCGGTGCAACCTCGCGCGTTCCCGGTCGTGCGCTGCTCATTTCGCCGGCAGCCCGAGACGGTTGGCGATGTTGTTGAGCTGCATGTGCGAGGAGCCGCCGACGATCGGCATGCAGGTGATGTCGCGCACGTAGCGCTCCATGTCGAAGTCGCGTGCGCAGCCGTAGGCGCCGAGCACGCGCTGGCAGGCGAGCACGATGCCGACGGCGTGCTCGGCGACGAACCACTTGGCCATCGAACTCTCGACGCTGCAGTCGCGGCCCTGGGTCGCGAGCCAGGCAGCGTGGTACAGCATGTGGCGGCAGGCGGCGAGGCGCGTGCGCGCCTCGACCAGCAGGTGACGGATGGCCTGGTGGCCGCAGATGCGGCGGCCGAACTGGCGCCGCTCCTGCGCGTACTGCCAGGCGTCGTCGACGGCGATCGCGGCGATGCCGAGGGCCACCGCCGTGATCTCGAGCTTCTCGATGTCGAGCGAGCGCCCGGCCAGCATGGGCCAGCCGTGGTGCCACTTCTCCCGGCCACCGACGACATTGGCGGCGGGCACCCGCACTTCATCGAAGATCACGTCGGTCGTGGCACTGTAGCGCAGGCCGGTGTGGTCGATGTCGGTGATGGTGATTCCCGCGGCTCGCGCCGGCACCAGCACCAGCGACAGGTTCCGGTAACGGTCCTCGGCCGGGCCGCTGCGCACCAGCGTGTAGATGTAATCGGCGATTCGCGCCCCGGTGCACCAGCGCTTGGTGCCGTTGATGACGACCGTCGCGCCATCGTCCTCGAGGCGGCCGGTCACGGTCGCCGAGGCCAGGTCACCGCCCACGTCCGGTTCGCTGAGACCGTAGGCGAACAGCAGCTCGCCGCGCGCGAGGCGCGGCAGCAGCTCGCGCTTCTGCGCGTCGCTGCCGTTCTCGAGCAGGTTGAGGGCACCGTAGAACGCGCAGTGGATGTAGGGGCCGGCGAGCGAGGTACCCCGCCGCGCCAGTTCCTCGATGCAGACGATGGCCGCGAGGATGTCGACGCCGCTGCCGCCGTACTCCTCCGGCACCGTGAGTCCGGTCACGCCGAGCTCGCACAGCTTCGCGAACAGGTCGGGACGGTGACTGGCCGCGGCATCAAGCCGGCGCGCTTCCTCGCGCGGCAGCTCGCGGTCCAGGAAGCGCCGCAGCGTGTCCCGCAGCAGCGTGAGGTCCTCGCCTTCATCGAAATTCATGCTGGTCTCCCGTCGGACTGGCAGCGCTCAGACCATGCGCGCGCGCCCGCTCCAGTAGCGGGCGCGGATGGCCTTGCGGTCGATCTTGCCGAGATTGGTCAACGGCACTGCGTCCGCGAACTCGATGGTCTTCGGCGCCGCCAGCGGACCCTTGCGCTCGCGCACGAAGGCAATCAGCTCCTCGGCGGTGGCCGCGGTGCCCGGGTGCAATGCCACCAGCGCGCGGACTTCCTCGCCCCATTTCTCGTGCGGCGCGCCGACCACCGCGACCTGCCGCACGGCCGGGTGCCCGAACAGCGCATCCTCGACCTCGCGCGGGTAGACGTTGAAGCCACCAGTAACGATCACGTCCTTGCTGCGATCCACGATCGTGATCAGACCGTCCGCGGTCATGCGGGCGACGTCGCCGGTATACAGCCAGCCGTCCCGCAGCGCCGCCGCCGTGGCCTGCGGGTCATCCAGGTAGCCGCTCATCACGTTCGCAGCGCGGGCGATCAGTTCGCCGGGCTCGCCGACCGGCACCTCGCGGCCATCGTCGTCCACGAGGCGGATCTGGGTGCCGAAGGTGGCGCGGCCAGCCGAGGCGAGCACGATGTCCTCCTGCGCGCGGTCGGCGACGACGTGGGCCTCGCGCGGCAGGGAGGTCAGCGCCATCGGCGCCTCGGTCTGGCCGAAGAACTGGGTGAACACCGGCCCGAATGCCGCCAGTGCCTGCCGCAGGCGTTCCGGGGCGATGGCGGAGGCGCCGTAGAGGATGTTCCGCAGGCTGCTCAGGTCGTGGGCCACACGGCTCGGGTGATCGAGCAGCAGGTAGATCATCGTCGGCACCACGAGCGTCGCGGTTGCCCGCTCGGCGGCGATCGTCGCCAGCAGCAGTTCCGGATCGAAGCGCTCGAGCAGTACGCAGCGGCCCTGGCGCAGCAGCACCGGCAGCAGCAGGCAGCCGGAGGCGTGGGTCATCGGCGTCGCGATGACGAAGACCTCGTTCCAGCCGATGTCGAAGTCGAGCAGCTCCATGCCGCAGGTGTGGAACCAGGCCCGGTGCGACAGCATCACGCCCTTGGGCCGGCCGGTCGTGCCGCCCGTGAAGTAGATGCCGGCGATGTCCTCCGGATCGATCGCGACCGGTCGTGGCGTGGCGGCGGGTCCGTCCAGCAGCTGCTGCAGCGGCAGGTGCTCCGGTGCCGCCAGGCCGCCCGTACCGACGCAGATGAAATGGCGCACGGTTTCAAGGCGTGGCGCCAGCGCCGCGACGCGCGCGGCGAACTTCGCGTGATAGACCAGTACCTGGCAGCGCGCGAAGTTCATCATGTACACATGGTCGTCGTCGCCCAGCAGCACCGCGAGCGGCACGCGCGTGGCGCCGATGCGCGCGACCGCGTATTCGCAGGCGACGTACTCGAGGCAATTCGCCATCAGGAAGGCCACGCGGTCGCCGTGGCCGAGGCCGAGCGCCTGCAGCCCGGCCGCCAGTCGCGCCGCCTGTCCGCCCAGCTCGCGATAGCGGAGCGTGCGCCCGTCCTGCGACAGCGCGACGCGGTCGCCGCCGTCACGGACGGCCCGGTCGTACAGCTCGGCGACGGTCAGGCAGGGCATCGCACCGATCCCGCGTGTGCGCGTCAGCCGCGCAGGTGCAGCAGCAGCTGGTAGTCGAACACCAGTACCCGCTCGTCGCGCTGGTTCAGCACCGTGTACTGCCAGATGTGCACGCCCTTGCGCGGGTTGCTGGTCGGGCGGGTCTCCTTGACCAGCACCTCGACGCGCAGCGTGTCATTGATCTTCACCGGCGCCAGCATGCGCATGCCGTCGACGCCGAGCCAGGCGATCGCGGCATCGCCGCCGAAGCCGGCCAGTGCCACCAGCCCGACGGCGAGCGCGAACACGAACGGGCCGTGCACGAGGCGCTCACCGAACTGGGTACTGGCCGCGTACTCGCGGTCCGTGTGCAGCGGGTAGAAGTCGCCGGTCAGCCCGGCCCAGCTGACGACATGGCTCTCGGTGACCGTGAGCGCCTGGGTTCGGTAGATCTCCCCGACCTTGAAGTCGTCGCCATAGCGGGACTGGGTCATCGGGGAGCTCCAATGGCGGCCAGCGGACGGAAGCAGGGCAGTGTGTATTCGTCGTCGAGCCGCCGGAACACCACCTCGACCGGCTGGTCGCAGCCGAGCGTGGCCGGATCGCAGTCGACGATGTTGGACAGCATCTGCACGCCCTCCTCGAGACGGATCACGGCGACCACATAGGGTACGTCCGCGGCGAAAGCCGATGGCGCGTTGTTCATGACCACCGTGTAGCTGTAGATCGTGCCGCGCCCGGAGGCCTGCTGCCAGCCGAGCGCGTCGCTGCCGCAGTGCGGGCAGGCGATGCGCGGGTAGAAGATCCATTGCCGGCAGTCGTCACAACGCTGCAGCAGCAGCTGGTGCTCGCGCGCGGCGTTCCAGAATGGCCGCGACCAGGCACTGGCTTCGGGCCGCGGCTTCGGCGGAGTGATCATGGAACCTCCGTGCCGAGGACCGTCACCTGGGCGTCGAAGTAGGTTCCACCGGTGGCGGTCTCGACCGCGAAGCGCGCGCCCGGCACCTGCCGCGCACCGGCCTTGCCCATCAGCTGGCGGGCCGCCTCGATCATCAGCGACACCGAGCCGCCGGCGCCGATGTGGCCCTTGGACAGCATGCCCCCATCCGTCGTGCAGGGGAACCGCCCGCCCGGCCAGGTGTCGCCGCGCAGGAACAGGCCGCCGGCCTCGCCGCGCCCGCACAGGCCGAGTTCCTCGAAGGCGATCAGCTGGTAGATCGGATAGGAATCGTAGATTTCGGCGACGTCGACGTCGGCAGGCCCGATGCCAGCCTCGGCAAAGGCCTGCCGGCCGGCGGCGGCCCAGCCGAAGCGAGTCAGGTCCGGCTCCTGCGAGTAGACGAAGTGGGTCACCGCGCCGCCCTCGCCGAGCACGTAGACCGGCCGCGCGACCAGATCCCGCGCCCGCTCGGCCGAGGTCACGAGGAAGGCGCCACTGCCGTCGAACAGCATGTTCGACTGCTTGGCCCGCAGCGGCGTCGACAGCATCTTCGAGTTCATGACCTCGGCGATCGTGAGCGGCGTGCGGAAGAAGGCGTGCGGGTTCAGTTCGGCCCACTTGCGGTTCGACACACACACCGCGGACAGCTCCTCGTCGGTGCAGCCGGTCTCGTGCTTGAAGCGGGTCGTCGCCAGCGCCGCCACGGTCGAGTAGTGCTGGCCAAAGGGCACCTCCCATTCGGCCGAAATGCCGGCGGTCGAGAACAGGTCGATGCCGCCCTGGGCACTGACCCCGGTGCCGAGCTTGTCGGTGTGCACGAACAGGATGCAGCGCGCGCGGCCGGTCTCGATCAGCGCGGCGGCGATCCGCAGTGCATTGGTGCTGCTCGAGCCGCCGGAGAACACCTGGCAGTTGCTGCCTACACCCGGCAGCCCGAGTTCCTCGACCAGGCGGGCGGTTGCGAGTTCGTTGCCGAACTGGAAGCTGAAGAGCGTCCCGGTCGGCATCACGTAGTCGATTTCCTCGCGCCGCACACCGGCATCGGCGATCGCGAGGCGCGCGGCCTGCAGCGCTCCCTCGATCGCCGTGCGTTCCGGGAAGCGCCCGGTCGGCACCTCGCCGATGCCGACGATCGCGCTGCGTCCCCGGTTGCGGTGCATGCGACGCCCCCCTGGCGTCAGGCCGCCAGGTCCGGGATGCCGCGGTGGTACGGCGGCATCACGCTTTCCTCGAGCGTCGAGCCGGTCATCGCATCGACGCACATCACGGCGGACAGTGCCGCACCGTCGACGCCGCCACCCCACAGGCGCCGGCCATACTGGTCGCCGGCAAAGTACAGGCCCTCGACCCACGGTGACTTCACGTCCGGGCGGTCCTCACCGACCGGACGCCACAGGCCGTAGGCCTCGGGGGAGGGCGTCCACAGCATGAACTCGCAGTCCTCGTCCCAGCTCGGGAAGGTCGTGCGGGCCCAGTCCTCGCACAGGTTGACCACGCGGTTGACGCGGTCGGGATTGCGCATCTCCTCGTCGGTCAGCGCCGTCGAGAACAGGTATTCGCGCTTGCCCGGCGGGCCGCGCCGGGCCGTGCCGTCGCCCCAGGCGGTGAAGTCGCACATCACCATGTCGACCGCGCCGATATAGCCCTCGCCGCGGATCACGCCGGGCATGTAGACGAAGCTGCCCTCGGCGAGGCCGATGTCAGGCAATACGCTGCGCTTCATGCCGCACCAGCCGGTCAGCAGGCCAGCGCCCCAGAAGCGGTGCTCGAGCAATTCCACCCACTCGCGCGGGAAGGCGCCGCGCGGCAGTACCCGGAACGCATACTTCGGCGGAATCGTGCAGACGATGTGGTCGGCGAGGATCTGCCGGTCCTGCTCGTAGTCGTTGTCCTGGGAGCGGATGCGCACGCCCCGGGCGCGGCCGTCCTCGATCAGGACTTCGAGCGCCCGGGTACCGCGCAGCACCGTGCCGCCATGCGCCAGCACGACCTGCTCGAACTGCTGCGGAATGGCGATGGCGCCCGGTTCATCGGCGGTCGCGACCGAGCCGCTCACCAGGTTCATACGGATCTGGCCGGCGATCGCCATGTAGCCGAGGAAGTCGCCGGTGGGAGTCATCATCGGCTCGGCCTGCGCGGTCTGCGAGGCCGCCAGCACCTTGATGTAGTCGTAGGCTTCGGGGTGCAGGTGGCGCTGCTCGAGCCAGGTCTGCAGCGGCGTCTTCATCAGCCGCGCCATGTCCTCAAAGGAACTGCGGCCCATCGCCGCGAGCTGCTCCATCGTCGCGGCGAAGCCAGCCTCGGTCATCCACGGGTAGGGCTTGCCCTTCTCGACCTGGAATGCCCGGCCGGGCTTGCCTTCACCCTCCCAGGCCACGAAGCCGAGGCCGCGGTTCAGCGGCAGCCGCCAGTGCACGCCGAGATGCTGCATCAGGGCGTCGACGCGGCTGCGGTTGCCCCAGAACAGGCCGTGCCCGCCGGCCTCGAAGGTCCGGCCGTCGAGCAGGCCACGCGCAAAGATCTCCTCGATCCCCGGCGTGCACTTGCCGAGGTAGCAGTGCGCGTAGGGCAGGGACCGGCGGAAAGCGTCGGCATCCATCTCGATGCCATCGGCGACCACCTTGTTGCCGCGGCCGACGTAGGACAGCGTGCGGCCACCGATGAACGGCGCCCGTTCGAGGACCAGCACCCGCTGGCCCGCGTCCTTCGCGAGCATCGCGGCAACCCCGAGGCCGGCGACACCGGCGCCGATCACGACCGTATCGAATTTCTGCAGTGCCGACATCGTCAGTCTCCCCGTTGCTGCCGGCAACGATAGTCACAATCGTTGCTTTATGCAAGTGAGATCGGCAGGCAATCGAACGGCCGGACCGGCTCGGAGAGATCCGGGTACATCGTCAATGGCAAGACTTCAGCGGTGCGTGTCAATGAACGTGAGGCACATGCAGTCAAGGGTGGATGGTGGGTTTACCGTAATAGACGGTGAACCATGACGATGAATCGAGTGCAGTTTCAACCATGGCTTTCGATGGCCGAGCTTATGGATCGGTGCGGCGGCGACGAGCATTGCGGAGCCCGCTACTTCGCCTTCTACAACGGCCGTCGTTTGCACGAGACCCTCGATTACGCGACGCCGGACGAGGTGCACTTCGGGCGCCTCGCGGCTACCACGCCGCTGGCGGCCTGACCGATGCCGAAGAGCCGAACCGAAGAGCTTCTGACGCCTGCGGCGTCGGGCGTATCCGTAATTCTGTGGGCGAGGCGGATTAATCATTCAATCGGTCTCGTCAGTTCTTTGCCAGTGTAAACCGCTCGCCGTACAAGATGGCAAACTGGTTCATGGCGACCTTCC
>SCUD01000042.1 GCA_004297335.1 Gammaproteobacteria bacterium
CGCCTGCTCGAGCGGCACCTGGCTGAACGGAATCTGCTTGGCACCCTTGCCGGCGACCTGTTCGTAGCGAATGGTCTCGAGGCCGAGATAGTGCCGGGCGCAGGAATCCATGTCGTGCCGTGTTACCGTGGAATTCAGCACGTAGGATTCCAGCATCGAGTCATGCCACGGACCGGCGAGAGTGATGCCGTGGTTCGCGAAGATATGCGCGTCGTACTTCAGGTGGTGGCCGAGCCTGGGTCTGCCCGGATCCTCCAGCAGCGGCTTCAGGCGGGCCAGCACCGTCTCCAGCGCGAGCTGGTCGGGTGCGCCCGGGCCGTCGTGTGCGAGCGGCAGATAGGCCGCATGGCCCGGCTCGATGCAGAAGGACATTCCGACGAGGCGCGCCTGCATGTAGTCGAGGCTGGTCGTCTCGGTGTCGATGGCAAAGAGCGGCGCCCGGGCGAGGCGGGCCAGCCACTTCGCGAATGCGCCCTCGCTCAGGATGGTCTCGTAGTGCCGGGACGGGGGGTCAGGGGCTGGTGCAGTGGCTGTGGCGGGCTCCGGATCTGCCTGCGGCGACTCCGCGCCCGCCGTCGCGCTGCCTGGCAATTGCCGCAGCAGGGAGTGGAACTCAAGTCGGCGGTAGAGCGCCGCCAGGGCTTCGGCATCGGGTGGCCGGCGCGTGAGGTCGCCAGGTTCCAGCCCGAGCGCCACATCGCGGCGGATCGTGGCAAGCTGGCGCGACAGCTCGAGTTCGCCGAGATGCGCGCGCAGGCTCTCGCCGACCTTGCCGCCGATCGCCGCGGCGTTGGCGATGACCTCATCCAGGCTGCCGTATTCGGCGAGCCATTTCGCCGCGGTCTTTGGCCCCACTTTCGGCACACCGGGGATGTTGTCCGCGCTGTCGCCGACCAGCGCCAGGTAGTCGACCATCTGCCCGGGGTCCACCCCGAACTTCTCGCGCACGCCCGCCGGGTCGAGCCGCGTGTCGAACATCGTGTTGACCAGCGTCACGTGCTCATCGACGAGCTGGGCCATGTCCTTGTCGCCGGTGGAGACGATGACCTCGAGTCCGTCCCGCCGGGCCCGATCGACCAGCGTGCCGATCACGTCGTCGGCTTCGACCCCCTCGACGCGCAGCAGTGGCAGGCCGAGCGCGGGGATGGCCTCGAGCAGGGGCTGCAGCTGCGCGCGCAGCTCATCCGGCATGGGCGGCCGGTGAGCCTTGTATGCCTCGAAGAGCTCGTCGCGGAAGGTGCGGCCAGGCGCATCCATCACGACCGCGATCAGTTCCGGCTGCTCCTCCCGCAGCAGCCGGTTCAGCATGTTCAGCACGCCGAGCACGGCGCCGGTCGGCTCGCCGCTGGAGCTGGCAAGGGGCGGCAGCGCAAAGAACGCCCGGTAGAGATAGGACGAGCCGTCCACCAGCCAGAGCCTGCGGGGACCGTTCATGGTCGTCAGCGTTCCGGGGTGGAGGCGTCCTTCCTCTCAGGGTCCTGAGGTGCCGGTGGGGGTTCCGGAGCTGGCGCCGGACCGCGGATCTCGACCGGGGTCTCGATACCGGCATCCGGGAGGTATAGCGGCCCGGTCTGGCCGCAGCCCGCCAGCAGGGTGGCTACCAGTGCGGTGCAGTTACGAATGGGTCTTTTCATGGCCGCTCGGGAGCAATTGCGCTAGTGTACCCGGCACCGATGAGCCAGGACTACGCCTTTCCCCCGCCGGCGACCCCGGCGCTCCCGATCGCCGGCAGCGACCAGCTGTTCCCGGTCCGGCGCATCTATTGTGTCGGGCGCAATTACCTCGAGCACGCCCGCGAGATGGGGCTTGGTGAGCGTGCGCCGCCCTTCTTCTTCGCCAAGCCCGCCGATGCCGTCGTACCCGCAGGCACGGCGATCCCCTATCCGCCGCGCACCGACAGCCTGCACCACGAGATCGAGCTGGTCGTAGGGCTCAGGCGCGGGGGCCGCGAGGTCGAGATCGACCATGCGCTCGAGCTCGTTTTCGGCTATGCGGTCGGCAACGACCTGACCCGCCGCGACCTGCAGACCGCTGCCCGCGAAAAGGGTCACCCCTGGGATCTGTCGAAGGGCTGCGACCAGTCGGCACCGGTCACGGCGATCGTTCCGGTCGCACAGTGCGGCCACCCGACCGCCGGCCGCATCTGGCTCGAGGTCAACGAGGTACCGCGGCAGCACGGCGACATTGCTGACATGATCTGGAGCGTGCCCGAGATCATCGCCGAACTGTCCACATACGTCGCGCTCGCGCCGGGCGACCTGATTTTCACCGGTACGCCGGCCGGCGTCGGCGAGCTGCGACCGGGCGACCGGGTGCTGGGTGGCGTCGAGGGGGTCGGCATCCTCGAGCACACGATCGTCGCGGGGTGAAGCTCCGGGACGGCGGCGGCTGTCCCGTTGATTGGGGGGGCACATGGTGCACCGGATGTCATTGGCAGCGGCCGGACGCATGAACCGGCCGCGCACAACAGCGGCGCTCGGGCTGCTCACTCTGCTGGGCCTGCTGGTGGTGCCAGTGGCAGTGGCCGAGCTGCTCAAGCCGGCGCAGCAGCGCGCTGTCCGCGCCGCAACCTATGAGGTAGTCGTGCCGAAGATCGCGGAGGATCCGTCCATCCGCTATGAACGCGAGCTGCCGTTCGAACTGCTGCCGTGGACCGTTCGTAACGACCATTATGTTCCGATCGGCACCGCGTTCCGGCTGGGCGACGGAGAATACGTGACGGCAGCGCACGTCCTCGTCTCATGGATGGGCAGCGCATATGCCGCGCCGCGACTGCGTGGAGCGGATGGAGCGTTGTACGACATTGACCGGATCCTGAAGTTCTCGCTGCACGAGGACTTTGTCGTGTTCTCGCTGCAACAGGAAATCGCCGGAAAGCCTTTGCCGGTAGCGACACAGCCGGCCGTCGATTCGGTCGTGCATGCGGTTGGCAATGCGCTCGGTGACGGAATCGTAGTGCGCGATGGCCTGCTGACGTCCGAGACACCGGAGCAGGAGAATGGTCGCTGGAAGTGGCTCCGGTTCTCGGCCGCCGCATCTCCCGGCAACAGCGGTGGTCCCCTGCTGGATGAGGAGGGTCGGGTCATCGGCGTCGTCGTCGCGGCGTCGCCAGCCGAGAACCTGAATTACGCTCTGCCGGTGCGGCACGTACTGGAGGCCCCGGCTACCGGCCGGATTGACTCGCGCATTACCTACCGGCTGCCGGTCATGCAGCAGACGGTGGGCGAGAGCCTGCGGGCCGAGTTTCCTTTGCCTGTCGATCTCGCGGGCTTGAGCCAGCTGGTGCAACGCGCGGTACTCGGGCATCTGGAAGGCCTGCGCAGTCGCCTGTTCGAACAGCACGTGGCACCGGCCTTCAGCGCAGCCGATGCATCCTCGCCGCTGCTGCACGGCCACATTGAGGCGCGCATGCCCCGGGTCTTTGCCCGCGGCGAGGACGGTGCCTGGTCCGCGCAGAGGGTCGGCAACGTGACGGACACGGATCTCCCTCATGGGGGGCAGGTCAGCGCCGGAGCCATCGTCGGCACCTGGGTCCTCCGGGTCGTGATGCCGGAGGATCAGAGTCTGCCGGCTCTGGTGGCCGATCCGGCGCTGCAGATGCATTTCATGCTCCGCGGCCTGCACTGGTCAAGGATCGTGGCCGGCGAGTCCATTGCCATCACTGCGCTCGGACCAGCAGCGCGCGACGAACTTCACGTTGACCGCCACGGCCGGCGCTGGCAGCTGCGAATCTGGGCGATCCCGCCAGCTGATGCCGTCGGCATCACTATGACGCTTCCAACCCCGGATGGGTTCGTGGGACTGGCGCGGCTCGTGCCATCCGGCCGGCTGGCAATGGAACTCGGGGAGATGAAACTGCTGTCCGAACTGTTCTGGCTGTCCTATGGAGGCAATCTGGCGCAGTGGCGGGAGTTCATGAGCCTGAACGACCTGCGGCCGGCAGTATTCGACCGGGTCCGACTGGAGCAGGAGGGCAACCGCCTGTTGCGCTTCCACTCCCCCAGGTTTGAGCTTGGGCTCGACATGGAGTCGGTGGACATCCGTGATCAGAGTGCGGTGCAGATGGACCTTGGTTTCGTACGGGAGGGAGCGACCGGGCTGGTCTGGGATGTGACTGGCCTCGATTACCGCGAGCACATGGATTCGGCGCCGATCGTCAGGGTGCGACGCCGGGCCGGTGTTTCGGCGACAGTTGGCGGGGTCGCACGTCGTGATTGGGAGAAAATGGTGAAGCGCCAGGCTCCTTATCATGGGTTACCCGAGCTTGATGTGGATGCCCTGCGCGTCCGCACGGTCTTTGCAGGCGCGGCGACCGCAGCGCCGGAACCGGCGTTTCTCTACGAGTTCGAAGTACGGCTGCCGATCGGGCCAGAGTCGCTGCAGGAACTGCACCAGCAGATCCTGGATGGTTTCCGGGTCGCGGAATGACTCGCCGGGTCCTGGCCTGCCCCGCGCCGCGGAGCTACGCCACCCGCACCGGAATGTTCAGGGTCCGGATGCGCTCGCGCCACGCGGCTGGTCCCGAGGTATGCACCGACTCGCCGCGCGAGTCCACGGCGACAGTGACCGGCATGTCGCGAACGTCGAATTCGTAGATCGCCTCCATGCCGAGATCCGCGAAGGCGACCACGCGCGCCGCGCGGATCGCGCGCGAGACCAGGTAGGCCGCGCCGCCGACAGCCATCAGGTAGGCGGCCTCGTGCCGGCGGATCGCCGCGATCGCCTCCGGCCCCCGCTCCGCCTTGCCGATCATCGCGAGCAGCCCGGTGCGCTCGAGCAGCGGCGCGGTGAAGCGGTCCATGCGCGTCGCAGTCGTAGGTCCGGCCGGGCCGACCGCCTCGTCGCCGACCGGATCCACCGGGCCAACGTAGTAGATCACGCGGTTCCTGAAATCCACGCCCGGCGGCAGCTCGCGCCCGGCGGCGAGCAGATCCACGAGGCGGCGGTGCGCAGCATCGCGACCGGTCAGCATCTTCCCCGAGAGCAGCAGCGTCTGGCCGGGCCTCCAGCTCTTCACTTCGTCACGCGTCAGTGCGTCGAGGTTGACGCGGCGCGCATCCGCGGCCGGGCTCCAGCTCACGGCCGGCCAGGTCCCCGGAGCCGGTGGCTCGAGCGCCACCGGGCCGCTGCCATCCAGCACGAAGTGCGCGTGGCGGGTTGCGGCACAGTTCGGGATCATCGCGACGGGCTTCGAGGCCGCGTGGGTCGGGAAACTGCGGATCTTGATGTCGAGCACCGTCGTCAGGCCGCCGAGACCCTGCGCGCCGATGCCGAGCGCGTTGACTTTTTCATAGAGCTCGATGCGCAGTTCCTCGTAGCGGTCGGCCGGGCCGCGGGCGAGCAGCTCGTGCATGTCGAGCGGCTCCATCAGCGCTTCCTTGGCCATCAGCACGGCTTTCTCCGCGGTGCCGCCGACGCCGATGCCGAGTATGCCCGGCGGACACCAGCCGGCGCCCATCTCGGGCACCGTCTCCAGCACCCAGTCGACCAGCGAATCGCTGGGATTCAGCATCGCCAGGTGCGACTTGTTCTCGGAGCCGCCGCCCTTCGCCGCGACCGTGACCTCGACCGTGTTGCCCGGCACCAGCTCGACGTGCACGATTGCCGGAGTGTTGTCGCCGGTGTTCTTGCGCGCGAACAGCGGATCGGCGACGACCGAGGCGCGCAGTGGATTCCCCGGGCGCAGATAGGCCTGGCGCACACCCTCGTTGACCATCTCGGCAACACTGCGGCGCGTGTCCCAGCGCAGGTCCATGCCGACCTTCAGGAACACATTGACGATGCCGGTGTCCTGGCAGATCGGCCGGTGGCCGAGCGCGCAAAGCCGCGAGTTCGTCAGGATCTGCGCGATTGCGTCACGGGCGGCCGGTGATTGCTCGCGCTCATGGGCGCGCGCGAGGTGCCGGATGTAGTCGGCCGGGTGGTAATAGGAGATGAACTGCAGCGCATCGGCGATGCTCTGCACGAAGTCCGCTTCGCGGATGACGGTACTGGGATTCATGGAGCTATGATAGCAAGGCGGGCCGGGATAGCCCGCCGCTCCGGCAACCATGGAGGTGAGCAGCATGTCCGCCTTGCACGAACAGACCTGCGTACCCTGCCGCGGCGGGGTACCGCCGATGCAGGCCGCCGAAATCCGGGAATACCTGGGCCGGCTGACGGGATGGAGCGTGGAGGGAGACCACCACCTCGTGAAGCCCTATCCGTTCCCCGACTTCGCAGTCGCGCTGGCCTTCGTCAATGAGATCGGCCGGCTCGCGGAGGCGCAGGGGCATCACCCTGACATCCACTTGTCCTGGGGGATGGTGCGGGTTCAAATCTGGACGCACAAGATCGACGGCCTCACCGAGAGCGATTTCATCCTCGCGGCGAAGATTGACCGGCTTCGCGCCGGACCGGCAGGCGGCGCCAGCCCTCGCTGACCGCCGCCGCCACGATCGCGGCGATCAGCAGAGCTGCAGCAGGATCAGCAGCAGCCCGATGAAGGCGACCGTCCAGACGCCGGTGCGCAGCCACGGGATGCCGGCCAGGTACACGGCCGCGTAGGCGACGCGCCCCCAGAAGAACAGCTGCGCGCCGAGGACTGTCATGCCGTTGCTGATGCCGAGCGCATCGGCGACCAGCACCAGCGCCGCGAACGGCAGCAGGTTCTCCAGCAGGTTGCCGTGCGCCCGCTTGGCGCGGCCGGCCCAGCCGCTGAGCTGGATCGGCGTGTCGCGGTTGCCGACCAGCCTGGCCAGTGGCACCTGGCTCATCGCACCGGCGATCGAGATCAGGACCTGCAGGATCAGAAGGATCACCGACCAGACGAGCAGGGTGAGTTCCGTGGTCATGGTGCATCTCCCGTGGTTGGCAAGGGTCGAGGGAAGTGTACGCCGGTCTCGGGCGAGTGTGACCGCAGGGTCGGCGACGCGGTCATTTTTTGGGCTGTTGGTTCGGCCAGCGTGCCGGATTCGCCGATCTGGTTGTCTACCAACCGCCCCCTTCGCGATCTTCGAGGTGATGCCAGATGCGAAGCACCACTACGGATTCCGTCTGGGCTGCATACCGAACGATGTACCTGCCGAATTCCATCTCGCGGATGACGCCCGGCTGCGGTGCCTGCGGCACTGCGGTGCCCAACTGCGGGAACAGGCGCAGCTTTTCCATGCGAGCGACCAGATCGGCGGCGATTCGTGCTGCAGCCGTGGGGTTCTTTTCAGCGATGAATGCACGGAGACGCGTGAGATCGGCGACGGCCTCCTCCGAGTAGACCAGTCTCACTGACCTGACTTTGGCGGAGGCAATTCGCTCTCCGTGCCCCAGCTACGCAGCCACTCATCGACGGCCTTGCTGGAAACCACCCGCCCCTGAGCCACTGACTCAATGGCCTGCAGGGTCTCCTGCCAGCGCAGCTGCTGCCGTTCCTGTCGCTGAAGGAACTCTCTGAGTGCTTGATTGATCAGCCAACTCTTGCTGCGACGAAGTTGAGCTGCCATCGTTTCGAGGCCGCTCTCGACCTCGGGCTGAAGGCGAACAGTGGTCACGGTCACGGGGACGCCCTCCGGGGTATGAATGCAATGTAATACAATGCATTCAGCTCGGCAAGGGCAATCTCAGCTGGGAAATCGAAACCGGAACAGCACTACGCCGCCGCCGTCTCGATCGTGCCCGGCAGGTTGGTCAGGATGAGCCGGCCCAGTTCCACTCGCGTGCTGGCCTCGTCGATGTCGATGCCTACGAGTCGGCCCTGAGCGTCGTAGTCGAGTACGACACCGTCGACCACTTCATGGCTGTCGGTGCTCGGCCTCTCAGCCAGATCGATATACAGGGAGTCCGTTTCCGGGAAGTAGTGCAGCCTCATGGACGAAATCCTCGGTCCGGAAAGGCATTGTGGATAGTCACCATATCCGCAAGTGTTACGACTCTCAAGTAGCGGCCGCCGAGTTCAGCGATCGGCGCCCAGAAACGCCACCGCTGGGTTGACTGTGCCTCGACTCTGGCCGGATTCCTCACTACTGCGATGCACCACTCCCGGCGAAGGTATGGCCGCTTGCGCAACACCTGGGTCTCGAAGTAGTCGGTAAATCTGTAGCCGGTCATTGCTGCAAGATAACTGGCTACGGGCGGCGTCAGTGTGCGGTTTCATGCGGTGAATGCCGAGAAATGCGCCGCAACCCTACCGCGCTACCAGCGTCCAGATACCGATGCCGATGAAGCCGATGCCGGCGACGAGGTGCAGCGTCCTCGGCGTAACCCACTGCCCCAGCTGGCCGCCGACCAGCACGCCGATTCCGGCGGCGCAGACGAGCGCGGCCGATGCCGCCGCGAACACGGTCCACTTGCCGGCCTGCGCATCGGCCGAGAACAGCAGGGTGGCGAGCTGGGTCTTGTCGCCGATCTCGGCGAGGAAGATGGTCGCGAAGACCGTGAAGAACGTGGTCCAGGACACGAGCAGGCTCCTCGCGGCGGGCGACGCCGCCTCAGGTCATGACGCCGAACAGGCTGCCGACGGCCGCGGTCAGTGCCATCGCGAGCGCACCCCAGAAGGTGACGCGCCATGCGCCGCGCAGCAGGCTCGCGCCGCCGGCGCGGGCAGCGAGCCCGCCGAGGGTCGCGAGGAACAGCAGTGAGAGCAGCGCTACGACGCTGATCACTGCCCGGTCCGGTGCGATTCCCGCGCTGGCGAGTGGCAACGCGGCGCCTACGGCGAATGCCGCGGCCGAGGCGAGTGCCGCCTGCACCGGGCGGGCGCGCTGCAGCTCGTGGATGCCGAGCTCGTCGCGCGCGTGCGCGCCGAGCGCATCGTGGGCCATCAGCTGGGTGGCGACCTCGTCGGCGAGGCCGCGGTCGAGACCACGGCCGACGTAGATGGCGGCCAGCTCGCGGTGCTCGGCCTCGGCATCGGTCGCGAGCTCGCGGCGCTCGATCGCGAGATCGGCGTGTTCGGCGTCGGACTGCGAGCTGACCGAGACGTATTCTCCGGCGGCCATGGACATCGCGCCGGCGACGAGGCCAGCGACTCCCGCGACCATGATGGCATCGTGGGTGGCGCCGGCGGCCGCGACACCGATCACCAGGCTCGCGGTGGAGACGATGCCATCGTTGGCGCCGAGCACGGCGGCGCGCAACCAGCCAGTCCGCGCCATGCTGTGCCGCTCGTAGCGATGATGCGTCATGCCAGCAGTCCCGGATTGAGCTGCCACACAGTGTAGTTCAACACGGCCGCGAAGCTGACCCAGGCGAGGTACGGCAGCAGCAGCGCACCGGCGAGTGGCCGCTGGCGCCAGAACGCGACCACGGTGGCGGCGATCAGCACCCACAGCACGAGGATGTCCACGAAGGCGAGTGCTCCCTGTCGCCAGGCAAAGAACAGCCACGACCACAGCGCGTTCAGCACGAGCTGCGCGACGAACAGCGCGAGCGCAATCCGGGCACCGCGCCAGCCGCCCGCGCGCCAGGCGAACCAGGCCGCGATGCCCATCGACAGGTAGAGCAGCGTCCAGACCGGACCGAAGATCCAGCCGGGCGGCGACCAGCCCGGACGAACCAGCTCCTGGTAGAACGGTTCGGCCTGGATCGAGGCGGCACTGCCGATCGCGGCGGTCGCGAACGCGAGCGCGAGCCAGCCGGCAAGACCGAGGAACGACCGCGACAGCTGGCTCATCTTCAGGGCTCCTTCCGGCCCGCGACTTCCGCGGCCACGCGCTGGTAGGCCTCGCGGAACGGGATCCCCTCGCGTACGACGAGTTCATTGGCGCGCGCGGCGGCGTGGATGGCCGGATCGAGGCGGATGTTCTCCGGCCGGAAGCGCACGCCCTCGAGGGCTGCCGGCAGCACCGCGAGCACCTGGGCGCAGTGATCGATGCCGCGGAACAGCGGCGCCTTCAGCAGTTGCAGGTCGCGGTGATAACCGGACGGCAGCCGCGAAAACACACCGAGCGCCTCGACCAGGCAGCCGAGCGCCGTGGCCGAGCGCCCGCGGATCAGCTCGAAGACGTCCGGGTTGCGCTTCTGCGGCATGATCGACGAGCCGGTGGTCATCGCCTCCGGCAGCGCCACGAAGGCAAATTCCTGCGTGTAGAACAGCAGCAGGTCGGCAGCGAGGCGACCGAGATCCTGCATCAGCAGCGTCACCTCGAACAGCACCTGCGCCTCGGCCTTGCCGCGCGAGAGCTGCACCGCGGTCACCGGCTCCTGCACCTCGGCGAAGCCGAGCCGCTCGCGCGTCGCCTCGCGGGAGAGTGGCAGCGCGGGCGTGCCGTAGCCGGCCGCGCTGCCGAGTGGATTACGGTCGATGCGCCGCAGTGTCTGCCGCAGGCCCGTGGCATCGTCGCGGATCTCCGCCGCAAAGCCGCGCGCCCACCAGTCCACGCTGCTCGGCATCGCCTGCTGCATGTGGGTATAGCCCGGGAGCACGACCTCGCCCTGGCGCGTTGCCAGGGCCTCGAGCGTCGTCGCGACCGCCTCGGCGCCGCCGGCCAGTTCCTCGACCGCGTCACGCAGGTACAGGCGCAGTGCGGCGAGAACCTGGTCGTTGCGCGAGCGACCGAGGTGGATGCGCGCGCCGGCGGCCCCGATGCGCGCGGTCAGCAGCGTCTCGAGCGCGGTCTGCCCGTCCTCCTGTTCGAGTGTCACCTGCCACTCGCCGCGCGCGTGCGCTGCGCCGATCTCGGTGAGGCCCTCGCGGATCAGTGCGAGGTCCCCGGCCGACAGCAGGTGCGCCTCGGCCAGCATGCCGGCATGGGCGATCGACGCGCGCACGTCGTAGGCGACGAGCCGGTTGTCGAGCGCATGATCCTCGCCGGCCGTGAACTCGAGCACGCGGCGGTCGAGCGGCGCACCCTTGTCCCAGAGCCTGCTCACGGTGCCGCGCCCTCCGCATGCTGCTCGGCCGGCGTGAGCGCCTGGATGTCGGCGACGATCAGCGTGCCGGTACCCTCGTTGGTGAACACTTCGGCGAGCAGGCTGTCGCGCACGCGGAAGGAAATGACGTGCACGCGCCGCACACCGCCCTTGATCGCGGCCTCGATCGCCGAGGCCTTGGGCAGCATGCCGGCCTCGAAGCTGCCGGCGGACTCGAGCCGGCGCAGGCCGGCGAGGTCCGTGTAGGAGACCAGCGAGCGCGGATCGTCGGCGCGCTCGAGGATGCCCGGCGCGCCGGTGCAGAGGATCAGCTTTTCCGCGCCGAGCGCTGCGCCGATCGAGGCGGCGACCGTGTCGGCGTTGACGTTCAGCACGCAGCCGGCGTCGTCCGCGGACAGCGGGCTGACCACCGGCATCAGCCCGGCGTCGAACTGCTTGCGCAGCACCGCTGCATCCACCGAGACGATGTCGCCGACGAAGCCATAGTCGACCGACTCGCCGTCGATCTGTACCGGCGGCCGGCGCAGCGCATTCACCAGCCCGGCGTCCACGCCGGACAGGCCGACGGCGCCGATTCCCAGCTCACGGCAGATCGCCAGGATGCGGGTGTTGATGAGCCCGTTCAGCACCATCGTCGTCGCGTCGAGCGTGCGGTCGTCGGTGACCCGCCGGCCGCGCACCATGCGGGTCTCGATGCCCAGCGAGCGCTGCATCTCGTCGAGCTGGGGCCCGCCGCCGTGTACCAGCACGACCCGGATGCCGAGGTGGTGCAGGATCGCGATCTGCTCGATCAGAGCACGGGTGCTGGCCACGTCGCCGAACACGGCGCCGCCGGCCTTGATCACGAACACCTGGCCCTTGTACAGGCGGATGTAGGGCACTGCGCTGCGCAGCGCAGCGATCACGGCAGTCGGGTCGCTGCGGTGGGGCACCATGTTCATCGTTCTCCTTGTTGACGGTTCAGCGCGTGCCGAGCAGGCGGTGCAGCACCGCCATCTGCGCGTACAGGCGGTTCGCGGCCTCGGCCAGCACGGCGCTGCGCGGGCCGTCGAGCACCTCGTCGGCGATCGCGACATTGCGCCGCACGGGCAGGCAGTGCAAGAGCCGGCAGTCGGGCGCGGTATCCTCGAACCAGGACTTGCGCACCATCCAGTCGCCGAGCGCGGCCCGCAGCCGGGCATCGGCCTCGGCATCGCCGTAGTGCGCGGTCGAGCCCCATTCCTTCGCATAGAGCACCTGGGCACCGGCGAGCGCGGCGCCACGGTCCTCGGTCTCGGTGACCGAGCCGCCGGCGGCGGCGGCGAGCGCGCGCGCCCGCTCGATCAGCGCTGCGGGCATCTCGAAGCCCGCCGGGCGCAGCACCACGACCTCCATGCCGCGCTGGGCGGCCATCGTCAGCGCCGCCGCCGGCACCGCGAGTGGCAGCGCGCGCGGATGATTGACCCAGGACAGCACGAACTTCGCGTGTCGCGGTACGTCGAGTTCGTCGAGCGTCTTCCAGTCGGCGAGCGCCTGGCAGGGATGGTTCATCGCCGACTCGAGGTTCACGAGCGGCTTGCGGCACAGCCCGGCAATCGCGGTGAAGCCCTGCTCGGCGAGGTCGACCGCGAGATCGCGACCCTCGGCGAAGGCGCGCACACCGAGCGCATCGCAGTAGGATTCGAGCACCGGGATCGCCTCGCGGATGTGCTCGGCCGCGGCGCCATTCATCACGGCACCCACGCGGGTCTCGAGTTGCCAGCTGCCGCTGCCCGGCGTGATGACGAAGGATTGCCCGCCAAGGCGCGCCATCGCCGCCTGCATCGAGGCCAGCGTGCGCAGCGAGGGGTTGAAGAACAGCAGGCCGAGGATGCGGCCGGCGAGGGCAGTCGGCTCCGGCTGCTCCTGCAGGCGGCGCGCGAGCGCCAGCAGCTCGAGCACCTCCTCGCGCGGCAGCGCGGCGAGATCGAGGAAGTTCCTCATGGCGCCAGCTCCGCCAGCGCCGCGCGCAGCCGGGTCACGTGGGACTCATCGAGCGTGTATGGTGGCAGCAGCCGCAGGATCTGCGGGTCGCCGCTGGTGCCGGCAAGGATGTCGCGCGCGAGAAGCTCCGCATGTACCTGCCTGGCCGGGCGCGTGCAGCGCAGGCCGAGCAGGAAGCCCTCGCCCTGGACGCCGGTGACGGGACCGACGAGGCAGGTCTCGCGCAGCAGCCGCGAGACCCGCCGCACGTTGTCGAGCAGGCCTTCGCTGACGATCGTATCGATGACCGCGCTGACGATGGCGCAGGCCAGTGGTCCGCCGCCGAAGGTCGTGCCGAGGTCCTCGATCTTCAGCACGCTGGCGGCGCGCTCGCCGATCAGCAGGGCCCCGACCGGAAAGCCCGCACCGAGCGCCTTCGCGGTGGTCAGCAGGTCCGGCGTTACGCCGTAGAGATTGGCGGCGAACGGGTACCCGGTGCGGCCGACGCCGCACTGCACCTCGTCGAAGATCAGGAAGGCGCCGACTTCGTCGCAGCGGCGGCGGAGTGCCGCGAGATATTCACGGCCCATGTCGAAGGCGCCGCCGACACCCTGCACGGGCTCGACGATGACGGCGGCGGTATCCGCGCCGATGCCGCCGGCGAGGGCTGCCGGGTCGCGGCGCGGCAGGAAGTCCACGTCGAAGGGCGTGCGCGGGAATCCGTACCACTTCGCCGCGGCACCCCAGGTTACCGCGCCGGCCGCGGCAGTGCGGCCATGGAAACCACCCTCGATGGCCGCGATGCGACCGCGCCCGGTGATCCGGCAGGCGAGCCGCAGTGCGTTCTCGTTGGCCTCGGCGCCGCTGTTGGTGAAGAACACGGTCTGCAGTGGCAATCCGGCGAACTCGACCAGCCGGCGCGCAGCCTCGCTGCGCACTTCCATCGGCACCGCGTTGCTCTGGAACAGCACCCGCCGTGCCTGCGATTCAAGCGCGGCGAGCCAGCGCGGATGGCCGTAGCCGAGCGCGGCGACGGCGTGGCCGCCGTAGAGATCCAGGATGCGCCGGCCATCGCGGGTGGTCAGCCAGACGCCGTCGGCAGCGACGACCTCGATCGGGTAATGCGCGAACACCGGCGCAAGATGATCGCGCGCTGCCGCAGCAGGATTCGCAGCCGTTGCCCTGCCGGCGTCCATCAGGTCCAGCCCGGCGCCGGCGCGGTGAGGCCGGTCGTCTCGTCGAAGCCGAGCAGGCGATTGAGCCACTGCACGGCACCGCCGGCCGCGCCCTTGACCAGGTTGTCGATCACCGACATCACGACGATCGTCTCGCCATCAGCAGCAGCCGAAAGATGCGCGTAGTTGCTGGTGACGACATCCTTGAGCCGTGGCGGCGTATCCAGCACGCGCACGAAGGGCGCGTCCTGATAGAAGCCGCGCAGCGCCGCGAGCGCGCCCGCGGTGTCGAGCGGCCGCAGCAGGCGCGCCTGTACGGTCGCGTGGATGCCGCGGGCAAAGGGACCGGAATGCGGCACGAAGGCATAGCGGACCGGGGCGCCGGTCGCAACCCGGGCCAGTGCCGTGATCTCGGCCACATGCCGGTGTGTCAGCGCGTTGTAGGCATACAGATCGCTGTGGCGCTGCGGGTGATGCGTGCCGGCGATCGGGCTACGGCCGGCGCCGGTGCTGCCGGTCACCGCGGACACATAGAACTGTGGCTCGACCAGCCCGAGCGCCGCGAGCGGCACCGAGGCGAGGAGGGTGGCCGTGCTGAAGCAGCCGGGATGCGCGACGTGCGGCGTCGGGGAGCGCGCCAGGTGCTCCGGCACCGCGCAACTGAACTGCCGCGCCCGCGCCGGCGCCTCGTGCGCGTGGCCATAGACACGCGCGTATTCATCGAGGTCTGCGAAGCGATAGTCCGCGGAGATGTCGACGACCACCGGCCGGGTGCCGGCGGCCTCGGCAGCCGCCAGCAGCGTGTCGATCAGCCGATGGGAGACGCCGTGCGGCGCCGCGGCGAGCACCGCGCTTTGCGGATGCCTGGCGATCAGCTGCTTCACTTCATCGTGGCTGCTGTAGCGCAGTCCGTTGCAGGCGACAGCGAGATGCGGAAACGCTTTCGCCACGGCCTCGCCCGGCTGGCTGTCGGAAGCGATCGCCGCCAGCTCGAGCTGGGGATGGCCGAGCACCAGGCGCAGCAACTCGCCGGCCACGTAGCCGGTGCCGCCGAGGATCAGTGTCGGGACGCGCGCGCTCATGCAGCTGGTGCCCCGGACAGCGCGGCGCCGGCAAGCCCGGCGGCCGCGATGACGCAGTCGCCGAGCTCGGCGCCGCTGGTGAGTGCGTTGAAGGCTGGCACTCCGAGCCGCTCGCGGATGATGTCCACGCCGACGCTGTTGTCGGTGGCCGGGCCGGTGACGGCCGCGGGCTCGATGCCGAAGCGCTCGCGCAGCAACTTGACGCCGCCCCAGGCCGCGACCGGATCATTGGCCGACAGCACCAGCGCCGTCAGCGACTGGCGGATATCCGCGGCATCGAGGATCGCCTCGACGCCGTAGGCACCGAGGATGCCGTCGCCGAGCTCGAAGACGATCACGTCGGGGCGCCCGGCGGAGAGCTCGGTCAGCATCGTGCGCGTCAGTGCCGGGCCGTTCAGCGGCGTCGTCGTGACGACGCCGAGGTCGGTGAAGATCATCGAGCGCCGCGCCCCGGAATCCTCCATCGCCAGGATGTCGCGGCGCAGCGAGACTCCGGTGGCCTTGAAGGCGTCGATGGTCAGCCCCCGGTGCCGCATCCGCGAGATCATCGCGCAGGCCGCGGCGGTCTTGCCGGCCTCCATGCAGGTGCCGGCGAGCGCCACGATCGGCACCTCATGGGTCGCGAGCGTGGCGTCCTGGTCGAGCGCACGGCGGCCGACGCGCGCCGGTACGCCGATGCGCTCGCCGAGGTAGGGGAAGGTCAGCACGCAGCCGAGGACCCGGCAGTCGAACGGGCGGCCCTTCTCGGGATTCGCCGAGTCGCAGACGCCGAGCACCCCGCCGATGTTCAGCACCTGGATCACATCGCCGACCGCGAGCTGCGATGGAATGTGCCCCGAATAGCCGAACAGCGCGCGGCGATGACCGAGGGCGCCGACGATGATGTCGCCGCGCGCGACCTTGGCCATGCGGCCGCTGGTGAGCTCGAGCGTGTTGTAGGTGGACTTGTCGGTCAGGATCTCGACCGCGAGCACCACGCCTTCCTCGCAGGGGATCGCGCTCGCCAGGCGCAGTTCATGCGCGAGGCCGCAGCATTGCGCGACCGAGGCGATCTTGTCGACGATGATCGGCCGCATCATGGTGTCGGCCCCTGGCCCGCGCGGGTCCAGAATACGCCGGGCAGCGCCAGCATCCGTGAGTAGCCGCGCGCATCCTCCGCGCTCCATTCGCCGGCCGACTCGCCGTAGACGCCTTTCGAGGCCTTCATCAGCGAGTGTGGTGAATCGACGCCCTCGACGAAGGCCACGCCGGGGCGCAGCAGCAGCGTGACGGTGCCGGTCACGCGTGCCTGCGACGAGGCGAGGAAGGCCTCGATGTCGCGGCAGACGGGATCCAGGTTCTGGCCCTCGTGCACGAGGTCGCCATAGGGGCCCGCGACCAGGTCCTTGATGCGCTGCTGGCGACCGGTGAGCACGAGCTTCTCCAGCTCGCGGTGCGCATCGAGCAGCACGCTCGCGGCCGGCGCCTCGAACGCGACCCGGCCCTTGGTGCCGATGATCGTGTCGCCCAGGTGGATGCCGCGGCCGATGCCAAAGGGCGCGGCCGCTGCCTCGAGCCGCTCGATCAGCTCGACCGGCCCGAGGGCGGTGCCGTCGAGCGACACCGGTATGCCGGCCTCGAAGCCGA
Source organism: Gammaproteobacteria bacterium (assembly GCA_004297335.1). Classification (GTDB taxonomy): domain Bacteria; phylum Pseudomonadota; class Gammaproteobacteria; order Steroidobacterales; family Steroidobacteraceae; genus SCUD01. Next base: position 16,670 of record SCUD01000042.1, read on the forward strand.
GCACGATGCGTTGCGGCGCCCGCGGTTGCGTTAAGGCGTCCTTCGACAGCACCCATGCCCCCTCGGGCAGGCTGCCGGTCGAGACCAGGGTCTCGCGGCCGCCGATCGTCACACCCCACAGGCCGCGGTTGATCGAATAGGCCGCGCCATGCGGCGGCACCGGCAGCTTGCGCTCCTCGAGCCAGGCCACCTGCTCCGGGCGCTTGAAGGCCTCGTCGCGGACCGGGGCGAGGATCTCGAGGCCCGGCGCCAGCGTGCGCAGCGCGACCTCGAAGCGCACCTGGTCATTGCCGGCGGCGGTGCAGCCGTGCGCGACCGTGCGCGTGCCCAGTTGCTTCGCCAGGGTTGCGACCGTCTGCGCCTGGATCGAGCGCTCGGCGCCGACGCACAGGGGATACAGCGCGCCGCGGCGCACATTGCCGGCCAGCAGCCAGCGCAGCACGCGCTCGAAATAGTCCTGGCGTGCGTCGATCAGGTGATGGGCGCTCGCACCGAGGGTGCGGGCGCGCTCCTCGAGCCGCACCGCGGCGGCGGCATCGATGCCACCCGTGTCCACCGTCACCGTGACGATCGGCCGGCGATGGGTCTCGATCAGCCACGGCACGCAGAAGGAGGTGTCGAGACCACCGGAAAAGGCGAGCAGGATGGGCGCGTTGGCGCCCGCGGCAGGTTTGGGCATTTCAGGCCTCAGACTCGGAAGTGCTGGTGCAGGCGGGCGATCAGGCGGCGCTGCGCGGCGCGGTCGCGGGTCGCTACGAAGATGGTGTCGTCGCCGGACAGCGTGCCGACGCATTCCGGCCACCCGGCGCGGTCCAGTACGATCGCGACGCTCTGCGCGGCCCCGGTCGCGGTGCGGATCACGGTCAGGCTCGGGCCGGCCGGCTGCACGTCGCGGACGAAGGCGGCGACGGCGGCGAAACCACCAGGCGCCGGCGTGGCGGCCTCCGGCAGCACGTAACGGTCCCCCTGCTTGGCGACCCCCAGCTCGCGCAGGTCGCGGCTGATCGAGGACTGCGTCGCGCGGTAACCCACGCGGCCGAGCAGCCGCACCAGGTCGCGCTGCCGGCCGACGCCGCCCTCGCCGATGATGCGGCGCAGGGCCTCGCGCCGCGCGGGCGCGGAATGGTCGGAGCGGGGTGTGGGTGCCTGCTGCATAAAGTTGCGAGAGTGTTGCATAAATATGCGGCGGCGGTCAAGGCCGTCACCGCGCAATCCGATACTCGACGTCGACCGCCGACTCCTGCCCGGTCTCGGCCGAGAACGCCCAGCGGTCGCCGATCGTGTAGCGCAGCTTGAAGGTGTTGATCTCGTCGGCCAGCGAGATGCCATAGCTGATGTACAGGCGTGGCGACAGGAACTTGCCGAGCACGAGCGCGGTGCTGTCGCCGCCCTGCTGCGCCAGGCCGACGTCATCGAGGCCAATCTGGCGGCCGAGCTGGCCGGCCAGCAGCGCGCCACCCTGGGTCACGAGGCTGTCGCGCTCGCCGAGCAGACTGCCGCGGTCGTCGGCCTGCAGGCTGTCGAGCGTGCGGCCGACGATCAGCAGCGAGGCGATCTGCGCCTGCGGCAGCGAGGGCTCCGAGTACAGCGTGAGCTGCGGCCGCCGCAGCGGCCCGCGCACGATCACGCCGACCTTGTATCCCGGCACGCTGCGTGAGGCGCGCAGATCCACGCCGGGATCGGTGACCGGGCCGCCGGTGAACAGCAGCCGTCCGCGCTCCACCTCGAGCTCGCGGGTGTAGGCGCGGTAGCGGCCGTCGTGGATCTCGAGCTCGCCGCTCGCGATCACCGCCTCGTGCGGCTGCGCGCGCAGCCGCAGTGCGCCGGTGGGCCGGCCGCTCAGGCCCCAGGCCGCGAGCTCGACGCGTTCGCCGAGTTGCAGGCGGACATCGCTGTGAATTTCAGTTCCCTCGGTTTCGGCGCCGGCATTGGCGCCGGCGATCCGTTCGTCGGTGGAGGGGAGCACGGCGCCCGCGGTGTCGGCGGGCCGGATGCGGGCCTCGGGAATCGTGACCGTGCCGGTCACGTTCACGCGGTGATCGGCGAACTCGAAGCGCAGGTCGGGCGCGGCGAGCACGTGTGCTTCGGGCAGGTCCGCGAGCAGCAGGCGTTCACCGGTCATCGTCAGGTGGCCGGTGAGGCGGCGCTCGCGCCAGCCCAGGTTACCCTGCACCTGGAGCTGGCCTTCGCCAGCTTCAGCACGCGCACGCAACGCGAGACCCTCGGGCTCGAGCACCAGCGTGGCCGCGATCTCGCGCAGCCGCAGGTTGGCCTGATAGAAGTCCAGCGCACCCTCCTGCAGCCGTATCTCGCCCTCGACCGTCGGCGTTGCCACGCGTCCGCCGATCGTGAGATCGAGCGCGAGGCGGCCCGCCGCGCGGTCGATGTCCGCGACCAGCAGCGGCAGCAGCTCGAGCTGCCCGGTCGCACCACGCAGCCAGCCGCTGACCGGCAGCCGGCCAAGCGGTTGGCCGGGCTCCCGCAGCGCGACCATTTCCCCGCTGAGTTCGGCTGCCTCCGCATCGATGACACGCAGGTCCAGGTGATGCCGCTCGGCATTGCTGTCGAGCGCGAGCAGTGTGCGGCCGAGCGCGATGGTCTGCTCGCGCCCGCTCGGCGCCAGGTAGCGGAGACTCGCGTCGCTGATCTCGGCCTTGAGGTCGGCGAGCCAGGGACCGTCGGCGCTGCCATGCAGCCGGGCGTCGACCGCGAGCAGGCCCTGGTAATGCGGGCGACCGGGAACGGCGAGGTCGAGCGCTTCGAGTGGGAAGGCCCTGGTATGAGCCGCGAGCGACCAGTCTCCGCCCCGGCGCCAGTGACCCTCGCTGCAGATCCGTCGCGGGCCCGCGACGAAGCAGGCCGGAGTCAATGAGGCGTCGTCGGTCGAAACGGTCAGTCGGGCCGGGGCTTCGAGGTGATACGGAGGCGCGCGCGGGCCGGTGGCGGCGATCTCGATGAGATCAAGCACGTAGCGGCCATCGACCCAGGTGCCAGTCCCGCGGAGATCGACGGCATCCTCACCGACTCCGCTGCGGAACTCGAGCTGGTGCCTGCGCAGCAGTCCGTCGAGCGACAGGCGCGTTGCCGCCAGCGCCTGGCCGGCCACCTGCAGGCCCGCGCTCCGCAGCCGCAGCCACGAGTATTCACGATCGTCGAGATGAATCCGGGCATCGGCCGAGAGCACCGCCGCGCGATGTTCCTGCCAGGCCAGGTCGCGGCCGGTGAGCGTAGCATCGGCCGTCGCGTCCCGCAGCCGCAGCGAGGCTTCGACCTGTCCGGCGAGTTCCGGCAGGAACCGCGACAGGTCGTGCGCGACCAGCGTGCCTTCGAGCCACGGATCGCTGTCCCAGTGACCATCCAGGCGCAGCTGGGCCGGGCCGAGACTGAGCGCGACCCGCTCGAACTCCCAGCGTTGCGGCTGGCGGCGGACGAGTGCCTGGCCGGCGACACGCTGGCCGCGGAAGCGACCGGCGAGCGAGTGGATCGCCGCGGCCCAGGAGGCCGAGGCATCCAGCCCGGCGCCGGAAGCTGCGAAGTCGAAGGACAGGCTCCCGGACAGGTCCGCGCGCAGCACCGCCGGATCGAAATCCTGCGCGCGCCCGCTCAGGGTCCACGGGCGCAGCGCATCGCGTCCCAGCATGCCGGCACCCTCGAATCGCGCGCCGGCCCAGCTGAACGACGATTCCTCGACGATCAGCTGCGAGTCCGTCAGCCGGCCGCTGGCTCCTCCTTCCAGCGCTGGCCGTTCTCCGACGCGGAAACGCCCATCGAGCCGGAACGTGGCCTCGCGCCACCCCTGCGCCTGCAGTTCGCCGCGCTCCGAGACGATGATCGGCGCACCGGTGATCGGCCAGTTGAGAGCGGACCAGCGAGTGTCGAGATCGAAGCGGGGTTGATCGCCGAACGCGACGCGGGCATTGGCCTCGGCGCGGAGCGCAGACCCGGGCTGCGTGATCGCGAGTCGCGGTACCGTGACGACACCAGCGCTGTAGGCCGCCTCACCATCCATCTGCAGGCCCGCATCCGGCAGGCCCGCGCCCCGCACGAGCCCGGCGAACTGCCAGGCATCGCGATCGCCGCTGGCATCGAGCTGCGCGCGCAGCGGCCCGAATGGTGGGTTGTCGAGCCACTGGCCGGGATCGAGCCGCTGCAGGTCGGCGTCGGCCTGCCAGTGCAACTGGCCGGTGACGTTGCTCAGGCTGAGGTTCGCGCTGCCACTGCCGGGGCGGTCGAGGCGCAGCCCGACGGCGAGGCGGTCGAGATCGCCGGTGACGATCGCGTGACCGGCGATGCTGCGGTCCCGCAGCAGCGTCCACTGGCTCTCGCCGCGCAGGCCCATCGGTTCGCCCGCTAGAAACCGGCCGCGGGCAGCGCTGATCGCCCAGTGGCCGGCGTCCGCGGACAGGCGCTCGAAACGGATGCGCGTCGGCGAGATCCGAACCGAGCCGCGCAGCTCACGCCAGCGCAGCTCGGTACCCTGCACGGTGGTCAGCAACAGTTCATCGACCGCCATCCCGTCCACGGCGATGCGCAGCCAGCGCGGCGTGAACGAGGGTGAACGGACCGGACCGGTGCGCGGATGCAGCTCGACGGCAACCCGGGTTGCGCGCACCTCCGCTGCGGCGACCGTCCCGGCCAGCAGGCGCAGGGGCTCGTGATCGGCTGTCAGGCCACTGATCCGGATGGTCGCGCGCCGGTGACCGATGCTGATCTCGCGCGCACTCAGCGGGCCGATCAGCCGTCCCTCGGCACCGTCGATGCGGACGCGGACGGTATCCAGCGCCTCGAGCAGTGCAACGGCGCGCAGCAGCCCGGCCTCGGTCGTGAGCAGCCACGCCGTCGCTGTGGTGCCGGCCAGCAGCAGGCCGAGCGGCAAGAACAGCAGCAGCCGGCGCGCGACGACCCGCATGCTCATGCCCACCACTGCCGGCGGCCGGAGAGTAGAGTAATAGCCCCGTACCACGGAGAACCCGGCGCATGGACATCGGGCAACTGGCGAGCCGCATCGCCCACCTCGAGGACCTGGAGGCCATCCGCCGGCTCAAGGCGCGCTACTGCGAGATCTGCGATGCCGATCATGATCCGGACCGGATCGTGACGATCTTCGCCGCGGACGGCGTCTGGGAAGGCGCCGGTTTCGGCCGTGCCGAGGGGCATGCGGCGATCCGCGCGCTGTTCCAGCAGTTCCGGCAGATGGTCGGCTTCGCGCACCACATGGTAATGAATCCGCTGATCGACATAGACGGGGACCGCGCGCGCGGTACCTGGCAGTTCCTCGGCGCTTTCACTTTCCGTGAACACAATGCCGCGCGCTGGGTCGCCGTGCGCTACACCGACGACTATGTCCGGATCGGTGGCGAGTGGCTGTTCCAGCACCTGCGCGCCGAGGTGCGCCTGAGCGCCGGGCCGGGCGAGAGCTGGGCCGTGCCCCGGTGAACTGCCGATGTATTCCGGAGTGACCGGCGCCATCTCAGAACTCCGGCGCGAAATGCAGGTGCAGGCGCGGGCCACGATCGCGCTCGGACAGGGACTGCGCGACGTCGAGGCCGATGCTGAGGAACGGCAGGCGGTAACGCAGGCCGACGCCCGCTGAGTACTCCAGTGGATCGCCGAAACTGTTGACCGCGTTGCCGGCGTCCGCGAACAGCGCCGCGACCAGGTTGCGCGGCAGGTCGCGCTGCAGCTCCGCGCTCATGGCCAGCAGGTGCCGGCCGCCGATGCGGTTGCCGTTGGCATCCAGCGGTGACAGTTCCTCCCAGGCGTAGCCGCGCACGCTGCGATCGCCGCCGGCGAAGAAGCGATACTGCGCCGGCAACTCCTGGAAATCGCCGACGAGACTGGTGCCGGCCTCGCCGCGCAGCTGCAGATGCCAGCGGTCGGCGAGGCGGAAACGGCGTTCGTCACGCAGCACGAGGCGCAGGAAATTGGTATCGGAACCGAGCGCCGTCGCCGAGCCCAGCAGTTCGGCGTGCAGGCCGCGGGGCACGGCATCGAGGCCGAGGAACCCGGAGGGCAGGAGCGTGTACGCGATGCCCGGCACCAGCAGGCGGCTGCGGCGGCTCTCGATCCGGGTCAGATCCTCGCTGCTGACCGCGATCTCGTCGCGCGTCGCGTCGGCGGTCAGGGACAGGCTGCGCTGCCAGCGGCCCTGCACCTGCGCCAGTGCGACGCGGAAACTGCCGCCGGTGGTCTCGATGTCGGCGCGCTCCTCGCGCAGCCCGCGCAGCTCGAGTGAGAGTTTCTCCAGCGCCGGGTCGCTCCACGGGATCACCCAGGCGAGCCGGGCTGACTCCTCGGTACTGGATCCGCGCAGCTCCGCGCGCAGCCGGTGGCCACGTGCGTTCAGGCGCCGATTCTCCCAGCCGAGCGTGCCGCGGGCGCGGGTATCGGTCGCGTAGCCGGCGGCCACCGTGTAGAGATTGCGCCGGTTGGGCTCCGCGCGGATCCGGATCGGGACCGTCAGCGCGGTGCGGTCGCGATCCTCCGGCAGCACCTCGACCACCGCGAAATAATGGGAATCGTCCAGCGCGAACTGGGTGCGCAGCAGCGAATCCGCATCGTACCAGTCACCTGGCCGGTAGCGCAGGTAGCGCGCGACGAACGCGGGCCGCAGGAAGTCCTGCTCGATCGTCGTCGCGCCGAAGCGATAGCGCGCGCCGGTCGTGAAGCGGAGCTGCGCGATGGCCGAGTGCGCCGCCGGGTCCACGCGCAGCTCGGCGCGTGTGAAGGTGGCATCGAGATAGCCGTTCGCTGCTGCGCTGCGCTGCAGCTCGCCCTTGAGCTGGTCGTAGTCGGCGTGACTCAGCCGCGCGCCGGGCCGCAATGGCGCGCGCGCGAGCGCCTCCTGCAGGAAGGGTTCGTCGCGTCCGGGGCCCTCGAGCACGATGTCGTGGCTCCTCAGCACGACCGGCGGACCCGGCTCGACCGAAATCAGCGCTTCCCAGGCATCGCGGCCTTGCCGCAGGCTGGTCTCGACCACCGGTTCGTAGTAGCCGAAGGGACGCAGCGCCGCGGCCACCTCGCGCGGCGCGCGCCGCAAAAGGCGGTCGACCAGCTCGGCGTCGAGATCCGGCGCGCGTGAGTGGCGCTGCAGGCTGAGCAGCGCGAGCACGTTGTCCCGCAGTGCGCCCTCGACGCCGGTGACCGTGACCTCGATGCCCGCGGCGGCACCCACGCCGGGCGCGAGCAGGAGACTCGCGAGCAGCAGCGCGGCGAGGGGCGTCCGGATCATCGCGATGGTGCAGCGTGAAATACGATCCGCGTGCGGCCGCTGACGCCACCATCGGTCGCGTGACGGCGCTCCTCGACGGCGATCCGGTCACCGGGACCGGCGACGATGACGGTGCTGCAGCGCGTACCATAGGCCGGGCTCACGATGAAGGCGGATGACAGCAGGCGCTCGCTCGCGAGGCCGATGCCGGTGTCGGGCAGGTCGCCGTCGTCGGGCTGGCTGCGATCCGAGAGCAGCGCGAACAACTGCCCGGTGCGCGGTTCGCGCTCCGCCATCTCGGCGGCGAGCGCGGCCCGGCTCTTCAGCAGCTTGGGCCAGGGGGTGTCGAGCCGCAGGTTGCTGAGGCCGTAGACTCCAGGCGGCAGCAGCAGGGCCTCCGGCTCCGGATGACTGACGACATAGCCGAGCCCGGTCTCGTCCCGCACCAGCAGGCTGAAGCCGGCGTAGCGCGCCGCGCGCGCGGCGACGTCGCGCACGAACTCGAGGGCGCCGCGCTCACCGCGCAGGAACTCCGGCACCAGTTCGCCGCGCGAGCTGCCCTGTGGCCGCGGCAGCGAGGGATCGCGGTAGTTCGTGACCAGCGCAAGCCGGCCGCGGCGATCCACGCCGCACCAGGCGCCGCCGGCCTCGAGGTCGCGTCCGGCGAGCAGCGGCGCTCCCTCCGTCCACCAGTGCAGCGCCGCCGCCGGCCGCGCGTGGAACTCGTCGCGATTCGCGGCGAGCACCAGCGGGAAACGCGGGTGCATCCGGTGGGCGATCAGCGCGAGACACATCGCGGCTCAGCGTCGCCGGCGGCGGATCAGCAGCAGGACCAGCGCGGCAACTGCAATCAAGGCAATCACCGGCACCAGCAGTGCGAGCGCCGCGAGCAGCGCGGATCCGGCCAGCTCGCCACCGGCGTAGACGGGATTGGCGAGACCGCCGCTGACCGCCGTGGACTTGAGACGGCCGAGCGAGGTCAGCGAATAGGTCGCGGTCGTGGCCGCACCACCGGCGACGATCGCCGCGAGCCAGCGCAGCCAGTCCGGCAGGCCGACCATCACGCTGGCGGCGACGGTGATCCCGGCGATCAGCGCCACCGGCGCCGCGATCACGTCGAGCGCGTGGTCGACTCCGGGCACGAAGTAGCCGATGACCTCGATCAGGGTCGCAGCCGCGAGCGCCGCCAGCGCGACGGGCTCGCCGAGCCAGGCGAAGCCAGGCGCGGCATCCACGAGGTCGAAGTGGATTGCGAGCCCGGCCGCGAGCAGCGGCACGAAGGCGCGGAAGCCGGCCGCCGCGGCCAGCGCGATGCCGGCGAAGATCGACAGTGCGGTGTTCACCGCGTGCGCCCCCAGCCACGCACGCCGGCTTCCGTGGCCAGTGGGCGCAGAGCACCGGCGTCGTACCATTCCTCGATCAGCCGGTAGGCAATCGAGCTGGAAAATGGCAGCCGCGGCAAGCCGGCGGCGATCTCGGCGCGGCTGAACCAGCGCGCGTCCTCCAGTTCGCCGTCGCCGAGGGCAATCGTGCTGGTCGTGGCCTCGGCATGGAAGCCGAGCATCAGCGAACGCGGGAATGGCCAGGGCTGGGAGGAGTGGTAGCGCGCCGAGCCGACCTCGATGCCGGTTTCCTCGAAGACCTCGCGGCGGACCGTGTCCTCGAGGCTCTCGCCCGGCTCGACGAAGCCGGCGATCGTCGAGTAACGGCCCGGCGGCCAGGCGGCCTGGCGTCCCAGCAGCGCGCGTTCTCCGTCGTGGACCAGCACGATCACGGCCGGGTCGAGGCGCGGGAAGGACTCGGTCGCGCAGGACTCGCGGGTGCAGCTCATCACATGGCCGGACTGCGCGGGCCGCGTCGGCGCACCGCAGCTGCCGCAATAGCGATGCCGGTGACGGAACGAGACCATGGCGCGCGCATAGGCCAGCAGTCCCGCCTCCTCGTGGGGCAGCAGGCTCGCGATCACGCGCAGGTCCGTGAATTCGCCGCCCTGTTCGAGCGGCGGCGCGGACTCGGTTTCGATTTCGTAGGCCAGCACCGCACGGCCGCGAAACTCGCCGAGCAGGATCATGTCCTCGGCGGCCGGGGCGCCGGGGCGGGAGGCCGCAGCCTCGAACAGCAGCGCCCGGGGGGCAGGTTCGCGGACGAGAACGCAGCGCGAGTGCCACACCGGCACCAGCCAGGCCTGGCCCGCCTCGAGCGCGCAGCTGATCGCCGCGGCATCGCGGCGCGGTGGCTTCAGGCGATCGACATGCGGCCCGGCGAAGACATTGGGCCGCCCGGTGGCGGGCATCGGCTGCGACTCCGCGAGGAACGGGCCGTCATTCTAGCAGTCACCCACCGCGAGACCCGGCTTCGCCGGCGGGCGGGTCGCGGCGCAGAACTCACAGGCCGCGGGCCTTTCCGCGTAGCGCAGCACCACGAGCAGGCTGCCGCAGCCCGCGCAGTCGTCCAGGCACAGCTCGTTCTGGCGCTCGAGCGCGCGCAGCAGGTACCAGGCGTGCTCGAAGGAGATCTGCGGCTGTGCGAACAGGCTGGCAAAGGTCTCGTACGCTTCGCAGAAATCCTCGCCCCAGCGCAGCTGCTCCATGGCGCCCGGCGCGGTGGCCGCGTTGCGGCGCAGCAGCCCGAGCAGGCATAGCAGGGTCGCGAGACCAGCGGACTCGCGGCGCACCACCGGATTGCGCATGAACCAGGCGTTCTGTCGCGGGCTCTTGCCCCGGTGGCGTCGCACGTCGCGGCGACCGGCCTCGACGACATAGGACTGGTACAGCTTGCGGATGCGGTCCTCGGTCAGGCCCGTCCAATGGCGGATCGTGCGCGTACGGGCCTCGTGACGGATCAGGCGCAGGGCCAGATCCAGCCGCAGCCGGTCCCGGGAATAGCGATCGTCCGTGATGCGCATGATGGGGTGCCTTGACGGTAGCAAACACAGCTGGTAGTTTTGTACCAGCAAAACACGAGCTGGTCCACCAGTCAGACGCCAATAATAACTACGGCAAGGGGGAGAAATGCCATGGCCCGTCAGCAGTCGCTTGTGCTCCCGCCCCCGGCGGGGCGAGCCCAGTGGTCCGAGCAGACGCTGCTCGATGCCGTCACTCGCCGGGCGCTCGCCTCGCTGAACCACGCTTTCCTGGACCTGGCGGCCGAACTGGAGGACGAGGGCCGGCTGCGCCTGATTGCCGGCCTCCCGCCCAGGGCCATCAATGCACTGATCGACGCCGGGGCCCAGCGCAAGCTCTGCGAGAGCCTGCCGTTCGCGCTCTTCGACCTGCGCTTCGGGGATGACGCCTTCTGGGAGAGCCAGGCGGCTGTCGGCGGCGGCGTCCAGGACGGCCAGGCGGCGAACGCGGCCGATGAACGCATCGTCGCCTTTGCGCGTGCCACGATCATGCTGGCCTGGCACCTGGCGCAGGTCCATGCGCTGGGTGTCCGCCTGGTGTTCGGGGCGGCCCCGGGCACGGTGGCCGTGCTCGCCGGGCTGCCGGTTGCGGACGTCGATGGCCTCGGCCGCCGGGTCGCTCCGTCGCTGGCTGCCCGCTTCGGCGCCCGTGCCCGCTTCTGGATGCAATTCGAGGGCTGGGCCGCCGATCCACGGGACGAATCGGTGCTGCTGCTGCAACTCCTCGGCCTGCAGATCCAGGGTGCGGAGAGCGCCCGCCGGCAATCGCTGCAGCGCCGCTTCCGACGGGCCATACCGGCCTGAGGGCCGCCGTCGCGTGGTGGTTGCCGCCACCGCCACCGGCGTTTACGCTGATCGGCTGTTGCCCGCCGTGCGGCGGGTCAGGGAGACCCATGCAGGCGCTCGCCATCCGTGGCCTGACCAAGACCTATCGCAATGGCGTCGTCGCCCTGCGCGGCATCGATCTCGAAGTCGCCGAGGGGGATTTCTTCGCGCTGCTGGGTCCAAACGGTGCCGGCAAGACCACGACGATCGGCGTCGTCATGTCGCTGGTGACCAAGTCGGGCGGCAGCGTCAGCGTGTTCGGCCACGACATCGACCGCGAGCTCGACCGGGCCAAGTCCTGCATCGGCCTCGTGCCGCAGGAAATCAACTTCAACAATTTCGAGAAGGTCTACACGATCGTCGTCAACCAGGCCGGCTTCTACGGCATTCCCCGGCGGCTGGCGCGCGAGCGCACCGAGCGCTACCTGCGCCAGCTGCAGCTCTGGGACCGGCGCCATGAGATCGCACGGGCCCTGTCCGGCGGCATGAAGCGCCGGCTGATGATTGCGCGCGCGCTGGTGCACGAGCCGCGGCTGCTGATCCTCGACGAGCCGACCGCGGGCGTCGATATCGAGATCCGCCGCAGCATGTGGAGCTTCCTGCGCGAGATCAATGCCGCCGGCACGACCATCATCCTGACCACGCACTACCTCGAGGAGGCCGAGAGCCTGTGCCGTCATATTGCGATCATCGATGGTGGCCGGATCATCGAGAACGACAGCATGGCGGCAGTGATCCGCAAGCTCCATCAGGAGTCCTTCGTGCTGAACCTGCGCCACCCGGTGACGGCGGCGCCGCAGCTGCCCGGCTACGCGGCGCGCCTGACCGACGACCATACGCTCGAGGTGGACGTCGCGCGCGGGCAGGGCCTCAACGACATCTTCGCGCGGCTGACCAGTGCTGGCATCGAGGTCGCCAGCATGCGCAACAAGGTCAATCGGCTGGAGGAGCTGTTCATGCGCCTGGTCGAGAACCGCGGCGCTGCCGCTGGCGGGAGCTGAGATGGGCGCGGCGGGCGTGCCATCGCTGGCGCGGATCCAGTGGGTCGGCTTCGAGACCATCGTGCGCCGCGAGTTCGGGCGCATCGTCCGGATCTGGATTCAGACTTTGGTGCCGCCGGCGGTCACCGCGACCCTGTACTTCCTGATCTTCGGCAGCCTGATCGGCCGGCGCATCGGCACGATGGGCGGCTATGACTACATGCAGTACATCGCGCCGGGCCTGATCATGATGGCCGTGATCACGAATTCCTACGGCAACGTGGTCTCGAGCTTCTTCGGCGCGAAGTTCGGCAAGCACATCGAGGAGCTGCTGGTCGCGCCGCTGCCGAACTGGCTGATCGTGCTCGGCTATGTGGCCGGCGGCGTCGTCCGCGGCCTGCTGGTCGGCGTCGTGGTCACGGCGGTCGCGCTGTTCTTCACGCGCATTCCGGTCGAGCATCCGCTGCTGGTGGCCGGTTCCGTGCTGCTGACCGCGGTGGTGTTCTCGCTCGGCGGCTTCTTCAACGCAATCTTCGCGAAGAACTTCGACCAGATCACCTGGTTCCCGACCTTCGTGCTGACGCCGCTGACCTACCTGGGGGGCGTGTTCTACTCGGTGTCGCTGCTGCCGGACTGGGCCGAGCGCCTGTCCTACGCCAACCCGATCCTGTACATGGTCGGCGCGTTCCGGCACGGCTTCCTGGGCACCAGCGACGTGGGCCTCGGCATGGCCTTCGCGATCATGGCCCTCGCGGCGGTCGTGATGTTCGCGGTGGTCGTGACACTGATGAACCGGGGCACCGGCATCCGGGAGTAGCGCCATGTGCGGCCGCTACGCGTTCTTCTCACCCGCCGAAGCCGTGCGGCGCCTGTTTGCGCTCGACGCGGTGCCCGAACTCAGGCCGCGCTACAACATCGCCCCGACCCAGGACGTTGCTGCGGTGCGGGTCACGCCCGCGGGCGAGCGGATTCTCGTGTTGCTGCACTGGGGCCTCGTGCCGCGCTGGGCGCGCGAGCGGGCGATCGGCAACCGGATGATCAACGCACGCGCCGAGACCCTGGCCGTGAAGCCGGCGTTCCGCGACGCTTTCCGCCACCGCCGCTGCCTGGTGCTCGCGGACGGCTGGTACGAATGGCAGGCCGCGCCAGGCGGCCGGCAGCCCTGGTTCATCCGCGCGCGCGATGCGGGGCCGATGGCCCTGGCCGGACTCTGGGAGCGCTGGACCGATCCTGCGGACGGCACGCCGCTCGAGTCCTGCACGCTGGTGACGACGGATGCCACGGCGCCATTGCGGCGCATCCATGACCGCATGCCGGCGGTGCTGCCACAGGAGCACTGGCCGCGCTGGCTGGACCCCGGGTTCGCGGATGCGGCGGTGCTCGGCTCGATGCTCGGCGCCGGCGATGCCGCGCGTTTCGAAGCCTGGCCGGTCAGCCGCGCGGTCAACAGCCCGAAGAACGAGGGAGCGGAGCTGGTCGAGCCGCTGGAATCCGGCCCGCGCTACTTCTGAACCCACTCCCCGGCGGCGTTCTGGTAGTACCAGCCGGCGCTGGCGTTGGCGATCCAGCGCTGCGCGAAGGTGTTGCGGATGTCGGACTCCCACTCCGGGTGGCCGTTCGCGCCCGCGATCTCGCGGTACAGCGCGGTGCGGTCGGCGTTCTCGTCGGCGACGAGCTTGCGCACGCGGTTGCGGTCCGCGAGCGGCACCGCGTTCGCATCGCGCAGTTCGACCAGGCCATTGGCCGTAAGGCCCACGGCGCCGGACCCGAAGAACGGATCGAGGTCCGGGGCGCGGGTCTTCATCGAGGCGGTCAGCGAGCGGATCGCCGGACTCGAGATATCGAGGTCGGCCTGCGCCTCGGCCGTGGGCACGACGAGATCGAGCGTCCCCTGCAGCGCCGCCAGCAGCACCTGGCCGGCGGCGACGGGGAGCGCCGACTGTTCGCCGCCCTTCTCCTTGTCCTTGCCCCAGATGTCCTCGATGATGCGGTCCGCGGCCTTCTCGGCCGCCGCGGCCGGGAAATACACGTTGATGGTGACGCAGGCGGCCAGTGCCAGCGTGAGGGAAGCCAGGCCCGCGGTAATCCAGCGCATCATATCGGTGCTCCTCGGCGTGTTTCCAGACCGGTCCGGAGCCATGCTCGCGGCCGGGGGCTGAACGGGCCCTGAACCGATTCTAGCGCAGCCGCGGCCTTCATTCGACGACGATCTCGGACTCCATGATCGCTGCAAGCTGGCGCACCAGCCGGCTCCACGCGACACGGCTCTCGCTGCCGATCACGTCGATGCGCGGGATGCCGGCGCCCTTGACGATGTAGTAGCCCCCGCCGGAGCGTTCGACGCCGCTCATGGCACAGACATCGTTCGCGAGCCGGCAGTTCAGGCCCAGGCGTTTGTAGCGGAAGCTGTCGAAGAAGCGCAGGAATCCGCCCTGCAGGGCCGCCGCGACCCCGCCGCCGCTGCCGCCGCCGATGCTGGAGAGATTGGTCACGGCACGCTGGCTGATGCGCCGTGGCGTCCGGTCGCCTGGAGTCGTGTAGAAGCGTGCGTCAAAGGCCTCCGGCATCCAGGCGAAGGTCTCGAGCCCGGCGACCCGGCCGGACAGCCGGCCGGTGATCATGCCGAACGAGAAGGTGTTGGTGAGCTGTTCGAGATCGAGCCGCTCGATATCGATGTCCGCGTACAGGCGCGGGAAGCGGCCGAGCGGGTCGCGCAGCCGCAGGTTCTTCACGACGATGCTGCCGTCGAAGACCTGTGCCTCGAGGTTGCCGCCCAGCGTGACTTCGCCGCGGGCCAGCTGCAGGTTCGGAATGCGGCCGGCGAGCGTGCCATGGAACTCCGGCCAGGCGAACGCGCGGGCGATCTGCGCGACACTGACGGGCTGGAGTGCGGCGTCGAAGCGCAGGTACATCTGCTCGGTGCCGGCATGGCGCAGCCGCAGGGTCTCGATCGCGAGGCCGCCGTCGAAGATCGGCAATACCACCGGCTCCAGCATGCGGAAGTTCCTCCCGGAGGTCGCGAAGGGCAGCGTCACCGCGCCGAATTCGATACCCCACAGGCGTGCCGATTCCCAGTCGAGCCAGGAGTGAAAGGCCTGGTCCTCGAGCTCACCGGCGAGCTCGCTGCGGCTCGCATCGGCGAACCAGCGGAACAGTCCGGACAGACCGGTGACGCCGAAGGAGCCGGTCTGGCTGTCGAGCGTGATGCCCTCGAGCGTGAGTGCCGCGCGACTCGGGAGTCCATCGTCGAGGTCGAGCTCGCCGCTGATCCGGCCTTCGCCGGCG